>CAMNJQ010000040.1 GCA_946541575.1 uncultured Clostridium sp. | reverse complement strand
TAACCTTTATTAATAATAGTAATATTACTATTTGCAACACTATATAAATGATATAAAAAAGACGGAATTATACTAAATTTTGTCTTTTTTGTGCTATAATTATATAGAAATGGAGTGATTCCTATGGATAATAAAACTAATATAAATTGGTATCCAGGGCATATGGCGAAAGCAAGAAGAGAGCTTAAAGAAACAATGCCACTTATTGATATCGTATATGAAGTAATTGATGCAAGAATGCCAATAAGTTCAAAAGTGGTAGATATAGATAATATCATAAATGATAAACCAAAAATTTTAGTAGTTTCTAAATATGACATGTGTGATAAAAAAGAAACAGATATACTTTTAGAAAAATATAATGATTATATCATAGTAAAATGTGATCTATTAAAAGGAAATACAAATGAATTATTAAATAAAACTAAAGAAATATTAAAAGGTATTAATAATGAAAGAGCTTTAAAAGGATTGAAACCAAGAAAAGCACGAGTAGTTGTTGTTGGATCCCCTAATGTTGGTAAGAGTACATTAATTAACAAATTAGCAGGTAAAAAGGTTGTACAAACAGGCAACACTCCAGGGGTCACAAAGAATTTAAATTGGATAAGAATTAATAATGATGTTGAACTTATGGATTCTCCTGGAATTTTATGGCCTAAAATAGAAGATCAAGAAAATGCTCATATCTTAGCAGCACTTTCATCAATAAAAGAAGAAATACTAGATTTAGAAGATATTGCAAGATTTATAATAAATAAACTCTTTGAATTGTATCCAAACAACTTAAAAAACAGGTACAAACTTGATAATTTAAATTTAGAAACTATCTTTGATGATATTGCAAAAAAAAGAGGAATTTATGCAAAGGGTGGAATTTGTGATTATGAAAAAGTATATCTTACTATAATCAAAGATTTAAAAGATGGAAGTTTTGGAGAAATAACACTTGATAGAGTAAAATAGTGAAATGTTTTACTTTTTGTGGTAAAATATAAAATAGGTGATAGCTTTGAAGAAAAGAAAATTGAAAAAAAAATATAAAATTGCTTTTATAGTTTTAATTGTTGCCTTATTAATAGGTGGGGTCATAACATTCAATTATTTATATGAAAACATTAACGGAAATTCTAAATACTTAATACTTAATTTAATTGGAGATAAAGAAATAACTTTAAAATACAAAGAGGAATATAATGATTTGGGAGCTACTGCATCATATAAAGATGAAGATTTATCAAAAGATGTGAAAGTAGATACAAATATAAATTTTAATGAGATAGGTACATACAAATATACTTATTCAGTTAAGTATAAAAAACAAGAAAAGAAAGTAGATAGAATAATAAAAATTATCGATGATGAAAAGCCTTCAATAGAATTAAATGGAAAATCTAAAATAATATTTGTTCAAGGAAATAAATACGAAGATTTAGGAGCTACATCACTTGATAATTATGATGGAGACTTAAGTAATAAAATAGAAGTTAATACATCAAATTTTGATAGTCAAACTCCAGGTGAATATAAAGTGCTTTATAACGTAGAAGATTCAAGCGGAAATAAGAATTCTATTGAAAGAACAGTAGTAGTAGAAAAAAAGCCACCTGCAAATCAAAAAATCCCAGTATTAAACTATCACTTCTTTTATGAGACTTGGGATGAAGGATGTCACCAAAGTATATGTTTAAAAATGGACAAGTTTAGAGAACAATTGCAGTATTTAAATGATAATGGATATACAACTTTGACAATGGATGAATTTACAAAATGGATGTATGGTGAACTTGAAGTGCCAGAAAAATCAGTATTAATAACTATTGATGATGGAATGTATGGAACAAGCAAAAAAATGGGTAACCATTTAATCCCTGCACTTGAACAATATAAAATAAATGCTACAATTTTTTTAATAACAGCGTGGGGGGACCTTGAGGATTATGCTTCTCCATATGTGGAAGTTCAGTCCCATACTCATAACTTACATTATGAGAATCAAAGCTGTGGATATAGATCAAAAGTAAATTGTGTTTCATATGATGAATTATTAAGCGATTTGAAAAGATCAATTGAAAGAGTAGATAATAATATTAACTCATTTTGTTTTCCATTCTATGAATCTACTGAAAAGTCAATAAAAGCAGTTAAAGAAGCTGGATTTAAAATTGCTTTTGTTGGAGGATATAGAAAAGCAAGCAGAAGTGATAATAAATATAAAATACCACGATACCCTATACAAGATTCAACCACAATGGCTTCATTTATAAATATGCTTAAATAAGAATCACAAAGATTCTTTTTTTTTTAAATAAAATCTTTAAATAATTTTTTATGTTTGTTATAATAAAAATAATAAGAGGAGTATATGTTATGGAAAAACAAAAAATAACATCAAATGACATACTAGAACTTATTTCAATTAAAATAAACGATACTATAAGGCCAAACAAAAAGAAGGACAAGAAAAATAATGCTTACTTTTGGATTTTTAAATGTATTTTATTACTAATTTATATTCAAATAATAATATGTCTATTGAATGGAATAAAAGACTTAGGTATTTTAGCGATATATGATTCTGCTAAATCATTAAGAAGTATATTATCAGGAATTTGGATTTTATCATTAAATTTTATAAAAGGATTATTAATACTTTATCTTTTATATTCTCATTTTAAAATTTTTACAGAAAGTCAATACTTTAAGAATTTATATCAATCAGAAAGAAAAATTTTAAAAAAGAAAAAGAAAGTTGTTAAAATTATTGATAAAGTATTTAAAATTTTTGCAATTCTATATTTAATTGTAATTGGATTATTTTCAACACTATCTTTATTTGTCTTTATTTATATGATTAGTATGTTAATAGATGGGACATTTATAGTTAGCCCTATTTTAATGGTAGCTTTGATTTTCTCAATATTTATGCTTATATTTAAGCATATTCAAAACAAATTTTTTGATACTTTACCAGTAGTAAATAGAAATTATGTATTAATACTTTCTTTTGCAATAGTTGCGAGTATTTGTTTATTTGGATATGAAATTCAATCATTTAAACGTGATTCATCTTTACCAAAAGGTTTTGAAATGATAGAAAAAAGTCAAAACTTTTCCTTAAATGATGGACAATATGTCTATATAGATTCTAATTCTAAACTAGATAATATCAATTTAATTGAAGATGATTCACTTGAAAAAGAAATTATTATAAAATTATCTTATTATAGAACAGCAAAGATATCATATGTTTCAGAATTTAATAAATACGATGATTTGAAATTAAGATTTGAAAATGACATAGATTTAAGTGAACTTGATATTTCAGATATATCAAAATTATTTGTTTCAACTTTCAATAGTAGAACAATTTATAACTATAATTTATTCAAATATCCAAATATAAATATCTATGCTAATAAAGAAGACTTCAAAAGGATTAAAATTAGTTAAATAGTTATGATTAATATTGATAATAGAGCATATGAAAAAGAATTAAATAGTAAAGGAATTTCTTATATTGCAGGAGTAGATGAAGTAGGAAGAGGACCTCTTGTTGGTCCAGTGGTTACTGCATGTGTAGTATTGCCAATTAATTATACATTAGAAGGATTAACGGATTCAAAAAAGTTAAGTAAAAAGCAAAGAGAAAAATTCTACGATATTATAATGAAAGATGCTCTTGGAATTGGAATTGGAATTAAAAGTGAAAAAGTAATTGATGAAGTAAATATTTATGAAGCAACTAAATTAGCTATGTATGATGCAATAAATAATTGTAATCAAAAATGTAAAATTGAACATATTTTGATTGATGCAATGAAATTAGATACAACTATTCCAAATACTTCAATAATAAAGGGTGATTTAAAAAGTATTACAATCTCGGCTGCAAGTGTTATTGCTAAAGTTACTAGAGATAGAATGATGGATGAACTTGATAAAAAATATCCAATGTATGGCTTTAAAACAAATGCTGGATATGGAACAAAAAAACATATAGAAGCAATTGAAAAATATGGAATTATTGATGAGCATAGAAAAACATTTAAACCAGTTTGTTTCTTTTTAGATAAAATAAATAAGGATCAAGAAATTTGACCCTTTTTTAGTTTTTTATAATTAAAAGTGTTATTATATTAAATAGAGGTATTATTATGAATGTAAGTGTATTAGTAGAATTATCAAACAGAAATATAGATAAAACTTTTTCATATAGTGTTCCTAAAGAATTAGAAAATAAAATAAAAGTTGGTATTAGAGTAAAAGTGCCATTTGGAAAACAAAAACTTGAAGGATTTATTGTAGATATAAATAATGATACAAAAGAAAATCTTAGAGATATTTATGAAGTCGTAGATGAAGATGTTATATTAAATGATGAACTATTAGAACTAGGTAAAAAAATAAAAGAAAAGACACTTTGTACTTTAATTAGTGCATATCAATCAATGCTTCCAAAAGCATTAAAAGCAAAAAATGATGTATCAATAAATAAATCATATGTTAAATTAATAGAGTTGAATATAAAAAAAGAAGATTTAAATAATTTAAAATTAAATGAAAAGCAAAATAAAATAATATTAGAAATTGAAAACGGAAACAATAAAAAAGAAAATTTAAATTTAATATCAAAGTCATCACTCAAAACTCTAATAGATAAAGGCATTTTAAAAGAAAATAAAATAGAAAAATATAGATTGGATTCAAATAATAAAATAATTGATTATCCGATATATAGCCTAAATGAAGAACAAGAAAATGCAGTTAATTCAGTATTATCTATGAATAATAAAGTATTTTTGTTACACGGAGTAACTGGAAGTGGTAAAACAGAAGTGTATATGTCATTAATTGAAAATATGATAAAACAAAATAAAACTTCTATTGTCTTAGTTCCTGAAATATCTTTAACACCTCAAATGGTAAATAGATTTAAATGCAGATTTAAAGATGAAATTGCTATTTTACATAGTAGGTTATCTGAAGGTGAGAAATATGATGAATATCGTAAGATATCCAAAGGAATTGTAAAAATAGTTATTGGAGCAAGAAGCGCTGTTTTTGCACCATTAAATAATATTGGAATTATAATAATAGACGAGGAACATTCAAATACTTATAAGCAAGAGTCAACGCCAAAATACAATACAATAGATATAGCAATTGAAAGGGCTAACTACCATAATGCAAAAGTGGTTTTAGGAAGTGCAACACCTTCACTTGAAAGCTATTCAAGAACTTTAGTAAATCAATATAAACTTATTGAACTTAAAACAAGAGCAAATAAAATGCCATTACCTGAAGTAACCATTGTTGATATGAATAAAGAAAAAAATAGAGGATCATATTTTTCAAAATTATTAATTGATAAAATTAATGAAAAACTATCTCTAAATGAACAAATAATATTACTACTTAATAGAAGAGGATATGCATCATTTATAACTTGTTCTTCTTGTGGGTATGTAAGTAAATGCCCTAATTGTGATGTTACACTTACATATCATAAATCAAGTGATATGGAAAGATGCCATTACTGTGGGTATGCAACAAAAAAACATGAAATATGTCCAAACTGTCATGAAAAAGCAATACAAAATTTAGGTGTAGGCACAGAAAAAATAGAGGAAGAACTAAATAAATTATTTAAAGCAAGAATAATAAGAATGGATTATGATACAACAAATTATAAGGGAGCACATGAAAAAATAATTAATTCATTTAGAAATCATGAATATGATATTCTTTTGGGTACTCAGATGATTGCTAAAGGATTGGACTTTCCTTTAGTTACTCTAGTTGGTGTTATTAATGCAGATACTTCTCTTATGATTCCTAACTTTAGAAGTAGTGAGTACACATTTCAACTTTTGTCACAAGTATCAGGTAGAAGTGGTAGAAGTAGTAGAAGTGGAAATGTTATAATTCAAACTTATAACCCAGATCACTATTCGATTAAGCTTGCAAAAACGCAAAATTATAATTTGTTTTTTAAACAAGAGATGCTATTTAGAAAAAAACTTAATTATCCGCCTTACACATATTTAGTATCTTTAAAAATAATTAGTAATGATTACGAAGAAGCAAAAAAAGAAAGTAATATAATAGCAAATAAACTAAAAGAATCGTTAACTAGTTCTGAGATATTAGGTCCATCAATTGGAAGTACTTTTAAAGTAAATAATACATACAGGTTTGGAATAACAATTAAATATAAGAAAGAAAACAATCTATATCCATTCTTAGAAAAACTATTAGATTATTACAAAAGTAATTCAAAAATAAAGCTAGACATTGATTTTAATCCAGTTTCATGATATAATATCACTCCAAATAAGGGGGATTAGTATGGCAAGTAGTGAAGGAGTAAAAAGATACAGTTTAATATTAGAAACAAATGATAACAATAGATATTATTTTGATACCGAATTAGGAACTTTTGTAATGATGTATAATGATGATTCAAAAAATAGTACATTACAAAAATTTGACTTTTTAACTTCAAGTTTTGCTAATAAAGAAGAATTAGCAAGTTGTTATGGAATTAATAGCGAAATTAAAAAAATCTATATAAGATACCAGTTTAAAGGTGAAAGACTATTAGCACCAGTATTTAATAATTCAAATTGGGCCCATGTTGCACTTACTGCAAACGGAACAGAAGTTAATTTTAAAGATGAAAAGAATTTAGGTTTATTTAATGAAGTTTATGATGAAATAATAAACTTAAATTCAAACTTTACAGATATGATATTAAAAAATGAAAAAAGATTAATTAATTTGTCACCAAGAACAGTTAATACAATTGTAGGGCTTAGAGCTCATGAAAGAGCTTATCAAATGAAAAAAGATTTTGGCTTTTCAGTAAATAGTTATGAAACATTTAATAAGGTGGATTCTATATATAGAGACGATAAATATGGATTCTATCAAGATTTAAAGAAAAATTTATCAAAATATCGTGAATTTAGAACAATATATCTAAATTATTGTAGATTTACAAATAGACAAGAAAAGACAAACGAAAATGATAAGCCAAAGAAAAAAGTACTAATTCCACCAGAACAATTATCATTTTTTGATGAAAACATTTAAAGGGGGAAAATAAAGATGGCTAAAAATAATGGAATATATTATTTAATTAAAGAAGATATGACAGATAATACAAGGTATTATTTTGACTTTGAAACAATGGAATACTCACAAGATAGAGTTAAAGGAGTTCAACTTTCAACAATAGATGCAATGACATCTTTATTTTCAAGTCCTACTGAACTTGATCAATACCTAGATAGAGAAGGTTATGTAGATAGAGAAACACCATTTAAGTATTTTATTTCATATAGAATTAGAAGAAAAGATGATGAAAAATTTTTAACTCCTGTATGGGATGATACCAACATAAGTGCAATATCTAAAATAACTGATGGTAAAGTAGATTATTCTAACTACTTAGTTTATGATTTATTATTTAAACTAGTTGAAGAGTTAAAAGATGTTCAGAATGGTTTTGCAATGACTATGATAAATTCTAAAAATAATGATACAAAAATATGTGATTATAATAAAGTAATTGTTGGTGCTATAGCAGGATTAAACAATAAAAATGAAATACCTAGTGGAATAATAATGGAAGCTTTTTCATCATATAAAGAATTTAGGTCATTATATCTAGGACATAAAAGTCAAGTAAACAAAGAAAATTCACTAGCAAATCAACTAAAGAAATTATTAGAGAAAAAAAGTATTTGGTAAAATAAAAACTTGCTTTAATTTTAAAATGTATGATATAGTTTATATAGAAAAGAAAATAAGTTAGCAATAGCTTGTTTTTTTATCGTTTAATGTTAAGATATGTAAAGAAAACTTTAATTTTTTCTTTATTTTAGCTATAATAAATTATGGAGTTGATAAAATGGCATATACTGAAGAATCAATAAAAATATTGGAAGGGTTAGAAGCTGTTAGGAAAAGACCAGGAATGTATATTGGGTCAACTGATAAAAAAGGGTTACACCATCTAATATGGGAAATAGTAGACAATTCAGTCGATGAAGCAATAAACGGTTATGGTGATTATATTGGAATTACTATACATAAAGATTCAAGTGTAAGTATTGAAGATCATGGACGTGGAGTTCCAACAGGAAAACATTCATCTGGAATGAGTACTCCAGAAGTAATTTATACTGTACTTCATGCTGGAGGTAAATTCGAAAGCGGTGGATATAAAGTATCTGGAGGGCTTCATGGAGTTGGAGCATCAGTTGTTAACGCTCTATCAAAGTGGATGGAAGTAACAATTAAAAGAGATAAAAAAGAACATTTTATTAGATTTAAAGATGGCGGTAAAGTAGATATTCCATTAAAAGAAATTGGTACTACTAATAAAACGGGAACAACTGTTAGATTTTTACCTGATGGAGCAATTTTTCCTATAACAACTTTTTCATTTACAACTATTTGTGAAAGAATGCAAGAATCAGCATTTTTAATTAAAGGGCTAACAATTGAAGTAAAAGATGAAGAAAGTGGAAGAGTCAATAAATACCATTATGAAAACGGAATAAAAGAGTATGTTGAATACTTAAATGAAGATAAAACACCACTACATAAAGTTATTTCTTTTGAAGGAGTTAAAGATGGAATTGAAGTAGATATTGCAATGCAATATACAGATACTTATCAAGAAAATATAGTATCATTTGTAAATAATGTAAAAACTCCTGATGGAGGTTCTCATGAAATTGGATTTAAAACTGCTTTAACTCGTGTTTTTAATGATTATGCAAAAAACAATAATTATATAAAAAATAAAGATAATTCACTAGAAGGTAGTGACGTAAGAGAGGGACTAACTGCAATAATAAGCCTTAAAATTCCTGAGTCATTATTACAATTTGAGGGTCAAACAAAAGGAAAATTGGGAACTCCAATTGCAAGAAATGTAGTTGATTCAATAGTAACTGAAAAATTACAATATTTCCTTGAAGAAAATAAAAAAGTTGCGACAGATATTCTTGATAAATCATTAAAAAGTAAAGTTGCAAGAGAAGCAGCAAGAAAAGCAAGAGAAGACGCAAGAAAAGGAAAGACAAATAATAAGAAAGAGCGTGCGTTATCTGGTAAATTATCACCAGCACAAACAAAAAACAAAGCTAAAAATGAATTATTCTTAGTAGAGGGAGATTCAGCAGGAGGTTCAGCAAAACAAGGAAGAGATAGAAGATTCCAAGCAATATTACCTTTACGTGGAAAAGTAATTAATACAGAGAAAGCATCATTAGATGATATATTTAAAAATGAAGAAATAAATACAATGATTTATACTATTGGAGCAGGATATGGACCAAATTTCGAAATAGAAGATTGTGAATATGATAAGGTTATAATAATGAGTGATGCTGATGAAGATGGAGGACATATTCAGTGCTTACTTATGACTTTCTTTTATAGGTATATGCGACCTTTAATAGAAGCAGGAAAACTTTATATTGCACTTCCGCCTCTATTTAAAATTCAATCAGGAAAAAATATAGAATATGCATATACAATAGAAGAAATGCAAGAGAAGTCTAAAGGTAAAAAGTGCGAAATTCAAAGATATAAAGGATTAGGAGAAATGAATGCTGATCAATTAGCAGATACGACAATGAATCCAGCTACAAGAAAATTAATTAGAGTAAAAATAGATGATGCTTTGTTAGCAGAAAAAAGAGTAAGTATTTTAATGGGCGATAATGTAGAACCTAGAAAAGAATGGATTGAAGAAAATGTTGTATTTTCATTAGAAGATGATTACAAAATAGAAGCATAGAAAGAAGTGTGTAGTATAGTGGCATTAATAGCAGACAAACAAACAAGCAAAATGCTTGAGAATAGATTTAATGAAATAACTGAATATGGAGTTACATTATATTACTTACTTGAAGAGGGAAGACTAAATATAAAAGATCTTGAGAGTATTTTCTTTTCAAAAGACGATGAGAAATCTTCATTTATCTATGGTAAAGTATTAAAACATGCGAAACCAAGTGACTTTAAAGATTCATTTGATAAATACTGTAGTGAAGATAAAAAAGTTGATCAAAGCAATGAAGATGTAAAAAAAAGTTTAAATATACAATATACAAAAAAAATAATAGATGTACTTATTAGTCAAGATAAAAATAATATTGATAAAACATACATTAATACATATAAATACTTATTAAATAAAGCAAAGTAGGTGACTAAATGAAAGAGACATTAGAAATAATATATGATTATGCCTTAGAAGAAATAATGGGACAACGTTTTGGAAGTTATTCTAAATACATTATACAAGATAGAGCAATTCCAGATGTTCGTGATGGATTAAAACCAGTTCAAAGAAGAATTATTTATTCAATGCATAAAGAGCACAATACATATGATAAACCATATCGTAAAAGTGCAAAGACTGTTGGAGATGTAATAGGTAATTATCACCCTCATGGAGATACTTCAATTTATGATGCAATGGTTAGAATGAGTCAAGATTGGAAATTAAGAAAGCCATATATTGATATGCATGGAAATAATGGATCAATTGATGGAGATTCACCTGCCGCATATCGTTACACTGAAGCTAGACTTTCTAAAATAAGTAATGAACTAGTTCGAGATATAGAAAAAAATACAGTAGAATTTGCTCCAAACTTCGATGACACGATAATGGAACCAACTGTGTTACCTGCAAGATATCCAAATTTATTAGTAAATGGTTCTAATGGAATTTCAGCAGGGTTTGCAACAAATATTCCACCACACAATTTAGGTGAAGTAATTGATGCAACAATTAAAAGAATAGATTCACCAAACTGTCAGTTAGATACATTACTAGCAATAGTAAAAGGACCCGACTTTCCAACTGGTGGTATAGTTGAAGGTGGAGATGGAATAAGAAAAGCATATGAAACAGGAAAAGGAAGAATTTTTATTAAATCGAGAACTTCCTTTGAAGAATCAAAAGGAAAAGTTTCATTGATTATTACAGAAATTCCTTATGAAGTAAATAAAGCAGCACTTGTAAGAAAAATAGATGAGATTAGAATAGATAAAAAAATTGATGGAATATTAGAAGTAAGAGATGAATCTGATAGAGAAGGACTAAGAATTGCAATAGATTTAAAAAAAGATTGCAATAAAGAAGTAATTCTTAACTATTTGTTAAAAAACACTGAATTACAAATTTCTTATAATTTCAATGTAATTGCGATAGTCAATAGAGCACCAAAACAACTAGGACTAAGAGAAATGCTAGATGCATATATAGTTCATCAAAAAGAAGTAATTATAAGAAGAACCAAATTTGATTTAGAACATGCAAAAGCAAGACTTCATATAGTTGAAGGTTTGATTAAATGTTTATCTATTCTAGATGAAGTAATAGCAACTATTAGGGCAAGTAAAAATAGACAGGAATCAAAGGAAAACTTAGTTATAAAGTTTGGATTTACAGAAGAACAGGCTGAAGCTATTATAACTTTACAATTATATAGACTTTCTAACACAGATGTTCAACTATTAGAACAAGAAATGAAAGAGTTAAATGAGTTAGTAAGTAAATATCAATTAATATTAAGTGATGAAGAAGAATTAAAATCTGTAATGAAGGATGAATTAAGACAAGTAAAAAAAGAGTTTGCAGAACCAAGAAAAACTGATATTAAAGAAGAAATAACAGATTTAAAAATAGATTCAACTGATATGATAACAAAAGAAGATGTAATAGTAACTCTAACCAAAGATGGATATATAAAAAGAACATCAAATAGAAGTTATCAGTCATCAAACGGAGAAACACCACAATTAAAAGATGGTGACTATATAATTGGAATATACGAATTAAATACACTAGATACAGTATTAGTATTTACTACACTAGGTAATTATTTATATATACCAGTACACACTATACCAGTTGCAGTATGGAAAGATCCAGGAAAGCATGTAAGTAATATTGTTAAACTTGATCAAGATGAAGAAGTTGTTTCAATAATTCCAGTAAATAACTTTGACAGTAAGCAAGAAATTATAATAGCATCACAAAATGGTATGATTAAGAAAACATCAATTGAAGAATTTAAAACTCAAAGATATAGTAAGCCAATGTGTTGTATGAAACTAAAAGAAAAAGATAAAGTAGTTGATGCAGTAATGGCTGATAAAAATGAAATATTTATAGCTACAGAAGATGCATATGGACTTTGGTTTGAAACAAATGAAATACCACTAGTTGGATTAAAAGCATCAGGAGTTAAATCTATTAATTTAAAAAATGATAAAGTCGTTTCTATTTCATTATTTAATGAAAATGAAGTCGAACATGTAGCAATTATTACTGAAAAGGGAACTGGAAAGAGAGTTAAATTATCAGAGTTTGATAAATCATCAAGAGCTAAAAGAGGGCTAATGCTTTTAAGAGAAGTTAAAACAAACCCATATAAAGTAATAAAAGCTTATGTAATGAATTCTAAAAATATAATTGGATTAAAAGGAAATGACATTGAATACATAAAAACTACAGAACTTCCTATTTTAGATAGATATTCTACAGGTTCTTCAATTACAAAACAAAAAGTACAAAGTTCATTTGTAGTAACTGAATTAGTAACAAGAAATAATATTATAAAAAGTGAAATAAATGATGAAAACATAGAAATAATTGATATTAATGAAGATGATGATCAAGATAAGAAAACAATAGTAGTCGAAAAACTTGTAGATGTACCAGAAACTAAAAACGAAGAAGTACAAGTAGAAAAAAAAGAAAAAGAAAAAGTATCATTGAAAGAAATAGATGATAGACTATTAACAATAGAAGACTTTTTAAACTCTGATTAGTATTTATTGACTATCAAAATAATATGTGTTAACATATCAAGCAATTTAGGAGATGTTTTATGGAAAAAATTGATGATGATGACTTAGCATATATTTATTTAGCAAAACAAAACGTTTCACATATGAAACCAGTAGTTGAAGATAGTAAAAGTAAAAAGTTTTTTCTAAATGATTATATGATTTTAAATTGCCCACAAGATAAGGATGATTTATCATTTCAAATATTTGCCTTTGATAAAGATGGACTTCATGAAGAAATAAATGTTAATCAAGAAAATACTATGATAGATTTCTATCTATATGGCAAAGAAGAGAAGAGAGAATTATTTTATGCATGTTATGATAATTGTTCTGATTCATGGTATATTAGAATCAAAAAAGAAAATGCTAATATTCCAACTTCATTAAAAAATGCATTAGATATAGATGAAGAAGGGAAAATAGAAACATTAAAAATAATAGAATGTTGCAAAGAAATATATGAAGAAAATAAGAAAAATAAATTAAATAAATATCAAAAATCACTCTAAAGCATATCTTTAATTAGGGTGATTTTTTTTGAAAGAAAACTTTAAATTATTTGTTAGATCAAATCCAAAACTAATAACTTATGTTAAAAATAAAAATGCTACATGGCAGGAGTTATTTGAAATATATAGCTTATATGGTGAAGATAAAGAAGTATGGGATAAATATATTATTAATGATAATAGCATTAATGATTTGATAAGCTTAATAAAAAACGTAAATTTAGATAGTATTAAAAATATAGTAGATGGAATGCAAAAAGCAATATCTATAATTCAGAGCATTTCTTCTAACAATAACGAACCTCATGAAGAATATGAAGCAAAAAAGAAGTATGATAATTTAGATGATTAATGATATATTTTTTAAAATTAAACAAAATCCATTATTATATGAATATTTAAAATATCATTCATATTGGTATAACAAATTAATTGAAAACGAATCTTATATATATGAAATGATAGATGAAATGAAAAAAGAACTAAAAATTACTAGTATAGATAAATTAAATGACTTAAGTAATAAGATTGAACTAATTTCTTCGTTTCTATCTATTATAAATTAATTTAATTTGTTATAATTACATTGGTGATTTTAATGAGTAAAGTTGAATTATTAAGCCCAGCAGGTAATATGGAATGTCTTATAAGTGCAGTACAAAATGGAGCAGATGCAGTATATCTAGGTGGTAAAAAATTTGGTGCAAGACATTTTGCAGCTAATTTTGACAATAATGAAATGATTGAAGCAATAAAATATTGTCACTTATATGGAGTTAAAATATATGTTACTGTCAATACAATATGTTATGAAGAAGAATTAGATGAAGCAATTAAATATATTGAGTTTTTATATGAAAATCATGTTGATGCTTTAATAATGCAAGATTTAGGGCTTATTTATCTTGTTAGAAAAAAATTTCCAAATTTAGAAATACACGCATCAACACAAGCTCATAATCACAACGATAAAGGTTTAGAAGAATTAAAAAGGCTAGGAGTAAAAAGAGCAGTTCTTGCTAGAGAATTATCACTAAATGAAATTAAAAGTTTAAAATGTGATATAGAAAAAGAAGTTTTTATTCATGGAGCTTTATGTGTATCTTATTCTGGATGTTGCTTGTTTAGTTCAATGCATGGGGGTAGAAGCGGAAATAGAGGAGAATGTGTTGGGTGTTGTAGACTTCCATACAAACTTTATGAAAATGATAAATTAGTTGAATCAGATGGGAAGTATTTATTGAGCACAAAATCTTTATGTACAATAAAAAATATAAATGAAATACTAGACTTGAACATTAAATCTCTGAAGATAGAAGGAAGAATGAAGTCTAAAGAATATGTTGGATACATCACTAGACTTTATCGTAATAAAATAGATGAATATTATAAAAATAAAAAAATAGAAGTTACAGATGAAGAAATTAATAATATTAAAAAATTATATAATAGAGAGTTAACTAATGGTTATTTATTTTCAGATTCTTTTTCAAATATAATGAATATTAAAACATCAAATCACATTGGAATAATTCTAGGTAATGTAATAAGTATTAATAAACAATTTATTAAGATTAAACTTTTAGAAGATTTACATCAAGAAGATGGAGTACGTTTTGATGACAATAAAGGAATGATTCTAAATAAAATCTACGATGAAAATGGAAAACTTGTAAATAAAGTCTTAAAAGGAAATATTGCCATAGTAGATAATAAAATAGGAATTAAAAAATCAAAAATAGTAAGAAAAACCATAGATAAGGAATTATTAGAAAATATAAATAAAATAGAAGATAGAAAAATTCCAGTAGACATTTCTTGTAAAGCAATTGTAGGTGAAAAACTTGAAATAACAATAACTGATAGAGAAAATATATTTACATCTCAGGGGAAAGTTGTAGAAAAACCAATTAACTGTAATACTTCAAAAGAAAGAATACAAGAACAATTGATTAAATTAGGGAACACTCCATTTAAATGTGATAATTTTGTATTAAATATGGATGAGGATGTATTTGTCTCAATAAAGGAATTAAATGAATTAAGAAGAGAACTAATAGAAAAATTAAAAAATAAAAGAGAATATAGCTCTCCATATGAAATAGTTAAAAATAAAATAGAAGAGAATAACTATAGAAATGATTCAATTAAAAAACTTAAAATATCAGTATTTGCAAGAACCGAAGAACAAGTAAAAGCATGTTTAGATAATGAGATAGATACAGTTATAGTAGCAGATTATAATTTATATAAGAAATATAAAAAAGAAAATGTTTTTTATAGAACAAAAAGAGTAAATGATAATAAAGAAATTTTTAAAAATGAAAAACTAATGGCAACAGAACTAGGAGCAATAGGTAATAATGCGAAAAATAATATTGTTTATTCTGATTATTATTTAAATGTTTCAAATAGATGGACAATAAAATATCTAAAAGAACTAGGAGTTAAAAATATAACATTATCACCAGAATTAAACAAAACGACATTAGAAAAATTAGCTAATTTAGAGGATATAACATTATTTGTTTATGGTAGAGTTGAGTTAATGATAATGAAATATTGCCCTATGAATATGTTAATAAATAAGAATAACAAGCATTGTAATTTATGTGACAATAATAAATATTACTTAAAAGATAATGATAATGAAATATACCCATTAGTAAACGAAAAACATATAACTCATATATTGGATTCTAAAAATTATAATTTGTTGGAAGATTTATCATCATATATAAGCTATGGCTTTAATTCATTTAGAATTGATTTATATGATGAAAATGAAAATGAAATAAATAAAATCATTAAAAATATAAGGAATAAATATGAACATAGATATAATTAATAGACTAGATGAAATAACAAATTTAATAGAAAATGATGAAGATTTAATAAAAATGAAGTATTTGAAAAAGGAAATATTAAAAGATACTGACTTAATTGCTAAAATTGAAAAAATAAAAACCATTTCTAATTACGATGATAATTATCTTAAACTAAAAAAAGAAATTAATAACAACAATAATTATAAAGAATTTGTAAGAATAGAAAATGATACATTCTTATTTATTCAAAGTATAAATAAAAAATTAAATTGTTTAAGAGAAAAGAGAGAATGCTTATGAAAATAATAAGTGGAGAATTTAAAGGTAGAGTAATTAAAGGATACGATATTGATGGTACAAGGCCTACAATGGATAGAGTTAAAGAATCTTTATTTGGAATGATTCAAAGTTACATAAATGATGCCAATGTATTAGATTTATTTGCTGGAACAGGCAACTTAGGGTTTGAAGCTTTAAGTAATGGAGCCCAAATGTGTTATTTTAATGATATAAATATAAAGTGTGTTAATCTAATAAATAAAATAACGGAAGAATTAAATATAAAAGAAAAAGTAAAAGTATTAAAAATGAATTATAAAAAAGCATTACAATTCTTTCAAGAGAATAATATTAAATTTGATATTATATTCTTAGATCCACCATATAAATTAGAATGCATTAATGAAATAATAGACTATATAATTAAAAATAAATTATTAAATAAAAATGGCTTAATAGTATGTGAAATAGATACATTATACTTGGAAATAGATTATCTAGAAAAAATTAAAGAAAAGAAATATGGTAGTAAATATATAATTATATATAAAAATAATCTTTGATTAATTTAAAATTAAGAGTATAATTAAAATAGGTGAGACTTATGAAATTGAATAATAAAGGGTTTGCATTTTCTACAATGCTTTATGGTACCTTAGCAATTATAACATTAGTGTTATATGCAATTTTAAATATTTCCAAATCATCAACAGATACGACATATTATTATGGAGATGTAATTAAAAATAAATTAAATGAATGTATATATGACGAAATACAATTGGAAAACTGTCATTCTTCTAGTTCTACAACTTGCGATAGTACGTCATATCATGCTTGTCTTGGAGTTAGTGATACACCTTCTTTTATGGGGATAATTGCATCAGAAAAATTAAAAGAATCAGTTGTAACTACAGGAGATGGTCTATATGAATTTCAAATTGAAAATAGTCCTAAAAAATATGTTTTTAAAGGCTCTTCAGTAAATAATTATATTCAATATAGTGGTAAATTATGGAGAATAGTAAGTGTTGAATCAAATGGAAGCTTAAAATTGATTGATTATAGTAATCCTTTAAATGTAAAATGGGATGGAGATAAAAAAGGAGACAATCTCGAATTCAATAATAGTACAATTTCAAGTAATTTAAATCTTCAGTATTTTTCTGAAATTAGTGATAAAAGTAAAATAATGAAATCATACTGGGAATCTATTTTAATTTATACAGTAAACGATTCAGCAAATGATGAAATATCGTTAAATGATTATTATACAGTTAAAAGTCAACAAATGGAGCAAATCAATGCGAATAGTAACTATGTTGGACTATTATCGATTGAAGATTATATGAATGCTTCACTAATTAGTCATTGCCAAGATAATTTATTAAATGCATCAAGTTGTGTTAGTTGGTTATCTGAATATAAAGGATGGACAATTAATTTGCACATAGATAAAGGTAAATATGCAACTGGGGACAATGCCGCATATTATTTTGGAGACAATGGAACTAATCAATCACAAAAAGATAAAATAATTTCTGAAGATGTTGAAAGTGAAATGGCTGCATATCCAGTAATATATCTGAATAGAAATATTTCAATAAATGGAGAGGGGACATTAACAAATCCTTATATAGTTCAATAAGAAAATAGGTATTGGAAGAAATTAAAAATAGTGATATACTAATTCATATAGTAGTATGTTCTAAAAAAAGGATATTTTATTATATTAATAATAAAAATAGATAAATAGGAGGAAAATATGGGATTAATAAGAGCTGCATTAGGAGCAGTAGGGGGAACATTAGGAGATCAATGGAAAGACCTCATCAGTTGTGAGGATATGGGAAATGATACACTAATGGTAAAAAAGACTACAAAAAGTGGTCAAATTACAAAAGATAGTAGAATTATAGTTGCACCAGGACAAGTTGCTGTAATTTATGATTCAGGAACAATTCTAGATGCAACAGCAGAAGAAGGATCATATAATTTTGATCAATCAACTTCTCCATCATTCTTTGCAGGACAATTTGGAGATGTATTTAAAGAAATGTGGACTCGTTTCACTTATGGTGGAAAACCAAATAAAGAACAAGCTGTCTTCTTCTTTAATATTAAAGAAATAAAAGACAATAAATTTGGAACAGGAACTCCAATTCCATTCCAAGATTGGTCACATCCAATTCCAAATCAAATGACTGGAACAATGACTCCATTAAGAGTACAAGTAAGATGTTATGGAAAATACACATTTAAAATTAGTGACCCAGCAATTTTTATGAGAAATCATGCTGGAACTGCTGATGTAGTTACAAAAGATGATTTAGTTGAACAAATGCGTACTGAAGTAGTTGCATCATTCCAAAATGTATTAAATGAATTAGGAACAAGTGCTCATAAAGTACCAGTACTTGAATTACCAAGTAATACTGATGAAATTAAAAAAACAATGGATCAAAAAGTATTTGATGCACCAATTCGTGAAAGAGGAATACAATTAGTTGGATTTGCAGTAGAATCAGTAACTATAGATGATGAATCTAAAAAGAAAATCGATAATTATGAATTATCATCAAATTCATTTATGCAACAAGGAACTATGGTTGGAGCTTATGCAAACGCAGTACAAGATGCTGCAAATAATGCTAACGGAGCAGCTAATGGATTTTATGGTGTAGGTATGATGAACATGGCAAGTGGAGGAATGATGGGTGGAACAGCTCAAGGCGTATTTAATCAACAAGGAACAACAGCACCAAATGCAGTTGACCCATTTGCAAACAACAACAATGTTCAAGTTGCAGCAGTAGCAGCGCAAGCACCTGTTAAAGATGGAGTACCATGCCATAAATGTGGAACAATGATTACTGGAAAATTCTGCCCAGAGTGTGGAGAACCAAAACCAGTAGCAACTGAAGAAGTTAAAGAAGAAACTAAAAAATGTCCAGAATGTGGAGCAGAAGTAAAAGGAAAATTCTGCACTGAATGTGGAACTAAAGTAGAATAAATCAAATAAGTAAAATAAAAGAGCTGATGTAGTAAACATTAGCTCTTTTAAAATATCATTATTCCTAAAATTCTCTCAGTATTCTTAAAATTATACTTTGCTATTTCTTTTAATTTTTCTTTTCCATATTTTTCTACGACTTCTTTTCCAATTGAATCAACTTCAGCACCAGCACCTTTAACAAGTGGAATATGTAACTCGTCACATAACTTATCAAATTCTTTAATAAATATATATCTACTAATAACAGATGCACAAGCAACAGCTAAATTTTTATCTTCAGCTTTAGTCATAAAAGTAATATCTCTTTGTATTTCAGGATTACCTGACAAATATTCATAATATCTTGCTTCACGTGCGAATTCATCAACAATTATATAATCATATGTCAAATCTTCTTCATGAACCATTCTCCATAAAACTTTATTATGCATAATTGCTTTAATCTTATTGATATTATAACTAGAACTATACTTTTCGTTATATTCCTTATTACTCATAATTAAACTTTTATACTTAACTTTTTTTATTACTTCAGGTGCAATCTTTAAAATTTTTGAATCATCTAATTTTTTAGAGTCCTTTATTCCTAATTCTTCAATAAAAGGAATATCATCCTTTGAAACAAAACAACTAGTGACAACAATTGGTCCAAAATAATCACCAGTACCAACTTCATCTGATCCAATAGAAGAGCAGTAATAATATTTTTTTTCTTCTTTTTTAACTTTTACTTTATCAATTTTTTCAACACCATCTATATCAGCCCACATATTTGCATCAATATCAGCGCTGACACCTTGAAACATAACTTTACCTGATTCGTAAACAGTAATTACAGTATCACCATCTTGAGCTTGAAAAACAGCATATGGTATCTTTTTATCACGTTTTTTATCTTCGTAAAACTTTGATAATTTTTCTCTTGTCTTTTCGCTTAGACGTAATACCACACAATTATTTGAATTATTTTTAGCCATAAAACCACCTCTTAATAAATTATATCATGTATTTTAAACGATTTTATAATAAAAATAAAGAACAAATAGAAATAATATAAGAAAAAAAGAGTTTTTCTCTTGCATGATATTTTAAAATATGTTATTATTATTCTTGTCGATGGACCCTTAGCTCAGTTGGTTAGAGCATCCGGCTCATAACCGGGCGGTCATAGGTTCGAGTCCTATAGGGTCCACCACTATATAAGCGGGTGTGGCGGAATTGGCAAACGCACTAGACTTAGGATCTAGCGCCTTGTGGCTTGCAGGTTCAACTCCTGTCACCCGCACCATACGAAATAACTAACTATTTATAGTTAGTTTTTTTTGTTTACGGAGTAGTTTAAAATCTATTATAAACACTAATATTGCTTATATAAGCCTTTATATTTTAAAAGTTAAAGTAATATTTGAAGAATTTAATATTGTCTTTATAAATTGATAAAATAAAGTTTATAAATTTGATAAATTCATAATAAACAATTAATATCTTATTTTTTATAAAAATTAAATTATAATGAATAATTTTTTAGTCAAGTATCTAGTTTTTTGTTAAGTCGATGTAATTGAAATATGAATAGATTTAATTCAAACAAAAAGAAAAAATTCATAAGATTCAATGAATTATTTATATAAAATAATTGAAACAGGAAGAAAAATTGAAAGTATTTTAGCAAATTATAATAAAACTGGAATAATTAATTCATTTAGTTTGAGATTATATGGTTCTGTTTGAAAAGAGTTAATGAAGACTTTGGAGCAAAATACTTAAGTAAAAAGAATCAATAATGATTTTATATTTTACTTTATATGCTTGAAAGTTTATTTCACGATGAATTGTTTGACAAATATATATGAAAATGATAAAGTAAAAGTATAATAAAGAGTAGGAGTGTAAAAATATGAAAAAATTTTTATTAATAATTTTATTATTTTTTATGTTTATGCCTTTTGTTGTAAATGCAGATACTTGGTTAGATAAGGAAGAATATAGAGATTTAAGTTGGTTTGATAAGAATACTTATGATAGTACAACTGAATATATAATTAACAATGAAAAAAAGCTTGCTGGTTTAGTTTATTTAGTAAATAAAGAAGGCTATACTTTTGAAAATAAAACAATAAAAATTGCTGGTAGTTGTAACCCTCCTAATTCTGGTACGTGTGCAATTGATATGACTAGTCACGAATGGGTTCCATTTAAAAACACATTTTTGGGTATGATTGATTTTGGAAATCGTAATTATATATATATACAAACATTAAATGAGAAAGCAACATTTTTTTCTGATGGCTTTTGCAGTAATAGCAAAAATTATATGTATATGAGTGGAAATCAATATTGTAACATTTTTGCAGAATCAAAATTTGATATTCACGTTAAAGAATCTGATAAAGGAACATTAGAAATTCCTACAACTAATTCTCATGGTAATTCTCCTTTAAGTACTGGGAATTATATTCTTTTTACTCCTCTTCCAAATGATGGATATTATTTTAGTAATGTTTATGTTTATGATAAAGCTGGAAATAATATTAATGTAAGAAGGGTTGATAAAGTAGATGATAATAGATATATGTTTTATGCTCCTGAGGATGAAGTATATGTAGAACCAGAGTTTAGTAAAATTGGGGAAGGAGCTTGTACAGTCATAAAAGGTAATGGAAAAAGACTTGGAGATGAGATTAAATGCGGTACAGAATATTTTTATGTTTTAAGTAATAAAAATGGTTATATTAGAATGATCGCTAAATATAATTTAAACGTTGGTGTTTCTATCTATAAGGAGAAACTCAGTGATAATCAAACATGCTCAGAATTAGCTACTATTAGACATGGTCAAGTAAAATCAGATGCTTTCTACAGTGATCCAGGTTATTGTTTTTATACAAAACTTTTACCTGATGCTTTTATAGTACAAAATGAAAATGCTAAAAGTGCTCATTGGGATGAGAATTTAAATTATTTGTATCCTCAAATTGGTGATGTTTATATGATCTTTTATGGTAATAGTAATAATGAAGCAAATCCTCATACGAATTTCATTAATGATTCTGATTCTTATTTTAGTGATTTTGATATTATATTTAGAGATAATTACTATGATTTTGAAAATAATTCATCAATTGGATTTAGTAGGCACTTACTTCAGTACAAGAATACAATTAATAATATTTCGGGATTGAACGTTCAAAATATAGGTTTACTTCCAATTTCAGAACTAGATGATATTATAGCAAGTATTTCAAACAAAAGATTACCATTAAAGGATTGGGGAGATGGGGTAAGAGCTACTCTTAATAGTCCATATGTTGATGAAGTACATTTTGGAGATTTGAAACCATATATTCCTAAAGAATATTCCTGGCTTTATTCTACAACTTATTGGAATAGTACTAAGTATAATTATGGTGATATGTTTGTTTTTACTGCTGAGCAAGGGAAATTATGTGGTGCAGGGTTTGCTTATTGTGCTCCAACAACTAAATTAGGCTGCGGTATTCGTCCAGTTTTAGAAATATATGAAAGTGATTTGCGTTATTTAATAAAAAAAGAAACGGATGGAAATGGTACAATTGAAGTAGTAGATAGTGCTTTAGGAAATGATACTATTCATTTTAAAACAACTTCTAAAAAAGGTTATAAATTAAAAAGTATTGTAATAATGACAGATAGTGGGAAAATAATTGAATTTGAAAAAGGAGATATTATAAAAAATAGTGATGGAACGATAAGTATAGATAAGAATAAATTTACTATGCCTTTTGAAAATATTATTGTACAAGCAAAATGGGTACCAGATAGTATAGTTAATATACCTGATACATTAAAAAATCTAGGTATTGGAGATAAAGTTTGTATTATCTCTTTGATTTTGATTTTAAATATAGGAATAGGAATATTTATTTATAAAAAAAAGAATCTAGATAGATAATTTAAAATCTTTTATGTGCTTAATAAAAAATATAATGGTTCTTTGTCAAATAGTGCTGATAGACAATAAATTTGATACAAGAACTGTTTATAAAGAGTGAGATAAGTAATCACTCTTTTATAATGCCTTTAATTAAAAATACTCTAGCTATAAAATGATCATGTTTTTTATAACCAAAAGCAATTCTTTTAAGACATTTAATTAAATTATTAGTTCCTTCAATAACTCTATTATTAATGTCATATTTGAAAGAGTTTTCTATATATTTAATATTATCCTTATATAATTTTAAAGCTTGTTTCATTTTACTAGAAGATTTGTATTTGGATGTAACACAATTGCCTTAAATTTATAAAAATCTTTACTTTTTTTTGATTAATTTTTCTTCAATCTTAGGTAAGATAAAAATATTTTATCATCAATATTTAGTAAATTTAATATAAAATTATTCATAGACATAGGTTTATTCATTTCAATGTTTTCTGGTTAATTACATTGTATCAAACCTATGTCTTTTTAATGGGAATGAATTGAATTTAAATATTGAAGAATTAGATGGAAAGTATATTTTTTTAATGCCAAATAAGGATGTAGTATTGGATTTAGAAATAGAAGAAAAAGAAAAATATGAAGTTGATGGTGATATTGATAATCTTAATGATAAATTATATTATGTTGATGATAAAATAGAATTTGATGTTGTTCAACAAGAAAATCATCAAGTTAAAAGTATTTATCTTACAGATAAAGAAGGAAATATAATAGATACTGAAATAATAAATAATAATGGAAGGTATTCTTTTGTAATGCCTGATATGGATATTAAGATTAATGTTGAGTATGAAATAATTAATCCAAGTACGTTTGATGGAATAAGGACTAGTATAGTATTGTTTTTAATTTATTCTACTATTTTGGTATGTACATTGATATATTATAAGAAGAGAATCTAATAATGTTTAAATGACACTTAAAGATCTTAATTAGAACTAGAAATAGTTCTTTTTTTATTTAATTTTATGTGAATTTTTTGTTGCTTATGCTTTATTAATTTACTATAGGGTATATATGTGTTATAATTAATTTACTTTTAATAATAATTTGACAATTATTTTTTGAGGTGTTGGTTATATGAATAATAATATTCTTGAGAATATTAGAAATCTTTCTAGTGATGATGTTAGAAAACTCTCTTATGACGAATTAGTGAGTATTATTAATAAACTTAATGATGAGGAGATAGTTTCTCTTAGTCATATCATTGGCTATCCAGTTTTTACAAGATTGTGTATGAATGAATTGAAACATAAGTTCGTTTTATTGCAAGATGGTGCTGCTGCAATCATTGTTGATGATAAAAATAGGATATTGCTACAATCTAGAGCAGATAATGATAAGTGGGGTCTTCCAGGTGGTTGTCAAGAACTTGGTGAAAGATTTCAAGATACTATTATTCGTGAAGTTAAAGAAGAAACAAATTTATCTGTTTTTGAGAAGGATTTAATTTTAGTAGGTGTTGTTTCTGGAAATTCTAGAAAGAGGAAGTATCCTAATGGTGATATAGTTTATAATAATACTGTTTTATTTTTAATTAAGAATTATTCTGGTGAATTAAAATGGGATTCGGAATCTAAGTATTTAAAGTTTTTTGATGTTAATAATTTACCTTCTAATTTACATGATGGTGATTTAATAAATGCTTATTTTGATTTTTTAAATAATAAATAGGAGTGGATATGAAAATTTTTTTTAATAAATATATGAATGATGAATTTAAACTTGAAAAATGGCAAATTATTGGTATTTTTTGCTTAATCTTTGTTATTTCTGGAGTGTTTGGATGGATTTATGAATTTATTTTTTATTATTTTAATGGTGGAATGAAAGATTTTTATTGGCAAGGTGGTAATTTCTTACCTTGGATTAATATTTATGCTATAGGGTCTTTTTTAATTATTTTTACTACATATAAATTTAAGAAAAGACCCATTTTAGTTGTAATTATTTCAGCATTAGTTACTGGAATTTTAGAATATATATCAGGATTTATAATATATCATTTATTTGATGGATTAAGACTATGGGACTATAATACTGAAATATTAAATTTTGGTAATATTGATGGTTTTATTTGTTTAAGAAGTGTTGCATTTTTTGGAATGTCTGCTTTACTTTTAATGTATGGGATAGTTCCATTTTGCATTTGGATGTCAAAAATAATTAATAAAAAAATTTTTTTAATAATATGTATTTCAGCTGCATCAATAATAATGGTAGATGAACTATATAATTTAATTATTGCAAGAGTCCTAAATACTCCAAGAGCCTATGATATATATCATAAACTTGGAATAAAATATCTTGAGTTTTAAAGCTAAATATCAATTTAGCTTTTTTTATGTAAAATTATGAAAATAAAACTAAAAAAATGTCAAAATATTGGGAATTATTATCATCAACATGTTAAAATATAATTGAATGATAATACAATAGAAAGATAGGAGATAAAATATGAATGAGAGAAAGAAAAAAAGATTAATAATCATAATTATAGTAATAATTCTTTTAATTTTACTTTTTGCATTATTTAGTTTTATTTTCAATAATGGTAATGATAAACTTGCTACAATGGGAAATAATAACTATTTAAATCGTGGTGATAAAAATAGCATAAGTGATAAAAAAACAAATAGTGAAGAAAAAGAAACTATTATTGAAAGTGAAGTTCCTTTAAATGATTTTATTGACGAAAATCAAGGAATTAAACAAGAAGAAGATGACATTAAAGCCCCAGTAATTGAAAACAATATCAAAAAAGAAACTCCAAAAAAGAAAAATACTGTAAATGTAGTTAATAATCAAACAAATAATTCATCAATTAATACTTCAAATAATTCAACTGAACCAAAAGAAAATTCGCAACAAATTGAGGAAAATAATGAATCAGTTGATAATACTATTAAATACACAATTAAATTTAATAATATTGATAATGGGAACGTTATTGATTCATATACACAAGAACTAATATATGGTAAAGCAAGTAATTTATTAGCAAATACTTTTGTAAAAGAAGGATATTCATTTGTATCATGGAATACATCAATTGATGGAACTGGTATAACGTATTTAAACAATCAAAGTGTAAGTGACTTGTCAGCAGTTAATAATAGCGAAATAAACCTTTATGCTCAATGGAAGAAAAATACATACTATATTATATTTAATCCAAATGGTGGAGTTGGAAATATGGATAAACTAGAAGTTGGATTAAATGAAACAAGAAAAATAACTAGTAATTTATATGAAAAAGATGGATTTAAATTTGACTCATGGAACACAAAAGAAGATGGTACAGGGGAGAAATATCTAGATAGTCAAGAAATAACTTCTATTACATATGTTGTTGGAAAAGAAATAACACTATATGCACAGTGGATTGAAGAATATTCTGAGTTTGTTGATGGTAAAACAATTAATAGCAAGATAAAAGAACTAGCAAATGATAAAAACACTACATATTCTTCAACTGATAGTTTAATAACTTCATTCCAAAGAAGTGAGACAATAGACAGTAAGTATAAAGCAAGTGAATATATTGTTTCTACTACAAATTCAACAGAGCCTATTTATTTATGGTTAGATGGTACTGATATATATTGGTATAGTGATTCTAAAACAGTATATTTAAATAAAGATAGCTCACATATGTTTCAAGGATTTGCAAATATTACAAATATTAATTTAAATGGATTGAATACAAGCAAAGTAACAGATTTATCATACTTTTTTGCAAATTGTTCAAAACTTTCTAATATTGTTAAAGATGAAATAAATACAAGTAGTGTAATAAATATGTCATATATGTTTTCTGGATGTAATAATATAACAAACTTAGATTTATCTAATTTTGATACATCAAATGTTACTAATATGGCAAATATGTTTAATAATACAAAAGTACTTGCAGATCTAAATCTATCAAGCTTTGATACATCAAAAGTAACTGATATGTCTAATATGTTTAATGCAAGCCTTGCTTTAAAAAATATAAATTTAGAATCATTCAATACTGAAAATGTAATAAATATGTCTAACATGTTCTATGGTTGCTCAAAATTAGAATCATTAAACTTAGATAACTTTAATACAAAAAATGTAACTAATATGTCTAATATGTTTGCAGGAGCAACTTCATTAAAAATATTATCAATTAAGAACTTTAATACAGAAAATGTTACAAATATGTCTAATATGTTTAATGGACTTGCAAATCTTGAAACATTAAACTTAACTAGTTTTAATACTGCTAATGTAACTAATATGTCTAATATGTTCTATAATTGCAAGAAGATTTCAAGTTTAGATTTAAAAAGTTTTAATACAGAAAAAGTAACTGATATGAATAATATGTTCTTTGGATGTATTTCACTAACTGATTTAGATTTAAGTAATTTTAATACAAAGAGTGTAACTAATATGTCTAATATGTTCAATGGATGCAGTAGTTTAACTTCATTAAATATTTCAAGCTTTAATACAGAAAAAGTTACAAATATGTCTAATATGTTTAATTCATTATCAAAATTAAATACACTTGATTTAAGTAATTTCAATACAAAAAAT
>CAMNJQ010000039.1 GCA_946541575.1 uncultured Clostridium sp. | reverse complement strand
ATTATATAACTATTCAATATTTATATATATTTTTAATGTAATAATGCTTATGGGATTATTTATATTTGGAAGCAAAATAAATAATTCTATTTCTTGGTATAGAGTTTTCAATATTACAATTCAACCTAGTGAATTTATGAAAGTTAGCTTAATTTTAATTAATTCTTATATTATTCATTTATTCTTTAAAAATAGAGATAAAATTAGTTTCTTTAATGAAATTAAATTATTAACTATTCTATTTTTTTTATTATTGCTTCCTAGTATTTTAACTTTTTTTCAACCTGATACTGGTGCGATTATAGGATATTTTGTTATAAGTTTATCTATGATATACATATCTGGTATTGATAAAAAATGGTTATATTTCTTTACATTCATTATTATTATTTTTGTTACTTGTTTTGTTGTAGCTTATTTAATAGATAAAGAATTATTAGTTAATCTTTTTGGCAAAAATGTTATTTATAGAATTGATAGAATTATTGATTGGAAGAATAAAATTGGTTTACAACTAAATAATTCACTTATCGTAATTGGTTCTAGTGGTATTTTAGGTCATAATAAAATACCATTATATTATCCTGAATCTTCTACTGATTTTATATTTACTTCGTTAATATCATTATTTGGATTAATTGGTATTTTAATACTTTTTATTATTATTGTATTGTTTGATTTACATATTTTAAACTCTATAAAAAAAGAAAAAAGCTTTGAAAATAAGTATACAATTTTTGGTGTATTATCATTATTTTTTTATCAACAAATACAAAGTATTTCAATGACGATAGGATTATTACCTATAAATGGTATTACTTTTCCTTTAATAAGTTATGGTGGATCAAGTTTAATTTCTTATTTGATATTAATTGGAATAGTTATAAATATTGAACAAAAAGAAAAAAAGCTAAAAAGCTTTTTATAAGAATTCTTTTATTTTTTCTATAGTTTCTCTTTTGAAATCCATAAACTTAATAGCATTATCCATATTATCAATTACTAGATAATCAGCTTTATCTGGTGGAATATTATCTATTTTACTAGCAACTATAACGGCATCTGTAGAGAAAATATCACATATTTCCTTTAATACATCTATAGTTAATTGATATTCTTCAAAGAAAGCATCCATTAAAACATCTTCACTATCATCTTTTACTGAATATAAAGTTACTCTATATGTATCTTCATCAACTGGATTAACTTCAATTAATGTATGTCTTCCATCTTTTTCAAAGAAATGGCTAGAAACATATGCATTTCTAATCATTGATAATAACTCTATTACAGATTTAGATTCTTTCATTTCTTCTTTTTCAATAGGAACTATTGTATCTTCATCATGTACTATATTTTTATGTGTGGTTAAATATGTTATTATTTTTTCTTCTAAAAACAACACTTCTTGCATAGTAGTTGGGTGATTAACTGTAAAATCTATTCCTTTTACTTCTGATAATGCATTTAATAAATTATTAATTTTATCAATATCTTGTGATTTTACTGGTGAGTTATTAATGTATTCTCTTAATCGTTCTTCTTCACTCATCTGCTTTTGTTTTTCTAATATATATTTAGCATTATCTTCTGCAAGTACTTTTAATTTCTCATTTTCTTTTTCTAGATCTATTATTTTTCGTGCTTGTTCTTCAGATGCTGCTATTATCTTCTTATATTCTTTTTCATTTTTTAATATAATCTTGGCAAACTCTTCTGCATCTTTCTTTAATTGATTTCTTTCTTCTTCAACTTGTATAAGTTTTTTAGCCTGATCTTCAGCATCAAGTTTTATTTTTTCATTATTGACATCTAAGAATATTTTTTCAACTTCATCCTCAACAGAATCTCCCACAATTGGATCATTAATTATATTTGCAAAAGACTCTTTTTGTCTTTTTATTTCTTTAAATTTTGATATTAAACTTTCTTTTTTATCTTCTTTTTCCATATTCCCATCTTCTTTATTCTTTCTATTATTAACTCCATATGAGTCTTTAAACTCTAAGCATATTGCTTCTCTAGCTCTATCAAGTATTGATGAATAATGTTCTTGTTTTTCATCCCACCACTTCAAATAGCTATCATCAAAATAATTTATATTTTTATTACAAGCTTCTAATGCTTCTTCAACTGCTAACTCTTCATTATTTAATAATATATCATTATCTTTCTCATATTCTGCAAGTAATAATGATTTATTATATATAGTATATTCTTCAAATTTTTCATTTTTAAAAATATTACATATTTCAATTACTTTTTCATTATCTTTATATTTTTCTATTATCTCATCCCAAATATTGTTATTTAATGTATTAAAAGTATATGCATATCTTGCAATATTTAAAATTAATAAATCATTACTATCATTATTTGTTTCATTATCATCAAATGCTTTTTTTACATTTGTTTCTATAACTTTATTATTAGTACTTTTAAAGTATGATACTCTATAATTTGCATAATCAAATATTATGTTATATTTTATATAATTGTTAAAATAATTATATGAGCTTTCTGTAAATAGAATTGCATCTTGTTTTGTTTTATCTACATTACTTATATTATTATAAGAGCTAAGTAATTTATCTATTAAAATCATAATTTTAATTGTACAATTTCTTACAACTAAACTATCTTTTCCATCTTTTCTTTCTAGTACAATAGTTCCTTGTGAGTCATTTGCCATTATCTTTCTAATATTTAATGATGGATTCTTTGATATGAATCTTTGAAATATTTTTGGTAAATCAAAATTTATAAAGTTTTCATTATTACTAAAGTCAAAAGGACTTTTTTTCTCTATATTGTTAATTAAATTGTTAATTGAAATATAAACTTTATTATCTAAAAGAAAATTAATATTAAAGTTTACTTTACCACCACTAATTATTGAACTATGAGCTAAGTCATATTTACTTAGTAACTCTTCTAACATATTGAGCACCACCTTATTATTCTATCATACCAATTATATCATAAAATTTTATAAATCATATATATAAATAAAAAATTCTTCTAAAAAGAAGAATTTATTCTATAATTAATCCAGTTATTATAATAATTGCTATAAATATTAAAAGTAATATACTACTTTTTGATAAGTATAATTTTCTAAAATCTTTTATATCTAATTTATCTTTTGTACCTACATAGTCAAGACCAGTCATTTTTCTACTACTTAAATTCTCATTTGTATACAATGCAAAAGATGTTGGATCATCAAATTCTGAATATTCAAAGTTTTTAATTCTTACTAAATGATAAAACATTGTAAGATCGCCAGCACATCCAGTTATATTTAAAAGAGATAATATTACCAAAACTGGTATATTAAAAATAATTCCTATTATTAATGTGACAATACCAATAAGAATAAATGGGTACAAAAGTGAAATCAATATGTTCTTTCTCTTAATATTTTGTTTACATAAACAGCACATTACTCCTTTTTCAAGTACAATTCCATAGGTTATATTTTTAAATTTAGCTCCATGAATAACATATGCAAAGCTATGTAATAATTCATGTAAGATTAAATATGGAATAATCAATGCACACGATAACAAAGTATTATCGTCAAAGATTTTCATACTATTTTCTCGATAAATTAAGAAGAAAAGAATACAACATACTACTAACAAGATAATAGGATAAACACCTATAGTGTTATTATTTATTTTAAAAATATAATATTTTTTCTTCATATGACAAATTCCTTACATTTTTAATACTTCTTCATATACTTTCTTTAATTGTTTTCCTACAGTTTTTATATCTCTTTCTTTTGCAACTTCATATGCTTTATCTACTAAACTAGGAAGTTTACCATCAAAGAATTTTTTTATTTTTTCTTCAAATTCATCAACATCTTTTGCTTTATAAACATTCTTACCATCTTCAAGCCAACCTTCAAATATTGGAATATCACGAATTATTGCATTTTGTTTGCATGCACATGCTTCAATTATCGGAATTCCTTCTGTTTCTTCTAACGTTGGGAATAGATATAAATCTGCTCCACACATTGCTGCTTTAATTTCTTCTTGTTCAACATATCCTGCCCATGTTAGATTTGGCAAGCTTGTATTAACTGCTTTTCTGACATCTCTAGTAGCAGCTTTTAAAGAACTAAATCCAAACCAAATAAATTTATATTCAGGTAATCTTTTTGCAAGTTCAACAAAATCAACTATTCCTTTTCTTCTAATATAAAGTCCAATTCCTATAATGACTTTATCGTCTTTTGTATAACCATATTTTTTTCTAAAAGATTCTCCTGCTTTTTTATCTTTTACAAATAGACTCATATCTATTCCATTTGAAATAGCATAAATTTTCTTCTTTTCTAAGCCTTTATATCCTTCTAATAATCTTTTTGAATATGGTGTTGGAGTTACAATTACATCTCCTAATCCATAACATTTTACAAGCCACCATTTAACTATTTTTGAAGTACTTTTAGAAAATATAAAACCATTTCTATAATCTTCTTCAGTTGAATGTGCATGATATACTATTTTTTTACCATTTTTTTTGGCTTTTTTCGCCATTCTATAAGATTTTAGAAACCATGTATTTATATGCATAATGTCATAGTCATCATTTGGATTAGTTGTCCATTCTATACCTTCATTAGTCAAAGCTGTCTTTTGATGTTCAATTGCTTTTCCTAATCCGCTTTTTCTAACTTTCTTTTCCATTTCTGTATATAGCAATACTTTCATAAGTTTCACCTCTATAGTAAGTATATCATAAAAGAAAAAGAAAAAAAACTTAGTGCTCTTTTTTAATCATTTTTACATGATTTTTTCTTATATTTTTATCTACTATATTTGCTTTTTTTATTGTATTATAAATGTCTTCTTTGTTATTTATTCTTTTAGTTTTATATGCTTTTATTGTTTTATTTAAATCTTTTATCTTAACTACTTTAGTAGTTGTATTTATTTTTAAAATAGAATTATTTCCAAAACATATTATTGAAATAAACTTATTTTCCTTTTCTTTAGTTATATCTTTTAATGCAAGTATATGTCCGTGATTTTGAATTATAGGATTGTTTAGTTTATTAGTTTGTTTTCCAACTTTTTGTATCCATATTTTATCATGTTCATTACCTATAATTGTTCCACTATAATTTTTCATTTCAATTACGATAATTCCAAAATCAGATATAACTAAATGATCTATTTGATGAGTTTTATTATCTGAAAAAAGCATTATATCATTTAATACTAAATAATTATTGTTTAATTTATTTAGTTCTCTTTTTACTGTTTCTTCTCCAATACTTCCTTTAATCTTTGATAATGTTTTTTTAAAGAAATACCCTAAAATAATTAATACGAGAGTAAAAATTTCCATAATTTCACCAACTTTTATTTAAAAAAAAAGTACTAATTCAAGTACTTATTCTTTTTCTACTTTTGCTTCTTTTTCTTTATTTTTCTTTTTTACAAGACCAAAAGTTACTACTGATGCTACAGCAAGTGCTGCTGCTCCAACTCCTGCTAAAACAGTTTTTTTCTTTGCCATATTTACACCTCCTAAACAACAAAACCTACATTTTAATTATAATATATTTGTATATTTTTTACAATAAAATGAATTATTATTTACACTATTCTTTTTATTATATTTACATATTAGCAAAAATTTACTTATAATTTTTAATAAATAATTTTTCTTAAACTAATTGACATTTAAAAGAAATAATATTATTATTAAATTGCATGATGATAAAACATTATGCGTTTCACTCTTACGGTTATATAGTGTGAGAGTGTATTCAACCAAAACCCCCTGAAGACCTTGTCGTGAGACAAGGTCATTTTGTTTATATTGCTAAAGCAAATAATATATGATAAAATGCTGTTTGAGGTGAATTTATTATGGATCCTAATATAAATAACTTGAATGAAAAAGTTGATGAAAATATTTTATATGCACCAGATGAACAAGCTTTAGTTGAACATGCAGCTGTCGAAGAAAATATTAAAAAAGCAACAAACGATGTAGAAAGAGCCCAATTCGCAAGACTAGCATTGTTGGAACAATATAAAAAATATGGTTTATTATCAAAATGGGGATTTGAAATGTTAACCAATTTAACATCAAGAGAAGTACTTGGAACCGGAGATTCTTATGTTGAAGAACCTGTAATGGATGAAGAATCAAATATCTCTTATAGAAAAAAATAAATATTATAAAGAAAAAGATTTTAATTATCTTTTTTTTTACTATTTTTTACGTTTATTATTCCTATTTCTATCCATAATAATATTGAGGAGGAAATTAAATGACAGAAAAAGAATTACTTTATGTAGAAGATGCAATAAAGCATGAATCAAACATAATCAATATTGTTACTGATACGATTAATAATTTACAAAATGAAGATTTAAAAGAATTTATGAAGCAAAAATTAAATGATCACATTGCTTTTAAATTAGAACTTGTTAATACATTGGAGGAATATGTTAATGAATGATCAATTATTAATGGATAATTATTTAATGATATTAAAAAGTACTGTAGAAGTATACGTTCATGGAACATTAGAAAGCTCTAATGAAGATATAAGAGAACTTCTAAAAGCTGGGCTTGATAATACAATGACTAATCAAGCAGAAGCTTATGATGAAATGACCAATTATGGATGGTATACTATTTCTAATGTTAAAGAAAATGAAATTAAAAAAGTTTTAAATAAAGTCAAAAAAAATTAAAGAGCTATTGCTCTTTTTTATTAACTTAATGTAAAATTTTCTTTTAATTATTAAATAATATAGAAAACAATTTGTTTTTATGGTAATATTCATATTGTAGGAGTGATTCTTAATGAAAAAGAAAAAGTTTGTTGATAATAATCAACAATATAATAATGAGTATTATGATCCAAATTATAGTAATCAACAGCCTTATTATGACGATCAACAACAATATTATGATAATCAAGAGCCTTATTATGACAATCAACAGCAATATTATAATAACAATAATTATGGATATAATTCTTATTATAATAAGAATGAACAGAAAGGTTCACCTTTAAAGAAATACTTTATTATAGGTGGTGTAGTTGTATTATTTATCATCTTTATTGTTATTTTAATGAATATGTCTTCTAGTAAATCTAGCAGTAAAAAAGATACTCAAAAAGATACACAGCCAACTTATAAAGACGATACAAAAAGAATTGGTAATAGTACTTTTGGTTATCTTACTGTTCCGGGAGAGTGGGTTCCATTAACTAGTGGTGCTGGCTCTAACGTTATTCAATACTCAGATAAAGATAACGATTATGTTATTAGTTTAGCAATTAGATACAATAGTACGGTTGATGATTTTGTTCCAAGATTTAAAGAACAGTTTCATGAATTGGGATATTCATTAACTCAAGATATCATAAATAAAGATAATACCAATATGTATCAATTATATGGACGTAATAGTTCAGGAACTAAGGCTGTTTTAGCATTATGTTTCCAAGGTGAAAATGATATTGTTCACTACATATTAATGGAAGGTCCTGACATTCAAAGTCCTTATTTCAATTCTATTCCTTACTCTTTTAGTTATACACCTTAAAAAAAGAAAGTATAAGAAGTGCATCGAGGAATTTCTACACGAAATAAAAAGTATTAATTATGACTACATCGATATTTTATCGGTGTAGTTTTTAGTTTATTTTTGATTTTTATGTTATTATTGTAGTATACAAATTTGTTTAATGCAATTTGTAGTTCATCTAACGTTACGGGATTATCACGTTTGATGAAGTCTTTAAGCTGACCGTTGATTGTTTCTATCCTAGGATTATGTGTGTAAGTAAATGGTGCTGACATACTTGGTATTAGATTCATTTCAGCGGTTTTTGTTTTGTATATATCAATTTTATACATTCCTCCACGATTTGAATGTAATATAGTATTTTTTAGTTTATAATCGCACTCATTTAATAATTTTAAATTGTACTCAATAAAATCATTATTTAAAGATTTCCCAACTGATGATACAAGTATTTCTCCACATTATTTGTGATAGTTATATATTTGCCAATGCTTTTCTTTTTCTTTTTCTTTTTCTTTCTTACTTCTGGCAGTTTTAATAATTTGCATTTTAATAAATAAGCCATGTAATACGAAATAACTAACCCTTCATGTTGATCCTTTTGTAGCCATAAACATTCTCCTTTCCTAAATTTTACCATATAAAAATCTACACTCTTTTTATTCTGTGTAGATTTTTTTCAAATCACTTCTTAAACTTTCTTTTTTTAATTTGAATCTATTGAGTTAATTAATCGTTTTTTTAAATTATCTTCATCATATTCTTTATTTTCCAAGTATTCTTTGGAATCTTTTTTTGCTTGTACTAATATTTTATAATCATTTTTTAAATTTGCTATTTTAAATGTCATATCTCCACTTTGTTTAGTTCCAAATAAATCTCCTGATCCTCTTAATTTAAAGTCTTCTTCACTTATAACAAATCCATCGTTTACTGTTTCCATAATTTCCAGCCTTTTTTCATCTTCTTTATCGCTTATTAAGAGACATTTTGATTGAATACTATTTCTACCTACTCTTCCCCTTAATTGATGAAGTGTTGATAGTCCAAATCTATTTGCATCAAATATAACCATCATTGTTGCATTTGATACATCAACACCTACTTCTATTACTGTAGTACTAATTAATATATTAACAATATTTTGCTTAAATTCTTCCATTATCAAGTCTTTTTCTTTTGGTTTCATTTTTCCATGAACTATATCAATCTTATACTTATTCCCAAATATTAAATTCATTTTATCTCTTAATGTATAAACATTTGTTAAGTCTAATTCTTCATTTTCTTCTATTAATGGTGCGATTACATATATTTGATGCTTATTTTCTAATTCTTCATTCATTAATTTATATACTTCATTCATTTCTTTATTATTAAATACTTGTGTTTTAACAGGTAGTCTTCCTTTAGGCATTTCTTTAATAATAGATACATCCATATCACCATAAATAGTTAGAGCATATGTTCTTGGTATTGGAGTGGCACTCATGTATAAAACATCAGGTTTAATTCCTTTATTTTTTAAATTTAATCTTTGATTTACTCCAAATCTATGTTGTTCATCTGTTACTACTAGGCCTAAATTATTATACTCTACTTCTTCTTGAATTAAAGCATGAGTACCGATAATTATATTTATTTTTCCTTCTTTTAAATCATTATAAATTACTTGCTTTTCTTTTTTTACAACTGATCCAGTTAAAAGTTCTATTACAACTCCTGTGTCTTTAAATAATTCTTTCATATTGTTATAGTGCTGAACAGCTAATATCTCTGTTGGTGCCATTAATGCACTTTGATATCCACATAGATAGTTATAATACATTGCAAGTATAGCAACAATTGTTTTTCCACTTCCAACATCACCTTGAAGAAGTCTATTCATTCTTTGACTACTTTTTAAATCATTTATTATTTCATCTAATGCAATTTTTTGGTCATTAGTTAATTCAAATGGAAGTTTTTTTATAAACTCTTCTATATTTTTATCTGTTTTTCTTTCTACTCCTGCATTATTCTTTTTATTAGCATTTCTTAAATAATTTATTTTAAACATGAATTCAAATAATTCTTCATATTTTAATCTTAAACTAGCTTCTTTTAATTTGTCATAGCTAGGTGGATTATGAATAATATTTAAAGCTGTCTTCTTATTTACAAAATTATATTTTTCTATTAGATATGTTGGAATGCTATCATTTATGACATTTCCATAAGTCATTAAAGCATTGTTAATTGCATTAATTAAAGTCTTTTGAGTTAATCCACTAGTTGAATGGTAGACTGATTCTATCTTTTCTTGATTTCCTAAAGAACCAAATTTTATATCTGATGCGGTTATTATATTTTTAGAAGAATCATATTTACCAATTACTATTATTTTTTCTCCTATTGGTAAGTTTTGTTTTAAAAATGCTCTTCCAAATATTGAAACTCCAACCATACCACTTTGAGTACTAAGTCTAAAATTTAACTTATTTGTTCCTCCTCTAAATCTAATAACTAAAGGAATACTTTCTACTTTACCATCAATAACTATTTTTTGTTCTGGGTCAGTTAAATTTTTTAAATCTGTCCTTTTTAATACATCATATCTATATGGATAATGAGATAATAAATCATCTATATTATAAATACCTATTTTATTGAATAATAATTCTGTTTTTGGTCCTATTCCTTTTACTTTAGATAGACTATCCATAATACTCACTTCCTGCTGTGTATTATACCATATTTGTCTTTTTTTTGAAAGAAAAAACATTGTTATTTTTCAAACAATGTTCCTTGAGGGGTGCATATTAATGATTCTTCAGATTTTATTTTCCCTTTATCGATAAGTTCAAAAGATAATTCATTATTTTCTAATAAATCATCATAGTCAAAATTTCTATTATAAAGTTTTAATTTAGTGTCCCTAATTTCATAAGCTCCATTTAAAGATATATAATTATCACAAACATTAATAGTTAAACTATAAGTCCCATCATTATTTAATGAAAGCTTAGTATTTTTATCATTTTTAACTACATAAATACCATATAATTCTTCTCTTTTAATTTTTGGTTCTTCCTTAATAGCAATTTTAGTTTCTTTTGATTCGTCAATTGTTATATTTGTTTTTAAATTTCTAATATTTGTTACCGCAAAACTAATGGCAACTGTTCCGATAATTCCAAATAAAATGCTACCAGTTTTCAACTTTTATACTCCTTTCTTTTCTTTTTTTCAACTTAAATATATATTTAAAATCTAAAAAAGTAAATTTAAATAAAAAAAAATATATTTTGCTTGACAAAATTTGACCTTTAGATTAAGATAAGAATCACCAATTCGAAATTGGCGAATTGGTCGCTAGTATCACACTAGCCAACCCCTTTTTATTCTTTTTATGAAGTGCCTTCTCAGGGGGAGGCGCTTCTTTTTGTGTTTTGATTTTTCTTTATTTATTGTATAATAAAATAGAGGTGCATATGAAACACAAAATTAATAAAAAAATAATAGCTAGAATAATTGATGTTGTAATTACTATTGTCATCATTATTTGTATTATAAATATTGCATATTCTTTATATAATATTGCTGAATGGAAAAAAGATGGTGATGATGTTAAAAGGCAGTTAAATGATATTTCTAAGCTTGTTAATATTACTCTAGTTGATAATGATAATGAAAATGTAGAAATAATTGAACCTACTGAGGAAATACCAGAATATAATCCTTATTGGGCATATATTAACATGAATTTAATTAATGTAGATTTTTATGATTTAAAAGAAGTCAATCCTGAAGCTGCTGGATGGATTCAGATTAATGGTACAAATATTAATTATCCATTTGTACAAACAACCAATAATGATTACTATTTAACACATGCATTTGATAAATCTTATAACTCTGCTGGTTGGGTTTTTCTTGATTATAGAAATAAAGCAGATTTATCTGATAAAAATAATATTATTTATGCACATGGTCGCTATGATAATACTATGTTTGGAACTTTAAAAAACGCTCTTACTAATGGGTGGCTTAATAATAAAGATAACTTTGTTATAAAGTTATCTACTCCATTTGAAAATAGTTTATGGCAAGTATTTAGTATTTATCATATTCCTACTACTAGTGATTATTTAAAAATAAATTTTAGTAGTAATGAGAGTTTTTTAAATTTTTCTAAAATGCTAATTGATAGAAGTGCATATAATTTTGAAACTACTGTTAATGAAAATGATGTTATATTAACTTTATCAACATGTTTTAATGATTCTGAAAGAGTTGTACTTCATGCAAAATTAATAAAAAAAGAGAAAAGATAAGTCGATGATGATGACTTATCTTTTTATACATTTTTATCTATATAATGATTAGGTAATATTACTTTTCGTAATCTTTGTGATGCTTCTTCAATAGTAGTACCTGTTAGTTTTGTTGCTCCAGAATATTGATTTCCTCCACCTTCTAATTCTCTCATGACATTTCCTACGTTTACTGAATCTTTACTTCTTGCACTAATTGATATTACTCCATCTCCAATATTACCAATACAATATGCGGCATCTACTTTATATTTAAGTAAATAATCAGCTGCTTTTGCTAATTCCTCTTTTGTATATTCTTTATCTTCTTTTCCTAGAATTATAGCAATTGTATAATTTAAAAATTTTGTTTCATTAACTAATTCTTGTATTTTTCTATCACTATTAAAATCTTCAGTAAAATAGTCCCCTGCTTTTTCCATTGATGCACCTGATTCTAATAAATTTGTTACTATTCTCATTGTATCGCTTGTTACATTTTTTGATAATCTATTTGTGTCTAATAAAATACCTGCTAATAAGATATTTGCGATATTTGTAGGTATTTTTATTTTATATGCTGAAATAAGTGAAGTTATTATTTCTGAAGCACTAGATGCTGTATTATCTATATGAGAAATCGATGCATCAAATGTTTCATTATCTTTATCATGGTGATCTATTATAACTAAATTTTCTTTAACAAATTCTTTTATATATGTTAATTTTGGCTTATTTACATCACAAAGAATATTAAGTGTATTATTTGTTTTTTCTTCTTCATATTGTTCAAGACATATTATTGAATGCTTATCTCGTTCTTGTTCAATAATGGTTTGCACTCCATGATCTAATTTATATATTGGATCTCCTACTAAGATATGATTATCTTTCTTAAACTTTTCTGATATTAAACTCATCCCAAGTGATGATGCAATTGCATCAAAATCTGCTTCACGATGTGGAATTATTATTACTTTTTCACTATTTAATATCTTTTGTTCTAAATTTATTTTTAGATTTTTTACATCTAGCAAACAAAACCATCTCCCATAGAAAATATTTTAGCAAATAGGATATTTTTGTCAATTTGACAAACTTATGATTTTGTGCATCAAAAAAAGGATATTGCTATCCTTATTTTTTTTATTCTTTCTTTGTTAAAGATTCATAATATGCAAATCTTCCTTCAGCGTTCTTTTGATTTTGTTCATATAAATTTAGTTTTTCTTCTTTATTTACTGATGATAATGAAGCATATCTTGTTTCTCCTTCAAGGAATTCTTGATATTTTGAGAAATCTGCTTTTGAATCAAGTAAGAATTCACCAGTCTCTGGGTTTCTTCTAAATATTGGGAAGTATCCAGCTTCAGTAGCACGTTTTTCTTCTCCAATAGAATCTCCCATACCTACCTTTAATCCTTGAGCTATACATGGAGCGTATGCAATTATTATTGATGGTCCATCATAGTTTTTAGCTTCTGTAAATGCTTTAATTGCTTGCATTGGATTAGCTCCTAAAGATATAGCTGCTACATATACATGTGGATAAGTAAGTGCTATTTTAGCTAAATCCTTCTTAGCTACGGTTTTACCTGTTGCAGTAAATTTAGCTACACTTCCTAATTTACTTGATTTAGATGATTGTCCACCTGTATTAGAGTATACTTCTGTATCAAGCACTAAAATATTAACATTTTCTCTATTAGATAATACATGGTCAAGTCCATTGTATCCAATGTCATATGCCCATCCATCTCCACCAACAATCCAGAATGATTTAGTTTTGATAAATTCTTTTAATTCTGTTAATTCTCTTAATTTAATATTCTTTACTGATTCATATAATAAACAACTTGATTCATAATCCATATGTTTATAATAAGAAGATACAATTTCTTTATATTCTTCTGGAATTACTTTTAAATTATTATAAATAATCTTTTTAATTTTTTCTTTGTGTAATTTATCTGCAAGAGCAATTCCAAATCCAAATTCTGCATTATCTTCAAATAATGAGTTTGCCCATGGAATACTATATGATGTTGCTGGTATACTTCCACCATAAATTGATGAACATCCAGTAGCATTGCTAATTACAAGTTCTCCACCAAATAATTGAGTTAATAATTTTAAATATGGTGTTTCTCCACATCCAGCACAAGCTCCTGGGAATTCTATTTTTGGTCTTGCGAATTGACTTCCTTTAATTGTGCTTAAATTTAATGGTTTCTTTTCTTTAACTTCATTATATAAGTATTCACTTTCTTTAATTGTTGTTTCTGTTTTAACTTCAGAAACTGGTTTCATTGTAATTGCTTTTTCACCTTTTTTGCCTGGACAAATTTTACTACATAATCCACATCCAGTACATTGATCCATATTAACACCGATAGTGAATTTTAAATTTTGATCTTTAACTAATGCATCTTGAAGTTTTCCTTTTAAAGACTCAGGTGCTTTCTTTTCTTCATTTTCATCAAGTAAGTATGGTCTTATAACTGCATGAGGACATACTAGAGCACATTGATTACACATAATACATTTTTCAGGATCATAACATGGTAGAACATCAGTCATATCACGTTTTTCATCTTTACTTCTTCCACCTTCAAAAGTTCCATCAACATATTGTTCTAATTTACTTACTGGAAGTTCATTTCCTTTTCTTGCAATTATTAAATCAAATACTGTTTTTTCTTCAGTTTTCTCTTCTTCATCAGTTGTAGTTATTTCATTTTTGTTAACTAATTCAAGAGTTTCTAATGCTCTATCTATTGCTTTAACATTCTTTTCAATAACTTCTTTTCCTTTATTACTGAATAATGTTTCAAGTGATTTTTTAATTTCATTAATAGCAAAGTTAAAGTCAATTAATTTTCCAATTTTGAATATTACTGTTGCCATTACTGTATTAATTTTATTTCCAAGTCCTACTTCATTTGCAACTTTATTAGCATTAATTATATAAAATTTAATATTTTTATCTTTAATTATCTTCTTGTCGTGATTAGTCATGTATTCAAATAATTCTTCTTTTGTCTTTGAAGTATTTAAGATAAAGGTTCCATCCTTTTGTAAATCGTCAAGCATTTCAAATTTCTTTAAATATGTATCTTTTGTACATACTACTAATGCTGGTGTTTTTACATAAAATGTTTGTTTTATTTCTTTATCTCCAAGACGTAAGTGACATCTTGTTACTCCACCTGACTTTTTAGAGTCATATTCAAAATATCCTTGAGCATAGGCATTTGTATTATTACCTACTATTTTTAATATATCTTTAGATACACTAACCATTCCATCAGATCCAAATCCATAAATTAGTATCTCATGATTTGATGATTTATATCCAAAATCAATTGGATCAAGTGATAAGTTAGTTACATCATCTTTAATTCCAATTGTAAATCCATTGAAATTATCTTCTCTTTCAAGGAATTTATTAACTGCATATATTTGTTCTGGAGTTGTGTCTTTACTAGATAATCCAAAACGTCCTCCAATTACTTTGATATCTAAATTAGCTTCTTTGATGATATTTACTACATCTAGATATAATGGTTCATGAGCTCCACTTTCTTTTGTTCTATCAAGTACAGCAATATTTTTAACTGTTTTTGGTAAAACATCTAAGAAATATTTTGAGCTAAATGGTCTATATAGGTGAACTTCTATTAATCCAAGTTTTTCACCTTTTCCAATTTTATCAATTGTTTCTTTTATTGTTTCACAACCTGAACCCATTGCTACTATTACTTTAGTTGCATCTTTAGGTCCGTAGTAATTAAATGGTTTGTATTCTCTTCCAGTTATTTCAGATATTTTTTCCATATATTCATTAACTATATCTGGAAGTGCATCATAATACTTGTTGTGAGCTTCTGATATTTGAAAATAAATATCATCATTTTCATTTGTTCCACGAGTTACATTATTAATAGATAATGCTCTTTTTCTAAATTCTTTTAATGCATTTTTATCTATTAGTGTTTTTACTTTATCTAAATCTATTAATTCAATTTTTTGTAATTCATGACTTGTTCTAAATCCATCAAAGAAGTTAACAAATGGTACTCTTCCTTTAAGTGTTGATAAATATGCTACACTTGTTAAATCCATTACTTGTTGAACAGAACTAGATGCTAAAAATGCAAATCCAGTTGCTCTTGTTGAATAAATATCTTGATGATCTCCTAGTATAGATAATGCATGAGTTGCTAAACTTCTTGCTGCTACATTTATTACGCATGGAAGAAGTTCTCCTGCTATTTTATACATGTTTGGAATCATTAATAATAATCCTTGAGATGCAGTGTAAGTAGTTGCTAATACTCCGTTTTGAAGTGCACCATGAACAGTTGCTATTGCTCCTGCTTCACTTTCCATTTCTACGACTTTTACTTCATCGTTCCAAAAGTTTTTCTTTCCACCACTTGCCCATTTATCAGCATATTCTGCCATTGGAGAAGCTGGAGTTATTGGGTAAATACCTGCTAGTTCTGTAAAATTATAAGCAACATAGCTGCAGGCTTCATTACCATCCATTATTTTATACATACAATCAATCCTTTCTACAATTCACTATATAATTATATAACAATTAAAAAAAGAAAAAAAGAGAATTAATCTCTATTTTATTTTTTTCTATAATGTTTATACATTATTTTTGCTAAAAATTTATTAAATAATAATAAATATATTCCTTTTAAGCTTTTATAAAAATATTTATTACGTCTATATTTAGGAAATTCTCTTTTTACATTTTGTATTGCTTTTTTAACAGCATTATTAAATTCATCTTTATCAAATCCACTAGCATGCTTAATAAATGTTGCATAAATATATCTAACATATGAATATTCTATTTCATCATGATATTCTTCAAACAAGCCTTTTTCTTTATAAAACTCTACAATACCATTCCAATTCTCAATATAATTGTAAAGCCTTTTATCTGTACTTTTACTAATTGATCCTTCTCTTTGAAGATATTGATACATTGCTTCTTTTACTACTCCAATAGACTTTATATATGGAAGCATTCTATAGATAAATTCAACATCTTCAAACCAAATTCCTTTTTTAAATTCTATTCCTGTTTTAAATAGTTCTTTTTTAAATAATTTATTCCAAGCAACTGGGTATATAGATAACATTGTTTCTTTTATATTAGTTGTATCATTTTTTATATGTGATGACACTATCTCTGTTTTATCACTATTTTCATATATATAGTTTACATCACATACAACCATATCATAATCTTTTGATATTGCTTTATCATACATCTTTTCATACATATCAAGACTTATATAATCATCACTATCGATAAATGATATATAATCTCCACTAGCTTTTCTTAAACCATAATTTCTAGCATCTGATAAACCGCCATTTTCTTTATCATATGCTTTTATATTTTTATATTTTTTTGCATATGACTCAATTATTTTTTTACTTTTATCAGTACTTCCGTCATTAATAACTAAAATTTCTATATCTTTAAATGTTTGATTAACTAATGAATCGAGACATTTATTTAAATATTTTTCCATGTTATAAACTGGAACAATTACACTAATTTTAGACATTTCTTCACTTCCTATATAATCATTTTTATTATAACAAATAATAATTATTTTGAATATTATCTTTTATGTAAAAAAATAGATAGTTATCACTATCTATTTATCATCTTTTACTATTCTTTCAATTTTTTCAAATACACCAAAGTATTTAACTTCTATAGTATCTTTTTCTGGAATTTCATAATAGTTTTTAAAATCATTATGTTGAAAATAATCAGTAGGATTATGTCTCCATACTAAATATACAGGATTTGCTTTTACTTCAATGTTAGTAACGTTATCATTTAATTGTTCTTTAATATATTCTTCTCTTTTAACATCAATATATTTAATTACTGCAAAACTTGATACATAGAATAATACTAATAAGAATGCTAATGCTCTTATTATTTTTACATGTACTCCCATATTTGTTTCTTTCGTTATTATGCATACTGTTATTATAATAGAAAACATAATTAATACTATATTACCTAAGTCAAAGGTACTTGAGCATAATGTAAATATTAACATCAATATAGAAGAAATATTAAGTATATTTATATATTTTTTTATCTTATTATTTTTTAAATAATAATTTACACTTATAAAATATAATATAATGTATGTTAAAAAGTAAAAAACATAATACCAATTCTCTGTAGCAAATATTCCACTATATTTTTTTAATACTAAATTAATATTAAATGGTATATAGTTGAAGAAATTATAACTTAAAGAAAAGGCAAGAATAATATCAAATAATACAATAACTACTCTTCCATAAGTTTTATTATTTAACTTTTCACTTAAGAATAAATTAATAGGTATTGATCCAATTATTATCAAAACTATATTTTTAGAGAAGACATTTTCAATCATGTAAGATATATTTCCTAGTGAATTATTAAAATCCATTACAAATAATCCATTTTCTAAATTAAAAAAGCTAATTAATAATAGAATAAAATTATATATAATTAAGGAAAAATTAATTATATTTTTTTTCTTTAAAGAGAATAATACAAAATATACTAAATTTGCTATAAAAAATATTATAGCCATATGAATAGATGAAAAAATAATATATGTTGAGATTAAAAATCTTTTAATAATTTTATAAACATTTGTTTCACTATTATTTAAATCATAAAAATAGAAAATAAATAGTAGTGCTGGTATAGTGTATGTAACTGTAGAAGTAATTGATACGTAGTTATATGAAAACATAAATGAACTTACTACAAGTATTCCAATTAAGGGATATAGATAGCAATATTTTGTTTTAACATCTCCTTGAAGATCATTACACATTTTAACAAATCTACTTATTAGAAATGCAAATGATATATCAAATAATATTTTGTTATAAGATAGAAAATTAACTAAAAATCCACTTATTATTCTTCCATCTCTAAAACTTATATTTTTAAAACATTCTACTAATCCAGATTTACCAATAACATAACTTTTCCAATCATCTCCACTTATTGGGGATAAAACTTCTATTATTAAGAATAAAATAAAAGTAAATATAGTTATTTTATATTTATAATCTATTTTTTCAATTTTCTCTTTCATAAATGCTCCTATAAATTGTCAATAAAGTTTTCGACTATATTTATTATATTTTGAGTGTTACTTTCAAATTTTCTTGGTTTGAAATCTTTTGCTTTTTCAATAATTTTTCCTAGCTTATTCATATCTTTTACTACTAAGATATATTTTTTTTCGCCAAATTTTTCAACTATTTGTAATTGGTGATCATTTCCATGTTCGTTATATCTAGCAAGTCGTGGAACAGCAATTACTTTTTTACCATGATTTATTCCTGTTAAAATACTTCCTACTCCACCATGAGTAATTAATAAATCACATTCACTTATTAATCTATCAAATTCTTCTCTTGATACTAAATCTAATATTTCCATATTCTTACTGGAATATTTAGTACAACCTGCTTGGACAATTACTTTTTCTTTAATTGTTTTCTTTTCAATTTCTTTATCTATTGCTTTTAATAATCTTTCAAAACTTTCATCATTTGTTCCCAGTGTTACAAATATCATTAGTATATCCAACCTCCATAAATTGCTTTTGGATAAAGTTTAAGCATTTCTTCCCATTGTACAATAAATAAATCTGCAATATGATAAATTAATCTTCCTGTAGCAGTTTTTGTTTTACTATTTGCAAGAGTTTCTATATAAACAACCTTACTTCTAAATAGTTTTGCAATACAACACATTGGTCCTGCTGTATGAGTTCCTGTTGTAACAATTACTTTAGGTCTAATCTTTAAGAAATAATAAAGACTTTTAAAACAATTAAATAATAGTTTGAATGGATAAGATAAAAATCTTCTTTTAGTACCGTAAACTAGATATCCTACTCTATTAGGATATATACTTTTAAGGTTTAAATTAGATTTAGTTTTTTCAGTAATAATATAATAGTCATATTTTTCAAACATTGGAGATAATCTTAATAACTCTGATAAATGTCCTCCAGTTGAAGAAATAAAAAGTACTTTCTTCTTCATATTTAAACTTCCTTTTTCCACATATAGTGCTTATTATTCATCAGTTAATTAACTTTTTCAATAGTTTTTTTGATTAATTAACTATTTAAGACTATTCTACCATTATTTTTATATTTTTTTAATATTATTTGCATTTTTGATAAAAAGAAGCTTTCTTTGTTTAAGTGTAAACAAATGTATATTATTTATTACTTATCTTTAAATATAAGGCCTAAATGTAGACTTTAGAAAGTCAAATATTGTATAATTTTGTTAAGTATAATGGAGGTGGATATGAAAAAAATAAATTACTATTTTATAATGTTTTCTACTTTAATACTTTTACTTCCAGCGTTTGTAAATGCTGAGAAAATTACTACTGGGGTAGTTTCTGCTGATTTAAATCTTAGAATTAGAAGTGGTCCTGGTACTAATTATGATAAAATTGGACTTGCATATTATAAGTCTGTAGTTACTATTCTTTCTTATGAAAATAGTGGTAATGGGTGTGATGATAAATGGATTAAGATAAAAACTAATGATACTCTTACTACTGGATATGTATGTTCTACTTATGTTACTGATATAGTTGAAAAAGAATTAACAGAAGAAGAAATAAAAGAAATGCAAAAGAAAGAAGAAGAAAAAAACAAATTATCTGTAGATGGTGAGAAAATGTCTAAGATGACAGATGAAGAGTTTGAAGCATATCTTACTTCTCAAGGCTTTCCTGAAGATTATAAAGTTAAATTAAGAGCTTTACATAAAATACATCCATCATGGATATTTAAAGGAATTCCTTCAAAATATAGTTGGTTAGATGCTTTAAATCAAGAAGATCAATCTGGTACAAGTTTAATGAATGTAAATCCTACTTATGCACAAAATGGATATGAAGGTTATTTATCAACCGCTTTAGCTGATTATGATCATCTTGCTAATAAATTTATACCTCATGATGGTTCTTATTGGTTTCAAGCTAATAGACAAACAATTGAATATTATATGGATCCAAGAAACTTCTTAGATGAAAAGCAAATATTCATGTTTGAAGAGATGTTTTACTATCCATCATATCAAACAGAGGATATGGTTAAGATAACTTTATCTTCAGAGTTTCTAAAGCAATTTTCTAATCTATTTATAAAAGCTGCTGAAGTATCTCATGTATCACCTATTTATCTTGCTTCTTTAGCTAGACAAGAAGTTGGTACATCTAATACTAATATTTGTACAAATGGAAAAGCTGGAGTTTTAGCTGATGGTGTAAATTATAGTAATTATTATAACTTCTATAATATAGGTGCTAGTTCATCTTCAAACCCTAAATTAAAATCATTACAATATGCAAAAAATGCTGGATGGGATAGTCCAGAAAAAGCAATTGTAAATGGATCTACTATTATTTCAAAAAACTATGTTAATTGTGGACAATATACTTCATATTATCAAAAATTTAATTTAGCAAATACTGCTACTAAAGGAATTTGGCATCAATATACAACTAATATAAGTGCATTAGTTTCCCCTGCTAGATCTACATATAATACTTATAAATCTGCAAATATAATTGAAAAAGACTTTGTATTTGCAATACCTGTATTTAATGGAATGCCAGCATCAACTACTCTTCCTAGTTTAGGAAATCCAAATAACTGGTTAAAAGAACTTAAAGTAAATGGTGCTTTAGTAACAAACTTCAATACTGATAACTTAGAATATACTGTAAATATTTCTTATGCTGAATCAGTTAATATTAGTGCAACACCAGTTGTAATTAGTGCAAAAATAAGTGGAATTGGTGATATTTCTTTAACACAAGATAATAGTGTTTTAAAAGTAAGTGTTACTGCTCAAAATGGAAGTGTTCGTACTTATACTATTAATATTATCCGTACTCCAAAACCTACACCTGTTCCTACACCTACTGTACCTAAAGAAGAACCTAAAACTACTCCTATAGAAGAACCTAAAAATAATGATAAAAAGGAAGAAGAACCAACTCCATCAACTACACCAATAGATAATACACCTACTCCTAGTGTTAACTTGGATGATGTTATAAAAGGATCTTCCTATAATTATTCAGGTAGCTATATTTCAAAAGTTACTTTAGGAACAAGTGTAAGTAATGTTATTAATAATATGACTAAATCTAATAATACTATTTCAGTAAATGTTAAAGATAGAAATAATAATACTAAAAATCAAGGTACAATAGTTACAGGTGATAAGGTTACATTATCAAATAATGGTAATTCAAAAACTGTAGAAGTCGTTATTTATGGTGATGTAGATGGAACTGGATCAATTACTGTTACAGATTTATTATTTGTACAAAAACATATTCTTGGATATACAAAATTAACTGGAGCATTCTTATCTGCTGCTGATGTTAATAAAGATTCAAAAATAACTGTTGTTGATATATTATTAATTCAAAAACACTTATTAAGTGTAAATTATATAAGTCAAGGTTAGGAGGTTTTGAAAATGAAAAAAATATTATATTTTGTAGTAACTTTAGTGATGTTTTTTACTACTTCTCTTATAGTTAATGCAGCATCACTTAAAGTTACTATAAGTTCTAATTCAAATAAAGTTGTAGTTGGTAATACTGTTACATATACAGTTACATTATCATCTGGTGAGTATCTTGGAAGTTTGAGATATAATTTTGGATATGATGAGAGTAAACTTACTCTATTAAGTGGAACATTAAATGCAGCACCTGTATTTGATGGAACTAAAAAATCTGTTAGCTATACTTTTAAATTTAGAGCTAAAGCTAGTGGAACAGCAAATGTAAACTTTAATATTTATGAAGCGGTTGATTGGAATGCAAATAACTTTTCATTTAATGGTACTACATCAAAAAGTATTTCAATAATAACTCAGTCTCAACTAGAATCAAGCTATAGTAAGAATAATTATTTATCTAAATTAGGTATTGATGGTTATAACTTAGAACCTCAATTTAATAAAAATACTTTAGAGTATTCCCTATCAGTTGAAAATGATATTAGAAATATTAATGTAACTGGTACAAAAGAAGATTCTAAATCAACTGTTACAGGTCTTGGTAGTCATGATTTAGTTGAAGGATTAAATAAAATAGATGTAATTGTAACTGCACAAAATGGTAGTAGTAAAACTTATGTTATTAACGTTACTGTTAAAGAACTTACTCCAATAGTTGTTGAAGTTGATGGTAAAAATTATAGTGTTGTTAGAAAAAAAGAACAAATTGAAAAACCTAATAGTAATTATGAAGAAACAGTTGTAAAAATAAATGAAGAAGATATACCAGCATTTATAAATAATGTTACTAATACTACTCTAGTTGGTCTTAAAGATGAAGATGGAACTATTAATTTATACATTTATGATAATGGTAATTATAAAAAATATAAAGAATATGCATTTGAATCAATAATTATTACTGAAGCAAGTGTTGATGAAATACCAGAAGGATATAAAGAAACATCAATTAAAATAAACGATGAAGAAATTAAAGCTTATGAAAGTGAAGATGAAAATAATTATTATTTAGTTGGAGCAACTAATATCAGTACCGGAGAAAAGAATTTATATCAATATAATCCAAAGGAAAACACTATTCAAATATTTAATTCTTCACTTCTTACTAAAATAGATAATTTGAAATGCGAAAATGAAAATTATATCTATATAATTATTGGCTTAGGTACTTTATTAATAATTACTTATTTAGCTATTCTAGTTTCATGTATAAAAAAGAAAAAGAAAGTAAAAAATAGTAAAAGAAGAAGAATTAATGATACAAATAATGAAAAAATACTAGAAAATGATAAAGAAGTTGATTCAAACGATGAAAAAGATGATAAAATGGAAGAAGATATTTCAAGAAAGAAAAAGAAATAATCTTCTTTTTTATTGGAGGGTCTATGAAGAAAAAAATTAAATTTCATTATAGTAGTTTATTCGCTATAATTTTTATTATAGTTTCTATATATTTAATACATTCTATCTTATTATTTGATAAAATAGAAACATTTTTAAGATATGTAATCATTGCTGTTATTGTCATAATAGACTTAACTATTTTATGGAAACTTTTCTTTGGAAAAAGAAAAAAGAAAAGAAAGTATATTTATTCTACTTTATTAATTTTATTTACTCTTTTATTTGGATACATTGGATATAATTTAAATGATATATATTCCCTATTCTCTAATTTTGATAAAGTAGTTATTATTTCTACTAGTCTTGTATCACTAAGTGATAAGAATAATGAAGACTTATCTAAACTAAAAGATCATAAAATTGGTGTAAGTATTGAAGGAAATGGACAAGAATTATCACAAGAAATGGTCAATAAGTATGATTTAGAGAAAAATAATACTTTAGTTACTTATGAAAGTTATACTGAAGCAATAAATGCTTTATATAGTAAAGAAGTTGATTATATCTTCTTACCTACTAATTATGTTGATGTATTTGGTACTCGTGAAGGATATGAAGATATTGGACAAAGAATAAAAATAGTTGATACTACTCAAAAAGAAACTACTAAAGAAGAAGTTCATTTAAGTGGAAGTTCTAAAGATATTAGTGAACCATTTACTATTTTATTGATTGGAATAGATTCTACTATTGATGGATTACAAAATGCAGATTCATTTAATGGTGATTCACTTATAGTAGTAACTTTTAATCCTTCAACAATGAATGCTACTATGCTTAGTATACCAAGAGATAGTTATGTTCCTATTACTTGTATGAATAATGTTGAGAATAAGATTACTCACTCTGCTGCTAGTGGTACTAAATGTGTTATAAACACTATTCAAAATTTCTTAGATATTAAGATTGATTACTTTATGAAAATAAACTTCACTGGTGTTGTAGATTTAGTAGATACTCTTGGAGGAGTTGAAATAGATGTTCCTTATAATCTATGTGAACAAGATAGTAAAAGAAGATTTGGAGACCATATGGTTTATATAAGAGAAGGACATCAAACATTAAATGGTGAACAAGCACTAGCCTATTCAAGAAACAGAAAGAACAATAGTCAATATTGTAGTAAAGAATGGACTCAAGGTTATAGAGATGACTTTATTAGAAGTGCACATCAACAAGAAGTAATTCAAGCAGTATTAAATAAAATGAAAAGTTTCTCAAGTATAAATGATTTAAAAAAATTATTAGAAGTTATTTCTAAAAATATTGATACAAATATGAGTGAATCAACAATATTCTCATTCTACAATATAGCAAAAGATGTTATGATTTCTTCTGCAAGTGATTCTGTTATATCTATTGAAAAATTATATCTTGATGGTACTGGTCAAATGATATATGATGAAAGAAGTAAGCTTGTTCTTTGGGATTATATATTAAATCAAAAAAGTTTAACAGCAGTTAAGAAAGCTATGAAAGATAATCTAAATGGGTCTAAAAAAGAATTAATTAAAACTTTCACCTACACTATTAACGAAAATTATGAAACTAAAGTAGTTGGTAAAGGTTATTCTGGTACTGAAAAATATAAATTATTGAGTAATTTAGTTGGAATGAAAGAAGATGCTGCAGATAGCTGGGCAAAGAATAATGGTGTTAAATTAAAAGTTGAATATGTAACTAGTGGCGGTGCTACTGGAACAGTCATTTCTCAAAACTATCCAGAAAGTAAAAGAATTGATTTAATTCCTGATAAGACAGTTACAGTACAAGTTGTTAAATCAAATGCTGATAACTCTGATGAGAAAGTAGATTGTACTAAAGATACTACAAATGCATTATGTCAGTTACCTAATTTTGTTGGTAAAAGTAAAAGTAATGTTACTACATGGAAGAATTCAATATCTAATACTATTGATATAAACTATGAATATGAGGAATCTGAAGAAATTCCAGGATTAATTCTAAAACAATCTATTGAAGCAAAAACTAGTGTTAAAGATATTTTAAGTAAAAATAAAACTTTAGTAATAACTATGGCTAAAGCTAAGGCTGAAGTTAAAGATGATGATAATAAGACTGATGATAATAAGACTGATGACAACAAGCCTGACGACAACAAGCCTGACGATAACAAGACTGACGATAATAAGACTGACGATAATAAGACTGATGATAACAAAACTGACGACAATAAGGCTGATGACAACAAAACTGATGATAATAAGACTGATAACAAGCCTAATGATAATACAACTGATAATACTCAAACTGAAAATGGTGAGAACAAGACAAATGAAAACGGATAATTCCGTTTTTTATTTGAAGAAATATAGACAAATTAGTAATTTCATAGTATAATTTTTTAGTTAGGTCTTAAAAAAAAGAGAGGAGATTTATGATAAAGAAAACAAACGATACTAAAATTATTATTTTAGGTGGTTTGGGAGAAGTTGGAAAAAACATGTATTGTTTAATGCATGATGATGAAATTATTATTATAGATGCGGGTATAAGTTTTCCAGATGCTAGTCTTTTAGGAATTGATTATGTTCTTCCTGATTTTACGTTTTTAAAACAAAATCAAGAAAAAGTTAAAGCACTATTTATAACACATGGACATGAAGACCATATTGGTGCTATTCCATTTTTAGTTCAGTCACTAGAAATACCTGCTATTTATGCGCCAAACCAAGCAAAAGAATTAATAAGTTTAAAATTACAAGATAAAAATATTAGATATGATAACCTATTTGCATATGATGATACTACGATAGTTAAAACTAAACATTTTCAGGTTGAGTTTTTTAGAACTACTCACTCTATTCCAGATTCACATGGCATTTTAATTAAAACTCCAGATGGAAACGTTGTTACTACTGGAGACTTTAAATTTGACTTTACTCCTATTGGTCCAATGGCTGATTTACATAAAATGGCTAGAATTGGTGAAGAAGGTGTTGATGTTTTAATTAGCGATTCTACTAATGCTTTAAATGAAGGAATTAGTAATAGTGAAGCTAAAGTAGATAATGCTTTAAATGATATATTTGATAAACATACTACTCAAAGAATGATTATTGCAACATTCGCATCAAATATTTATAGATTAAAACATATAGTAGAGTCTTGTTACAATCATGGTAGAAAATTGTGTGTTTTTGGAAGAAGTATGGAGAATAACATAAAAATATCTATTGAAGGTGGTTATATTGATCATCCAGATATTATTATTACTCCTGAAGAAGCTAATAATTTAAAACCCGGAGAAGTAACTATTTTATGTACTGGTTCACAAGGAGAGCCTTTAGCAGCTCTTTCTAGAATTGCTAATGGAACACACAAACAAATAAAGTTAAGACCTGATGATGTTGTTGTGTTCTCTTCATCCCCTATTCCAGGAAATTCTATGTATATAGGTCATACAATTAATAAATTATATTTACAAGGTGTTAAAGTTTATACTACTCAATCATTATCAGATATACATACATCAGGACATGCTAATATGGAAGAACTTAAACTTATGATTAGACTTATAAAGCCAAAGTATTTAATGCCATTTCATGGTGATTATAGAATGCTTAAGAGCCATGCTAATTTAGGTATTGATTGTGGTATTCCAAAAGAAAATACTTTCGTACTTCAAAATGGTGATGTTTTAAGTTTAGATAATCATGTTATTACAAAAGATATTCCAGTAATATCAAGTGATGTATTTATTGATAGTAATAGACTTGAGGAAATTAATAGTGCAGTTCTTCGTGATAGAAAGATAATGGCTAGTGATGGAATACTTGTTGTTATTGCAAATATAGATATGAAGAAAAAAGAATTATTAATCCATCCAAATATTACTACTAGAGGATTTATTTTAATAAATGAAAATGAAGCATTAATTAAGAAAATTGAAAATGTATCAGAAAATATTATTTTAAATAAATTGAAAGATGGTAATGCTACATTTAACGATATAAAAAGTCAAATAACAGCTGATTTATTTCCATTTATTTATGAATTAACTGGTAGAAAACCAATTATCTTACCTGTAATTTTAGATATTAAAAGATAAAAAGAATATCCACAAAACTTGTGGATATTTTTATTTTATTATCTACTCAGTAACTTTTGGTTTTGAAGATTTATTTTTTAAAATAACAACAATTAAAGCACCTAGAAGAGCTACATTTGCTCCTAATGAACTATATAATAAAATATTGTTATTTTCTTCTTTTTTATTATTGTTTTCATTAGAATCTCCAGTAGTAGTAACTGGTTCTTTTGTATCACCATTATCTTTTGAACTATTACTTGTTATTGTGACTTTTGGCCAGCTAATTACATCAGGTCCATTATAAATTTCAACTTCTGTTTCTCCTTCTTTTAGAGCAGTAAATTTCATTGTTAATATTGGTGTACCTTTATCTCCTACTGTGCAGCAAGAATCTGTCATTTTCACTTTTATTGTTGCCTTACCATTTTCAACATTTGCTTGGATTAAATTGCTTTTTTCAACTGGATTATCATTTCCATTCTCATTAGCAAGGTATGTTTCTTCATTTATTGTTATCATACTATTATCTGTTTTAAGCATTGAAGAATCATAATTAACAGTAAAATTATACTCTTTATCATAAAGAAGTGGAATATGTACTTCAAGTTGTCCTCCAACAAGTAATTCTTTGTTGTAATATGTGTAAATATGTTCCATGTCAGCTTTGACCACAATTGGCATTACTAATGTCATCAATAATAAAAATACAAATATCTTTTTCATAGTTTTCCTCCTATGATAATTATAACATAATTTTATAAAAAAAGAAGCTATCTTGCTTCTTCTTGTGCTCTTGTTTCTCTAACTACAGTTACTTTAATAGTACCTGGATATTGCATTGTTGATTCAATCTTTTCTTTTACATCTCTAGCAATCTTATGAGCTCCTAAATCATCTACTTCTTCTGGTTTAACAATTACTCTTAATTCTCTTCCAGCTTGAACAGCATATGATTTATCAATTCCAGGGATTTCTTTTGCAACTCCTTCAAGTTGTTCAAGTCTCTTAATATAATTTTCTAATGAATCATTTCTAGCTCCTGGACGAGATGCAGATAATGCATCTGCAATTGCTACAATTACTGCTATAACTGATTTAGCTTCAGTATCTCCATGGTGTGATGCAATAGTGTTTACAACTACATCATTTTCATGATATCTCTTAGCAATATCTACACCAATTTCTACATGGCTTCCTTCTACTTCGTGATCTATTGCTTTTCCAATATCATGTAATAATCCAGCACGTTTTGCTAATTGAACATTTTCTCCAAATTCACTAGCCATTAGTCCTGATAAATGAGCAACTTCAATTGAATGTTGTAATGCATTTTGTCCAAAGCTTGTTCTAAAATGCAATTTACCTATTATTTCAATTAATTCTGGATCAACTTTTGTTATTCCTAATTCAAATAAAGCAGATTGACCGAAATCAATTATTTTTTGTTTCATATCTTTACTTACTTTATCATATAACTCTTCAATTCTTGTTGGATGTATTCTTCCATCTTTAATTAATGTTTCTAGTGTAACTCTTGCAATTTCTCTTCTTAATGGATCAAAGCTAGATAAAACTACTGCTTCTGGAGTATCATCTATAATTAAATCAACACCAGTTATTGCTTCAATAGTTCTTATGTTTCTACCTTCTCTACCAATTATTCTACCTTTCATTTCATCATCAGGTAGATTAACAACAGTTATTGTTTGTTCATTTGCTATGTCAGCAGCATATCTTTGCATTGATGTAACAAGCATATTTTTAGCTTTTTTATCTACTTCTAATTTTGCTTCATCTTCTCTTTCTTTGATATACTCTGCTATTTCTTTTGACATAGTTTCTTCAACTTTTTTCATGACTAATTTTTTAGCTTCATCTTTTGGTAAATGAGCTATTTTTGTTAATTGTTCTAATTCATTTTGTTTTAATTCTTCTATTTTTGCATATTCTGCTTGGATATCTTTTTGAGATTCTAATATTTCCTTTTCTTTTTCATCAAGAGAAAGCTCCCTTTTTTGGAACAATTCATCACGCTTATCCATGTTATTCTCTCTTTGGATAAGTCTTTCTTCTGATACTTTTAATTCTTCTTTTTTCTCTTTAATTTCTTTGTCTGTTTCAAGTTTTAATTTATGTATTTCTTCTTTTGTCTCAAATAATGAATCTCTTTTAGCTTTTTCAGCTTCTTTTTTAGCTTTATCTATAATTTCTTCAGCTTTTTTATTAGAATTATTAATTTTTGAGTTATTAATTAAATGATTAATTATAAATCCTACTGACATTCCAACCACAACTAGCAAAATAGGGAATACAACTTCCATCATATTTTTCCTCCATTTATTTAGTTTGTGTATTTAATTAATTATACGCTAATAATTAATATCACTAATTCTATTGTAGGAGATTTAATAAATAATGTCAAAGTTTTTTAAAAAAAAGTTATGATTTCATAACTTTCAATTAATCTTTATTTTTATTACTTTTTCCAATTCCGTAATATTCTCTTGTTTTAGTCTCTATTTCATTAGCTAGTTCTGGTCTTTCTTTTAATAATAATTTAACATTTTCTTTTCCTTGACCAATTTTTTCGTTATTATAAGAAAACCATGCCCCACTTTTTTCTATAATTCCGGCATTTGCAGCAAGTTCTATTATTTCTCCTTCTTTAGATACTCCTTCTCCATACATTATATCAACAGTTGCTGTTTTAAATGGAGGTGCTACTTTATTTTTAACTACCTTAATACTTGTTTTGCTTCCTACTACTGATTCTCCTATTTTTATTTGTTCACTTCTTCTTACTTCTAGTCTTATTGTTGAATAGAACTTAAGTGCTCTACCTCCTGGAGTTGTTTCAGGATTTCCAAACATAATTCCTACTTTTTCACGTAATTGGTTAATAAATATACATATTGTTTTTGTTTTATTAATTGCACCTGATAATTTTCTTAAAGCCTGACTCATAAGTCTTGCTTGAAGTCCAACATGAGAATCTCCCATTTCACCATCAATTTCTGCTTGAGGAACAAGTGCTGCTACTGAATCTATAACGATAATACTAACTGCTTCACTTCTAACAAGTGCTTCACAAATTTCAAGTGCTTGTTCTCCAGTGTCTGGTTGTGATAATAATAACTCATTAATATTAACTCCTAAGTTTTTAGCATACATTGGATCAAGAGCATGTTCTGCATCTATAAATGCTGCTCTTCCCCCAGTTTTTTGTACTTCAGCAATAGCATGTAACGCAAAAGTAGTTTTACCACTTGATTCTGGTCCATATATTTCTATAATTCTTCCCTTAGGATAACCTCCAACACCTAGTGCTATATCAAGAGATAATGATCCACTTGAACATACGTCAACTTCCATATGTTTGTTATCTCCAAGTCTCATTATGGATCCTTTTCCAAATTGTTTTTCTATATCATTTAAAACTTGTTCTAAAGCTTTGTCTTTATCTATATTTGCCATTTTTAACTTCCTCCAAACATTTACTTACAAATTAATAATACACTATCAAAAACAAAAAAGCAATACATTTTCGAACATTTGTTTGAAATTCAATAATTCATTTATTTTTCAAGTAAAAAAAAAGAATTTCTATTAAAGAAAATTCATTTTATTATTATTTTTTATCATCAATTATTAATTTTTTATTAATATTATAATATTGTATCATTGATATTATTGACATTATTGTTGCAAAATATAAGAAGAATTCAGCAACATTAAATCCTAATAATGCAAAAGGCATGTTACCAAAGAATACCAATACTACACCAAACATTAATGCAGCTGTTTTAATTTTTCCACTTCCGATTGCTGCAACTACTTTTCCTTTACTTGCTGCTTCCATTTTAATAGCATTTACTATTATATCCCTTACAACAATTATTACTGGTATTATTGCATTAATTTCTGCTTTTGAAGCTAGTATTATTAATACTGAATTTACTAATACTTTATCTGCAATTGCATCTAACATTTTACCTGTATTTGTAACTAATCCTCTTTTTCTTGCAATACGTCCATCAAAGAAATCAGTTAAGCTTGCAATTATAAATAAAACTCCAGCAATCATATAATCTACTCTTAATGTAACTCCATCTATTACTGGTCCTTCAGGAAACTCTATTCCAAAATCATAAAATGGTGTACATAATAATATTATTATAATCACCGATAAAACTAATCTAGCAACTGTTAATCTATTAGGCAAGTTCATATATTTCACCATCACTTCTTACTTTTAATTCTTTTGTTATTATTTCTTTTTTTGGTCTAACTATACTAAATATAATTAAAACTATTATAATCAATAAAGCTATTCCTAATATACCATATATTATAGGTTTTTTACTTTTTTTCTTTGGCTTTACTAAAGTATATGGAGAAGATATTTTCTTTGTTTCATCTTGTTTGTTTTTTAATCCATTTTCTGCTTCTTCTATGTCTTTTAAAGAAATCTTAGAAGTTTTTTCAAATAAATAATCATTAAATTCATCGATTACATCTTCTGGTTTTAATCCTAAATATTTAGCATATTCTTTAATTCTATCTTTCATTGATAGAACATCTTTAAATGCTCTTGTATTCCCCTCTTCTATACTTTCTAATAAAAAATCATCAATATTTAAGTCTTGAGCAGCTTCATCAATACTTACGCCATTATCTATTCTTGTCTTTTTTAGATATTCACCAAGCTCTTTCATAAACACCTCATTTAAAAAAATAAATAATACTTAATAAGCCATGTTCTGTACCTATTTCTAGGTGGTAAATATTTATCTACTGGTTACCCAGTCCCTAACTCAGTTCTTATTCCCAAGTTATAGGCTCCTCTACCAAAATTTGAGTTTCTCGCTCGTGGGGTTTATCACGTTCCACTTCCGTCGTTTCCAACTTCTTCGTCACTATGACACTTTATGACTACAATAACCATATCAAAGACTTAGGTTACTTCGTCGCCGTTAGCAAAAGCTACCTAGAGTTATTTTTTCCTCTAGCACGAACACTAGAATCATCACAGATTCTGCGAGCATGGACTTTCCTCTATATTAAAAAATATAGCATTTACCCTAAATATTATTCATCTTTTCCATAAACTATTTTTTCTAGTTGTGATAATCTTCTCATGATATCTACGTTTGAAACTGCTTTAACGTTATTAGCATCTTCCTCTTCATTAGACTTAGCAATTTCTAAGCTTGTCTTTAAGTTTCTGTTTTCTTGCTTTAAAGACATTATTTCATCAAGAAGTTCTTCCTTTTCTTTATCTTTTTCTTTTAGAATTTTAAAGAATTGATCATAGTCGCTAATAATAAGATCAAGATATTGGTCAACTTCTTTTAATCGATAACCTCTTGTGTCAATTTTAAATTCTTTTTCTAAGATATCTTTAGATGATAAATTAAATTGTTCTTGATACATATAATATCACCAATCCCTACTTTAATATTATCTTATAAATTGATTATTTTGTCAAATATAACAATATATAAATTATTAAAGTAAAAAAGAATTGTTTATATATTATAACACAATTCTTTTTATAATTATTAACCGAATATAAGTTATTTATCAAATCCTTGAGCGCTTATCCATGCTGCTACTTGTCCTGTTCCTGCTCCTGTTCTTGCAATAGATCCTTTAAGTGATAAGCCATTCTTTACTGTTGCTCCTGATAGTCTTGATTGTAATTTTGTAAATGTTCCAGCATCACCTGATATTTCGTATGTACTAAATGGTATTATTTCTTTTCCACTGAAATTATTTTGTTCAATAAATGTATATACTGCCATTGGTAAATCTTCATGCCATACAGGATATCCTATAAAGATTCTATCATAGCCTTGGAGATTA
>CAMNJQ010000038.1 GCA_946541575.1 uncultured Clostridium sp. | reverse complement strand
TAATGAAATGTTATATAACGATAATGTTAATACAACAAACTCAACAATAAAAACAGGAGTAGATGCATGGTTTGAAAAAAATCTATTAGAATATTCAGATTATTTAGAAGATACAGTATTTTGTAATGATAGAAGTCAATCTAATTTAAGTTTAAACGGATGGAATCCTAATGGAGGAAGAATTTCTGATTATCTGTATTTTAAAGAATATATTGTAACTAGTGACTTAAGCTGTACAAATGAGACAGATAGATTTAGCACGCTTAATGATAAAGCAAAATTAAAATACAAAGTAGGATTAATGAGCTCTCCGGAAATGAATATTTTATATAATTCAAATATCCTAAAAACAGGGCAGTATTATTGGTTGGCCTCTCCTATCATCTTCATCGCCAACGCTAACGGGGGGGTCGTAACCGGCAACGGCGACTTGAGCAACTATCACTTGGGCACCTCGAAGAACGGTGTGCGCCCGGCCGTTTCACTTGCACCAGACACAGAGTACAGTGATGGAGATGGAAGTCGTGAAAATCCATATGTAGTGGATTTAGGAGATTAACCTAGTTTAATCATACTTTACAATGATGAGACAATTTAATTATTACAAGAAGGAGATGATAAGAGTGATAAAAAATGAAGTTAATAAAGTTAGAACAATTTGGGTAATATTTTTTGTTGCAGCTTTAGTTTTTTTATTATCTTTAATTTTTAGTAAAAGTTTTGCAGTACTTTTGGAAAACGATGTTGAAGTTAGTGAAAATTCTGAACTTATTTATTATTTGACTATTTCTTATGATGGAGTAGATAAAAACGGAGTAAAATCTGATAGTACTACTATTTCAGAAATAAAGAGTGGGTTACTAAAAGTAGAAGATAAGATACCAGATGGACTTGAATTTACTGGATTTGTAACTACTAGTGATGGTTCTATTGGTGCAGTAAAAAGAAGTGATGGAAGCTCTTGCCCTGGAAAAGTAATTGATGATACGAACGAACAAAGTACTGATACTGGAGTTTGGAATACTGATAATACAGAGTACACTTATCATGGACTTCATTATGATACAAATACAAGAACAGTTGCTTTTGAAGTTAAAAATTTGAAAGCAGGTTGTGAACTTACTGTTGGTATTAAAACTAGAACACCTAGCATTGATGATCCAACAACTCCTGAAAGAGAAATAAGAAGAGACTTTTATAATTTTGCAACTGCAAAAGAGAAAGATTTACTAGTTAAATCTAATACAGTACATGCATTTATGGGAAGTGAGTTTGCAACTTTATATAATGTTAGTTACGAATATACAGGCGAAGTTCCAGCTGGTGTTCCAACTGCTCCTAGTACTGCAAGTTATGCAGAAGGTACTAGTGTAGGAGTTGCTCCTAATGTAGATGTTTTAGGTTACACTTTTAGTGGATGGACTACTAGTAATGCTACTATTACAAACGGAAGCTTTAAAATGCCTTCTACAAATGTTGTTTTAACAGGTTCATTTACAAGAATTAATCCTAATAGAGTAACTTATCAATTAACAGGTACTTCTCCGATGGGTTATGTATTACCTCGAGAAAAAGAATATTTTTCAAATGATGTAGTAGTTTTAGATTCTCTAAAAGAAGGAGATGTATTTAATGGATATAGATTCTTAGGTTGGACAACTAGTGATGTAACAGTATCAAGTGATAGAGATTTTAAAATGCCTAATAGGGATGTTCTTTTAACAGGTAGATTTGAGGAAGTAACATATAAAGTATCATATAAATTTTATGATGGAGTCCTTCCACCTAATGCAGATAACTATTTGCCTGTTACAAAAGAATATAAACCTGGTGTTACAGTAATACTTGAAGATGTTCTTGGTGAACCATCTGGATATAAGTTCTTAGGTTGGTATAAAGAGAATAACTTTGAAATGCCAGAAGAAGATGTAGTAATTTATGGTGAATGGAAACAAGTTGCAGGTACATTTGAACCTACAATTACAAAAGAAGTAATTAGTACAAAGAATTATTATCGTTTAGGTGATAAAGTTGAATTTAAAATAACTATAACTAATACAGCAAGTTTTTCAATAAAAGATATAATTGTTAAAGAAAATAATGAAAATAGTATATTTAAATCAGGAACAAATTATTCTGTAGAATCAGATCATATTGCAAAAATTGATACAATTCCAGCAGGTGGAAGTGTCGAATTATTTGCTACATATACTGTATTAGCAAGTGACTCTGGAACAATTACAAATGAAGCTGAGATAAAAGGAGCTCTTGCAGATAATGGTTATGAATTAAAAGATAAAGAATATAAGGCAAGTGATAGCTTTAAAATACAATCAAAACTAAAAATATGTAAGACTATAAGTGGAAATTATAATGAAAATGTATTTCAGTTTCATATAACAGGAAATACAAATAATTATGAGACTTGGATTGTACTTGAAAATAATGAATGTGAGACAGTTTTTGTAGATCCTTCTACATATAAAATTAATGAAATTGTACCACAAGAATATAGAATTAAAACTGTTACTGGAGCAATAAATGCAAATAATTCAAATCTTGTTGTAGAAGAAGGAAATAATTATGAAATAACTTATACAAATGAATTTGTTAAAAAAGGATTTTTACATTCATTTGGAAGAGTAGTTAACAAAGTAGTACAAGGAGGTAATTAAGATGAAGTCTAAATTAAAAAAGATAAACAAAAAACCATTAATCTTCATCTTAATAGTACTCGTACTAACTATTATTGGTGGAACGTATGCTTATTATTATTCAGAAGTGATGTTGCCAAATGAATTTAAAACAATGACTTATAATGTGTCAGTTGAAGAAGAATTCAATAATACATGGGGGACAAAAAAGGTAAGATTTGTTAATAATGAAGAAACAAATACTCCAGTAGTATTAAGAATTAATTATAATGAGTCATGGAGAAAAGAAATTGATGGAGTATTACTTTCACTTGATAATAATGTTAATGGTGAAAATGTTGTACAAAAATCATGGACAAGTGCTTTTACAAATGATTTTGTTGATGGTGGCGATGGTTGGTATTATTATAAGAAAGTATTAAATGCTGAAGAATCTGTACAAGTTCTTGAATCAATTTCATTGAAAGAAAGTTTAATAAGTAGTTCTCCATATTATAATGATTATAAAAATTATACATATGAATTAGATTTTAATTTTGAAGCAATACAAGCAAGTAGTAGTGCTGTAAGTAATATATGGAATAAAAATGTGACAATTAATGGAGGAAACGTTACATGGGCATTTTAAAAAAAATCATCCACGTTCTATCAATTATTACATATGCCTTAATTATAGTTTATGCGATAGTATGTATTCCAATGATATTTGGCTACCACCCAGTAGTAGTTCTTTCTGGTTCAATGGAACCTACATATAAAACTGGAAGCATAATCTATTATAAAAGTGTTTCTTTAAAAGATTTAAAAGAAGAAGACGTAATAACTTATACAGTCAAAAGTGGTGAATTTGTTTCACATAGAATAGTAAGTATCGATGGTGAACTTATAGAAACAAAAGGAGATGCAAATGCTGTTTCTGATGCTAATAAAGTTCATTATGAAAATGTAAAAGGAAAGGTAGCAGAAACAAGTTTACCTTATATTGGTAATTATATAAAAATAGTTAACGAAAATTTAACAATTGTTGTAATAATTACTGTAATAATTTTAGTATCAGAGTTTCTACTAAGCAACATAGAAACTTTTGATATAAATAATAAAAATGAAAGGAGTGAAAAAAATGAAAAAAATTAAAAATAAGAAATCATTAGTTGCATTAGTATTAGTTGCTGTATTAGGAGTTGTAGGAGCAACAATGGCATATTTTACAAGTACAGATACATTCGAAAACGTATTTGGTACTAAAGCATATTCAATGGAGGTAGTAGAAACATTCGAAAGTCCAGATGATTGGGTACCAGGAACTACAACATCTAAAACAGTAGTAGCAACTAATAAAGGTGATGTAGATGCTGCAGTTCGTATTTCATACACTGAATCATGGAAAGATGCAAATGATAACCAACTTCCTTTAACGGATAGTGCCACACCAACACCAAATAGAGCAGCAGTTATTAATTTTGCTAGTGATTTAAATACAAAATGGACTAAATCAACTGAAGGTGGAAAAGATTACTATTATTACAAAACTAAACTTGCTAAAAATGCAAGTACAAGTTCATTAATAGAATCCGTAACATTTAATCCAAATGTAACTATTAGTACTAATGATACTTGTACATATACATTAACTAATAATACTACAACAACAACTAAACCAACTGATATGACAACAGTAAAATCAGTTACATGTAGAACAACAACTAATGGTTATGCTGGAGGAACTTATACTTTAACTATTACTGTTGAAACTGTTCAATTCGATCAGTACAAAACTGCATGGGGAACAAGTGTAACAATTAATTAATAATATTAAATAATGGAGGTTTGCTATGAAAAAAGTTTTGTTTATTTTGCTATTACTTCTTTTTATAACTCCTGTTTATGCAGAAGAGAATAAACTATATTTTACTGAAAGTGATGATAGAATTTATTATAAAAGTAGTCTTTTAGATGAAAATGTATTTATGAAACATTTAGATATGGTTCCAGGAAAAACATTTACTGATGAATTAATTATTGAAAATGGTACAAATACAGAGTATACATTATATTTTAAAGTAGTTCCTAGAAATCAAAGTGAAAAAGCTAATGAATTATTAGAAAATATAATAATGAAAATATCTATTGATGGTGAAGCAATATATAATGGTAAAGCAACAGGACTTGATTATTCAAATAATGGAATTAATTTACAAGAAGCAATTTTGCTAGGTAATTTTGTTCCATCAAAAGAATCTAGTATGGTAGTAGAAACTATGTTATCAACTGAATATGACGATACAACATATAATGAACTATCTTACATTGATTGGTCATTTTATGCTCAATATGGTGATAGTGAACCTTCTATTATAGTTCCAGATACAGGACTTGATTATCAAGTACAAAACAAAAATATAAATGTTATAATTTCTTTAATAATAATTATTATAAGCTTTATAGGTATTGCATACTTATATAAAAAAGCTAATAAACAGTAGTAATACTGTTTTTTTTCTGTCATATTTTTTTTTAATACATAAAATATATTAGGTGAATTATGAAGGAAATTGAAATTTCAAAAATAATTAATGATTTAGACAAGTATAAGATAATAGATATTAGAGATTCATATATTTACAATTTGGATAGTATACCTAATTCAATTAATATACCTAAAAACTTTTTAATTATGAATCCTGAAAATTATTTAAATGTTAATGATACTTATTATATATATTGTAGTTATGGAGTAACAAGTAAAGAAGTGTGTAAAATTTTAACTAATAAAGGGTATGATGTTGTTAATATTATTGGAGGATTTAATGAATATAAATTAAAAAAACATATTTTTAAAGATTAATTTTTTTTAATATTTATTGCATTATAGTAAGAAAAAATATAAAATAAAACTATAATAGGTGATGATATGAAAAAAAGTGAAAAGGGTTTTACATTGATAGAAATATTAGCAGTAATAATAATTCTTGGAGTATTATTAATAATTGCAGTTCCTAGTGTTTCTAATTATATTAGTGATTCAAGAAAAAGTGTATATATTGATACTGCTAAATCTTATATTAGAGAAGTTAAGAAAAAAGTTAGTTCTATGGAGTATTATTTTGATGATAGTGATACTACTTATTATGTTAACATCAAAAGTATACCTATGGATAATGCAGAAGGAAGTCCATATGGGAAATGGATTGAGGCTTATGTAATTGTTACATATACTCCAGATAATATTTGGAATTATTATTGGGCAAGTGTTGATTCTGCAGGAATGAAAGTTGATGTAACAAAAGAAACTGATTTGAGCGAGAATAGTATATATTCATCTAGTAAGTTATATGTTAATGAACAAGCTCCTGCTGGAACTAGAAACAATGTAGAAATTTATGAGTCTAATGGTGAAGTTATTAAAACAACACAAAAAATAATAGCAGATAGAGAAGTTGTTGATGAATGTTATAGTTATAAATTAAATGAATCAAATCATACTGCCTCTATTACATATTATAATATTAATTGTGGTGTTGATTTGATGATTCCAAGTGTCATTGAAGATGGAAATGTTCAATATACAATAACAGAAATATATCAGTATGCATTTTATAATATGAGAATTAATAGTGTAATAATTCCAAAGAGTGTTACAACTATTGGAACTCGTGCATTTGCATCTAATCCGTTAACTAGGGTAGTGTTACCAGAAGGACTTAAGAAAATTGATTCTGAGGCATTTTTGAGTTGTCAATTGCCAGAAGTAAACCTTCCAAATACATTGACTACTATTGGGCAAAGAGCATTTAGGAAAAATAAAATTTCTAGTGTAGTTATTCCAGATTCAGTTACTTCTTTAGGTTCTTGTGCTTTCTGTGATAATCCAATACCAAATCCATCATTCTTGTACGTAACTAATAATGGTGTTCCTGATTATTCAAGAATTAGGGGATATATGGGTGACTTATCTGAATTTACTGATAAGAAGTTTATAATTCCTGCTGAAGTTAATGGAGTTGCTTTAACTACTATTGAGTCAAGTGCATTTTCAAGAATGAGTTTAAGTGGATGGGAAGTTATAATTCCTAGCACTGTAACTTCTATTGGTTCATCAGCGTTTTGGGATTCTGGAATAGCAAAAGTAAATTTGCCAAATGGACTAAAGACAATTGGATCGACTGCTTTCTTTGTTAATAATTTGAAAACAATTGATATTCCAAGTACGGTTACTTCAATTGGTGAAAGAGCATTTAGTAGAAATGCTGCAACTGAATCAAAATATATGTGGATTTATAATAGAAATAGTGATGGTTCAATAAATTATAGTTCAATAAATAGTTATGCTGGATCAAATAGAAAAAATATTACTATACCTCCAACCGCAGGACCTAGTAATACGCCACTTAAAACTTTAGGTAGAAGTTGTTTCTATGAAATAAATTTGACTGGTACTATTAAAATTCCTTCTACTGTTACATCAATAGGGGAACTTGCTTTTGCAAATAATCAATTAACATCAGTTGATAATGGTGATGGTAATACAAGTACAGCAATTGTTTATGCAAGAAATTCTGATGCAACAATTAATTATTCAAAAATTATGAGTTATGGTGGATATCAAACTGCAAATGTAGTGATTCCAAATACTGTTACTGAAATAGCTAATTATGGTTTTTTTAGATCTTATATTAAAGGTGTTACTATTCCTAGTTCAGTTAAAAAAATTGGAAATTATGCTTTCCAACTTTGCAGATTAATTGAAGTAACAATTCCTAGTTCGATATCTACAATAGGTACTGGTGCATTTAGTAAATCAATTACTTGGACTTCGTCTAATGGCGGATTAGTTAAAATAATTAATAAAACTGGTAAGTCATTTAACTGGCAAGCTATTACTTCTGGACCTAGTGCAGCATCGTTTAAAACTGGTACAGTAGAAAACTGGTATGGAGATATTGTAGTTTCAGATAATTAAAGATTATTTACATAGTAAAAGAGATTATGTAAATAGTCTTTTTATTTATAAAAATATAATATTTTGAATTGACCATTTAATAAAAAAAATATAAAATTAAATTATAATAGGTGATAATATGAAAAAAAATGAAAAAGGGTTTACATTAATAGAAATATTAGCAGTAATAATAATTCTTGGAATATTATTAGTAATTGCAGTTCCTAGTATTTCTAATTACATTAGTGATTCAAGAAAAAATGCTTATATATCAACTGCGAAAGAATATATAAAAGAAGCACAGAAAAAAGTTAGTTCTTCTGATTATAAATTTTATGATAGAGATACTTCTTATTATATTGATATTAAAGAATTACCACTTGAAAGTGGAGGAGAGAGCCCATATGGTGAGTGGATTCAAGCCTATGTTGTTGTAACATATATTCCTAAAGATAAATGGGAGTATTATTGGGTAAGTGTTGATTCTGCTGGAATGAAAGTTGATATTACAAAGGAAGATGATTTAGATGTTGATGATATATATCAGTCAACAAAACTATATGTAAATGAACAAGCACCAGCTGGAACTAGAAACAATGTTGAGATATATGAAAGTGGTAAAGACGTAAATGAAACAACTCAGAAAATTATAGTTGATCAAGAAGTTGCCGATGAATGTTATAGTTATAAATTGAATACATCAAATAAGACTGCTACAATAACATATTATCAAATTTCATGTGGTGTTGACTTGATGATTCCTAGTGTAATAGAAGTTGGAAATGATCAATATACAATAACAGAAATATACCAATATGCTTTTTATAGAATGGAAATTGAGAGTGTTATTATACCAAAATCTGTTACTACAATTGGAGCAAGTGCATTTGCTAATAATAAAAAATTGTCAAGGGTAGTGTTACCTCCTGGATTGGTAACAATAAGTGATTCTGCATTTTCTGGTTGTAATCTTCCTTCAATTAAATTTCCTAATACTTTAAAAACTATAGGCGCAAGAGCATTTAGAAATAATAAAATTACCAATGTAGTTGTACCTGATTCGGTTACTTCGCTAGGAGCATGTGCTTTCTGTGATAATCCAATACCAAATCCATCATTCTTGTATGTTACTAAAAATGGTGTAACTGATTATTCAAAGATAAGGGGATATATTGGTGATTTGTCTGAATTCTCAGATAAAAAGTTTATAATACCTGCTGAAGTTAATGGAGTTGCATTAACTTCAATAGAGTCTTCTGCTTTCTATAGTATGAGTTTAGGTGGTTGGGAAGTAGTTATACCTGATACTGTAACAAATATAGGAAGTAGTGCATTTAATGCATCTGGAATTGCTAAAGTAAATTTGCCAGATGGACTTAAAACAATTGGTAGTTCTGCTTTTTATAATAATAGGCTTACTAATATTGTAATTCCTGATAGTGTAACATCAATTGGTGCTCTAGCATTTAATGTTAACCGAACAACTGATCCTGAACAAATGTATATATATAAGAGAACGTCTTCTGGGATTGATTATAGTACTATAATTGGTTATTCTGGTAATAATAGAAAGAATGTTGTTATTCCACCAGAAAAAAATGGTGTAGCTTTAAAAACTATTGCTGGTAGTGCATTTAGATATTTAAGTTTAACAGGGGGAATTACTATTCCTAGTAGTGTAACTAAAATAGAGCAATTAGCTTTCAATTTAAATAATTTAACTTATGTTGATAATGGCGATGGTGTAAGAGATAAAGGACCATTTGTTTATAATAGAAAATCTGATGGAACTATTGATTATACTAGTTTAAATTGCTATGCAGGCTATCAAACAGCTAGTGTTACTGTTCCTAGTAATGTTACGCGAATAGAAAATTATGCATTTTATTATACATATATAAAAGCAGTAACTATACCTGAAGGAGTTACTTATATCGGTACTGGTGCTTTCGAATTGTGTAAATTAGGTAAGACTGTTACGATTCCTAGTACAGTAACTACTATTGGTGCAAGTGCTTTTGCAAAGAGAGTAAATTGGACTACTCAAAATTCAACACTTGAAAAAATAATTAACAAAACTAATAGGTCATTTAATTGGCAATCTATTACTGCTGGTCCTAGTGCAGCAACATTTAAAACCGGTACTGTGGAAAACTGGTATGGTGATATTGAAGTTGTTAAAGAATAAAGAAAGAAATTTCTTTCTTTTTTTTATATAAATTGTTATTATTTAAGTGAGGTAATTTATGGAAGAAAAAAGATTTTCAATGAAAGATGAATCATTTATATGTGATGTTTGTGGAAATGTTGTAGAAAAGCTTAATTATACTGCAAGAGATCATTGTAATAAATGTTTATGTTCTAAACATCTAGATATAAATCCAGGGGATAGAAATGCTAATTGTGGTGGTATATTAAAACCAATAGATGTGGAAAAGGGGAGCAAAGATAAATTAAAAATAGTGTATAAGTGTGATAAATGCGGTATTATTAAAAGAAATGTTATGGCAGATGATGATAATTATGATAAAATTTTAGAGATAATGAGAAATAACTCTATAAGATAACAGCAATAATTAATTGCTGTTTTTTGTTTAAAATTATAATTATATGAATTATAATTATTTATATAAGATGGTGATTATATGGAATATATTATAATTTGTTTGTTAATTGTTTTAATTATTCTTTGTATGTATATAATTATAAAAAATAAAGATAGTAAGATAAACGAGGCTAATATTACAGAAAGACTTGGTAGATTTGAAGTTAATATTAATAAAGAAATAACTGATTCCAATAATAATTTAGTTAAAGATTTAAATAATAATTTCGAACAATTAAATAAAAAAGTTGAAGATAGATTACTTATAATTAATGAAAAAGTAAATGAAAGACTTGATCAAAACTTTGAAAAAACCAATAAGACATTTACAAATATTTTAGAAAGACTAAGTAAGATAGATGAAGCACAAAAGAAAATTGAACTATTATCTAATGATATAGTTTCTCTTGAAAGTATTTTAACAGATAAGAAAACAAGAGGTATATTTGGCGAAGTAAATTTAAATCATATATTAAATAGTGTATTTGGAGAAAATAATGATAAAATATTTAAGTTACAATATTCACTACCAAATGGAACAATAGCAGATTCAATTCTTTTTGCTCCAAAGCCTTTAGGGACTATTGTTATAGATTCTAAATTTCCATTAGAAAACTATCGAATGATGGTTGATAAAAAATTACCTGTTGATGTAAGAGAGAGATATGCAAAACAATTTAAATTCGATGTTAAAAAGCATATAGATGATATAAGTAATAAATATATAATTAAAGATGTTACTACAAATCAAGCAATAATGTTTTTACCTGCTGAAGCTATTTTTGCAGAACTAAATGCCTACCATAGTGATTTAATAGAATATTCATATAGGAAAAGGGTTTGGATAACTTCTCCAACTACTCTAATGTCTACTTTGACAGTAATACAAATGATTATAAAAAATATTGAAAGAGATAAGTATACTTCAATAATACATGAAGAACTTAATAAACTTGGCATAGAGTTTGATAGGTATAAAGAAAGATGGGATAGGCTTGCTAAGAGTATTCAGACGGTTAATAAAGAAGTTGAAGATGTACAAATAACTAGTGATAAAATTACAAAAAAATTTAATAGTATAAGTAAAGTTGAGATAGATAAACTTACATCTTCAAAAACTGATGAGTAATTAAAATAGATTGTAGATGGTGATTTATGAAGAAAATTTTGATAAGTTTATTATTTATTATGATTATTATTGTTGGGTGTAATGATAATAATATTAGTAGTAAGCCTACTTTAAATAATAATGAGGGAGATGTTATTATAAAAAGTATGAATGTAGTTATTAATGATGAAAAATACATTATTGATTTAGAAGATAATGTGACAGTTAAAGAATTAATTAAACTGTTACCTATTGATTTAACAATGAATGAGTTAAATGGTAATGAAAAGTATGTATATCTTGATACAAAATTCACTAAAGAGACATATAGTCCAAAATATATAAATGCTGGAGATGTTATGCTTTATGGAAATAATTGTTTGGTTATATTTTATAAATCATTTAATACCTCATATGAGTATACAAAAATTGGTCATATAGATAATTTACCTGATTTAGGTAGTGATAAAATAAATGTTAGATTTGAAATTGAGGAGGAATTGAAATGATTAAACAAACTGCTGGTAGAGAATCTTTAGGAAGCTTTGCTCCAAAGTTTGCAGAGTTAAATGATGATGTTTTATTTGGAGAAGTATGGTCTAGGGAAGATAAGCTTTCATTAAGAGATAGATCACTTGTTACAATTTGTGTATTTATGGGAAAGGGATTAGTTGATAATTCTTTAAAGTATCATTTAAATAATGCTAAAAATAATGGTATTACTTTAACTGAAATGGTAGAAATTATAACTCATGCAGCATTTTATGCAGGATGGCCAAATGCATGGGCTGTATTTAATTTAGTAAAAGAAGTATATAAAGAAGAAATAGAAAATGGAGAAAAAGATATTCATGGTGGAGGCTTTGGTTTGGGAAAAAAAATCCATATGGCGAATATTTTATTGGTCAAAGCTATTTAAAGGCCTTATCTAAAGTACCAGATGCAGGTTTTAGTTTATTTAATGTTACTTTTGAACCAGGATGTAGAAATAATTGGCATATACATCATGCATCTTTTGGTGGAGGACAAGTATTAGTTTGTATTGATGGAGAAGGTTGGTATCAAGAAGAAGGAAAAGAAGCTAGAAGATTAAAAAAAGGTGATGTAGTAACAATACCTTCTAACGTTAAGCATTGGCATGGTGCAGTAAAAGATAAATGGTTTAGTCATTTAGCAATAGAAGTACCTGGAGAGAATACTTCAACAGAATGGTGTGAAAAAGTTGATGATGAGCATTATGAGAAATTATAAAAAATAGTTCGTCTGATAGATTTATAAAAGAAAAAAATAATATTTTTTCTTTTTTATTACTTTTCAAGATTTCTTTAAGGTTTATTTTTTATTATTATTTCAGTGAAAGGAAATAAAAGTGCTTTTCACTTATATATAGATGAAAATATGATAAAGGAGGAATTTTATAAGGAGTAAATAAAAAATTATTTAATTTATAGTTTAGAAAGGAGATATTTAAGTGAAAGATAAAATAATTATATTTATTATTGGTGTTTTGGTAGGTGCAGTTATTAGTTCTTTAGCTTTTTACATTTACACTACTACATCAAATTCATTTGATAATAGTAGTAATAATATGGAGATGAATGGTGGGCCACCAGAGATGCCAAATGGAGAAAATGGGCAACCTCCAGAGATGCCAAATGGAGAAAATGGACAACCACCAGAGATGCCTAATAGACAATCTCAAAACAATGGTTAGGATGGATTATTATGAGTAAAAAAAAGAGTATTGTATATATTGGAGTAATTGTATTTTTAGTTATTTCTCTTGTAGTTATATGGGCGTTAATAATTAATAATACTGGAAGCAAAAAAAGCAGTGATCATTTTGGAAGAAATAGTAAAGATCGAATTAGTAATAATACTTCTATTACTTATTCTTCAGCTAAAGAGATAACAGAGAATGAAAATATTACTAGTGGTAATTATGAGTCAAGCGTTGCTGATGAGAATGCTATTTCTATTTCTGGAGAAATTAATTCAACCATTTCAAACATTAATGTTAGTAAAACTGGTGATTCTTCTGGCGGTGATAATACTAGCTTTTATGGAACAAATTCGGCAATTCTTGCAAAAGATGGTGCTGTAGTAAATATTAGTAATGTAAATATTACAACTGATGCAACTGGAGCTAATGGTGTATTTAGTTATGGAGGCAGTGCAAAGACAAATAATAGTAGTAGTGATGGTACTACTATAAATATAAGTGATTCTACAATTACTACATTAAAAGGTAATTCTGGTGGAATTATGACTACTGGTGGGGGAACAACAAATGCTACTAATTTAACAATAACAACTAGTGGACAATCTAGTGCTGCTATTAGATCTGATAGAGGCGGAGGAATAGTTAATGTAGATGGTGGAACATATACATCTAATGGTGTTGGTTCTCCAGCGATTTACTCAACTGCTGATATTACTGTAAAAAATGCGAAATTAGTATCTACTGTTAGTGAAGGTGTAATAATAGAGGGTAAAAACTCAGTTACTTTAGATAATGTAGAGCTTATTGATACACATACTAAAAATGTTAAATCTAAAACTTATAAAAATATTTTTATTTATCAATCAATGAGTGGTGATGCAGCTGAAGGAGTAGCTACTTTTACAGCTAATAATAGTACAATTACTACAAATAATGGAGATTCATTTTATGTATCTAATACTAGTGCAGTTATTAGTTTATCAAATAATAAGATTATTAATAATGATTCAAATGGTTATTTCTTAAGAGTACAAAAAGACTCTTGGGGAAAAGAAGGAAACAATGGTGGAGATGTAACATTAAATTTAACAAATCAAGAAGTTAATGGAAATATTGGAATAGATGAAATATCTTCATTAATTATTAATATGAATTCTTCTTCATTTAAAGGAGCAATAGATGCTAAAGATGGAGAAGTAACATTAAAACTTGATAAAGATAGTACAATAACTTTAACTGGAGATAGTTATGTTACTAGTTTAGAAAATTTAGATTCTTCTAATAGTAATATAAATTTAAATGGTTATAAATTTTTTGTTAATGGGGTTGAACTTAATGTATAAATCAATTCTTTATAATTATATTAATGGAAGTGCTAAGTATAATTTTGACTTTGATGTTTCAAAATAGTATAAATATTCGAAAATATCAATTATATTTAATTGCAAAATGTAAAACATGATGATAAAATTGATATTGGAGGGTAATGATGATATGGAAAAAATAAAAAAAATATTATTGAGTTTTTTAGCAGCTTTTTTTATTGTAGTTCCATTTGGAAATGCAGAAGTAAATGCTAAAGAAAAGGTAAAGGTTTATGTTTTTGAAGCAGGTGGATGTCCTTATTGTGAGGCAGAAATTACTTATTTGGAAGGATTAAGCTCTTACGGAGAAAAGTTTGAAATTGTACGTAAGCAACTTTATATCGATCATGAAAAATGGGAGCCTGGAAAAGATTATAATTTAGGAGAAGAAGTAGCAAAACTATTTAAGGAAAATGGCTTTACTAATGCAGTAACTACTGGTACACCAATGGTTGTTATTAGTAATCTATATGCTGAAACTACTTATAGTACTGAACTAGAAAGTATAATCAATGAAGCTTATGACAAAGGTGATGCTGATGTAGTAGGCTGTCTAGAAAATGGTGGTTCAAATTGTTGGAAAGAGGCAGATAGTGATGGAAGTGAAGTATTTGCAGCTGTAATTTCAATTTTGGCATTAATTGGTTTAGTTGCTCTTGTTGTAGTAACTAGAACCCAAGTTTCAGATGAAGAAGAAGATGATATTTTATTAAATGAATCAAAAGAAGATGAAAAAAGTGATGATGAAGTTGTTGTTAAAAAATTAGAGACTAAGCCTTCTAAAAAAGTTTCTAAAATTGATTCTGAAGTAAAATCTGAAGTAAAAAAGACGACTAGAAAATCTACTAGTAAAAGCACAAATAAGAGTAGAAAAAAATAGTAATTAAAAGTTTTTTAACAATTAAAAATAAAAAAATGTTGACATTTATAATGAATTTGATATAATTGTAAATGTCTACTTGATGCGGATGTAGTTCAATGGTAGAACCCCAGCCTTCCAAGCTGACTACGTGGGTCCGATTCCCATCATCCGCTCCATTTGAGTTTAACTAGTCGAAAGGCTAGTTTTTTTTATGTTTGAATATCTCGCAAGATAGTAATATTACAATCATTTATGCATTAAAAAAAATCTATTTTTTATATTCCAAAATAGATTTCACACCATTCGATAAAATAGTATTAGATAACTCAACAAATGATTCAAGAGTCATTACATTTTTGTGTTTATACCAATATGAATATTGATTAAGTAGTGATGAAAATAGAAATTCAAAAATAAAGTCTTTTTTTATTTCATCATTGACATTAAATTCTAAATAATCATATACGTCTGTTTTTACAAGGTCTTTAAATTTATTGTAAAAATTAACATTACCTTTTAAATAAAAAAATACAATGTATTCACCATACTTATCAGTAAAATCTTTGAACCCCTCGCAGAGTATTCCTTGATGGTTATTTGGAGTTCCTTTATTATTAATATCTTTTCTTAGGTTATTAATAATTTCATCTTCTAATTGAGTAAGAATATCAGATATATCGTTGAAATATCTATAAAAAGTAGTTCTTTCATATTTGGCTTTATCACAAATATTACTAATTGTTATTTTAGAGATATCTTTGTTTTTATATAAATTCCAAAAACTAGTCATTAAATTATTTTTAGTTTTTTCAGTTATTTGTGGCTGTTTCTTCATAATTCCTCCTACAATACAACAAATGGTGTATCCGTTGTTGTTTGATAAAATAAGTTCATAATGTATAATTTAATTGTACAACATTTTGTTGCTTTTGTACAATGCTTGTCAAGTGACAGATTGTTACAAAAACAAACTTGTAGTTTAATAATTTGAAAGGAGGTAAATCTTAAAAATATGAATGCAGAATCATTTATGAATCTCGTTAATGAGAATGATGGATTTGAATTTGTTATTGG
>CAMNJQ010000037.1 GCA_946541575.1 uncultured Clostridium sp. | reverse complement strand
TAATCTCCAAGGCTATGATAGAATCTTTATAGGATATCCTGTATGGCATGAAGATTTACCAATGGCAGTATATACATTTATTGAACAAAACAATTTTAGTGGAAAAGAAATAATACCATTTAGCACATACGAAATATCAGGTGATGCTGGAACATTTACAAAATTACAATCAAGACTATCAGGAGCAACAGTAAAGAATGGATTATCACTTAAAGGATCTATTGCAAGAACAGGAGCAGGAACAGGACAAGTAGCAGCATGGATAAGTGCTCAAGGATTCGATAAATAAAATTTTAAGTACACATAAAAATTACTGATTTTTCAGTAATTTTTATTTTGAACTAAAATAGCAAAACCTTTATACTAATTGAGATTTATCGCTGTTTGTAAATTGACACGATGATACATCTAGTGACCAATGCAATTGTTTAAAAAAATAATCTAAGTATAATTGTTTTCATGATTGGAGGGATAATAAAATGAAAAAACTTGATTATTATGTGGAGGTTAAAAATACACATAAATTAAACAATTACTTTAAAGACAACTTTTATAGTGATGAAAGATTATTAGAAATTAGTAACGGAGAAATAATTACATCAAACTCGAATGTGAAAAACTTTTTTAAATATTATAAAGATAAATTATTATCTTATGACATTGACGATTTAAGAAAGATTTTTAAAGAATGTAATTTTAGAATATCACATTTAATTATGACAAAGAAAAGGTCACTTTCTATTAGTAGAGATCACATTGAATTTTTTGATTATGAAAATAGTGATAACTCTTATTATGATATGAATAGTAAGTATGAAGAAGCACTTGTAGATTTAAATAGATATATTGATGAAATAGAATTAAGCAAAATAAACAATAAAAAAGTAAAAAAGATTAGTGAAAAGACTTATCAAATAATAGATAATGACTTAATATTTCATACAATTGTGGATGATGTTAATAAAGATTTATTTGGAATATATATAATAAATAATGGTAATAAAAAATATATTTATGATTTTAGGAGGATTGTTCATGAATAATTTAAAAAAAATATTAAATGGATTAAATTTATATCCAGTGGTTAAAGATAAATATGTAAATATTGTATTAAAAGTAAATATGAAAGAAGAATATAAAGATATATTTGGAGTAGATTGTACATTTGAGAAATTTATTGAAGAAGTGAAAAATGATAATTTAACACAATACATAACAAGAGAAGTATTATATGATTATTACGGATTTAAAAGATTACCTATTATTACTGATTCCTCATATGAAAATTGGTATTTTATAAATTATTCTGAACTTGCTAGTAATTATTATACATTTGATTTTGTTGATAAATATGGAAGCATGAATACTTATTCAATGATGGATGATTATATAGATTTATTTAATAATAAAATTGAATATAAAATAGCATAATTTTTGTTATAAATATAAACTCTCAGAAATGGGAGCTTTTTTAATATTATGTTATAATTATTTTGAAAGTGATAGTTATGAAAGAAATAGAATTAAAAAAAAGAAAAATAGACTATGGTAAGCTTAATTCATTTGGATTTATTGATAATAAATATTCAAAAAATATATTAGGCAATGATTTTAAAGTAGTTATAAAAATAGAGAATGATAGAGTATTTTCTTATGTTATAGATAACAACTTTGGTGATGAGTTTACTAATGTAGATGTTAACACAACAGGAGAATTTATTGGAAATATTAAAAATAATTATGAAGAGATTATTAGCTCTTTTATTAATGAATGTACAATTGTTGAATTTAATTATCAAAATCAAGTAAAAGAAATAATAAAATATATAAATGATAAATATAATGATGAAATAGAATACTTATGGGAAATAAGTCCAGATAGTGGTATTTTTAGAAATAAAAAAAATAAAAAATGGTATGCAGCTATATTGTCAGTTAAGGAAAATAGAATATCAGGAGATAATGAAGATTTAATTTATGTTATTGATTTAATGTATTATAAAGACAAAATAGGTGAAATAATTGATAATACAAATATTTATCCTGGATATCATATGAATAAAAAAAGTTGGATAACTATAAAACTTGATGGAAGTGTTGAAAATAGTTTTATATTTAAATATATAGACTTAAGTTATACCATTGTAAATAAAAAATGAAAGGAGTAACAATATGAAAAAAGTGACATTATCAATAGGCGGAATGACTTGTAGTGCCTGCTCATCTGGATTAGAAAAATATTTAAATAAAAAAGATGGAATTATTAGTGCTTCAGTTAATTTAGTACTTGCACAAGCTTCAATTGAATATGATGAGAAAAAGATAAATTTTAAAGATTTTGATAAAATAATAAGTGATGCTGGATTTAGAAACTTAGGTGAATATGATATATTAAAAGAAAATAAAAAAAATTATCAGAAAGAATTATTATTTGTTTACTTATTATTTTTAATAATATTAATGTATACTTCTATGTCACATATGTTTAATTTTCCAACACTATCTTTTATGAAACCAAAAAATAATCCAGTTGGATATGGAGTAAGTATATTTTTATTAACAATCCCATTTTTGATATATGGCTTTGATATTATAAAGAATGGCATAAAAAATATTATTTACAGGCATCCTAATATGGATAGTTTAGTAACAACCGGAGTATTAGCAAGCTTTTTATACAGCTTTGTTAATCTGATTTTAATAATAAATGGTGATAGTAATTTAGTAGAAAACTTATATTTTGAGTCATGTGCAATGGTTATATATTTTGTAAAATTAGGAAGATTTATAGATCATAAGTCAAAAGAGAAAACTAAAAAAGCAATAAAAGAATTGGTACAAATAACCCCAACAAAAGCTAAAATAGAAAGTGATGGAAAAATAATAGAAGTAACTCTTGATGAAATAAAAAAAGGAGATATTTTAGTATGTTCTCCTGGAGATAGATTTGCTGTAGATGGAATAATTATTGAAGGTAATACACATATTGATGAGAGCTTTATTACCGGAGAAAGTATACCAACTAGAAAAAGTATTAACTCGAAGGTTGTTGCTGGAAGTATATGTATTGATGGATTCGTTAAATATAAAGCAGAACGTATTGGAAAAGATTCTACTATTTCAGAAATAGTAAGACTTGTTATCGATGCTAGTAGTAGTAAAGCTCCAATTGCGAAAATTGCAGATACTATTTCTTCATATTTTGTTCCTTCTATATTTATAATTGCAATTATAACTTGTATATCATATTTATTATTGGAAGAACTTAATTCAGCAGTAATTCATTTTGTTTCTGTATTAGTTGTAGCCTGTCCATGTGCGCTAGGGCTTGCAACTCCACTTGCTATAGTAGTTAGTGAAGGAAAATGCGCCAAAGAAGGAATACTTGTAAAATCTAGTGAGATACTAGAAAATATTTCTAAAATTGATACTATAATATTTGATAAAACAGGAATACTTACATATGGTAAATTAAAAGTATCAAAAGTATTCAATTATTCAAAAATAAGTGATAATGAAATATTAAAATATGTATCAGCATTAGAAAAACAATCCACTCATCCAATATCAAATGCATTTAAAGATATTAAAACTAATTATCTTTTAGATGACTTTAAAAACATTCCAGGAATTGGATTATTTGGTGTCATTGACGATAAAGAAATATATATTGGAAATAATAAAATTATTGATAAATTAAAAATAGAAAATAAACATATTAAAGATGAAAAAACTCTTTTAAATGATTCAAATAGTATAATATATGTAATAATTAATAAAGAAATAGTTTCATTAATAGGGGTTAAAGATATTCTTAGAAATGAATCTAAAAGTGTAATAAAAGACTTAAAAAAATTAAATAGAAATGTTATTATGTTAAGTGGAGATAGTAAAATAGTTGCATCCAATATTGGAACTAGTATAGGAATAGAAAAAATAATTGCAGATGTCGTACCTACTGAAAAAGAAGAAGCAGTAAAAGAAGAAATGAAAAATCATAAAGTAATGATGGTAGGAGATGGAATTAATGATGCACTAGCATTATCTGTTGCAGATGTTGGCTTAAGTATAAATAGTGGAACTGATATAGCAATTGATACAGCAGATGTAATTTTAATGAATGACAATCTAGAGAATATAGTTAAATTAATAGAAATAAGTAAAAGAACTATTAAGATTATAAAAGAAAATCTGTTTTGGGCATTTTTCTATAATATATGTATGATTCCCATAGCTATTGGATTATTCAGCTTTATGGGATTAACTTTAACTCCAGTACTTGGAAGTATTGCAATGACAATTAGCAGTTTAACAGTAGTAATAAATTCACTAAGATTAAGAAAGTAGGTATTATGGTATATTTTGATTATGCTTCTAATACTCCAGTTGATGAGGAAGTATTAGATAAGTTTTATGAAACATCAAAAAAGTATTATGCAAATCCAAACTCAAATCATAAGTTAGGGAAAGATGCAAAAAAGAAAATAGAGGATTCTACTTCTAGTATTGCAAAGTTACTTAAAGTAGAAAAAGAAGAAATAATATATACAAGTGGAGCAACTGAATCAAATAATTTAGCAATAAAGGGAATTTGCAATGAATATATGAAATATGGTAAACATATTTTATTAAGTTGTCTTGAACATTCTTCTGTAATTAACTCTGCAATTGCAATGCAAAGCTTAGGATTTGAAATAGAATTTATTCCAGTTAAAGAAGATGGACTTGTTGATGTAGAAAAATTAAAAAATATGATAAGAGAAGATACTATTTTAGTAAGTGTTGTTTCAGTTGATAATGAATTAGGTCTTGTTCAACCAATTGAAGAAATAGGAGAAATACTAAAAGATTTACCTCACTTATATTTTCATTCAGATGCATCACAAAGTATTGGGAAAGTAGATATAGATTATTCAAATGTAGATTTAATTACAATTTCTCCACATAACTTTTATGGCCTTAATGATATTGGAATATTAATAAAAAAGAACAATGTTAATATTAAACCAATATTAAGCGGAGGAAGAAGCATTACAGAATATAGAAGTGGTACTCCAAATACTTCAAGTATAGTAGCATGTGCTCTTGCTATAAAAAAGGCTTTAAAGCAAAGAAAAAAAAGATATAAATATGTAAAAGAATTAAATAAAGAATTAATAGAATTTTTAGAAGAATATGATAAAGTTCATATAAATAATACAAGTAAATCTAATCCATTTACAATCAACTTTAGCGTAAAAGGAGTTTCATCAAAAAGAATAATAGAAAAACTTGATAAAAAAGGAATATATCTTTCTTCAAAAACTTCATCTTTGCCAGCTGAAATACCTTCTAAATTAGTATTTGCACTAACAAAGGATAAAAGTCTAGCAGCATCAAGTATAACAATAAGCTTATCACACTTAAATACTGAAGATGACATTATAGAATTTAAAGAAGCTTTTGATGAATGCTTATTGGAGATTGAAAACGATGGATAAATATAAAGAAATAGAAAAAAGTATAATAAAAAAATATCGTAAAGACATTTGGAGTAAATTTGTAAGAGCAGTAATTGATTATGAATTAATTAAAGAAAACGATAAAATAATGGTATGTATTTCAGGAGGTAAAGATTCATTCTTACTTGCAAAGTGTGTTCAAGAATTGCAAAGACATGGAAAAATACACTTTGATGCTCATTATATTGTAATGAATCCAGGATATACTGATATTAATAAGAACTTAATAATAGAAAATGCTAAATTATTAAATATTCCAATAGAAATGTTTGATAGTGATATCTTTGAAGTAGCTACAACTAAATTTGATTTAAAAATGGCTTGCTATATGTGTGCTAGAATGAGAAGAGGTTATTTATATAATAAAGCTAAAGAACTAGGTTGCAATAAAATTGCCCTTGGACATCATTTTGACGATGTTATAGAAACAACTTTATTATCTATGCTTTATGGATCAGAAATAAAAACAATGATGCCTAAGCTTCATAGTGATCACTTTGAAGGATTAGAACTTATAAGACCTCTTTATTTAGTTAAAGAGGAAGCAATTATTTCATGGAAAAATACTAATGAATTAACATTTTTAAATTGTGCATGTAAATTTACTAGTGAAGTAGCTAAGTCAAATGAAAGTCTTAGTAAAAGAAAAGAAATGAAAGAGTTAGTAAAAAGTTTAAGAAATACAAATCCTAATGTAGACTATAATATTTTTAAATCTTTAGATAATGTCAATTTAAATTGCGTACTTGGAACTAAAAAGAATGGAACTTATAAAAGCTTCCTTGAAGATTATGACAAATAATAAGAAGTGTTTAAACACTTCTTATTTTGATATATTTCTCTTTTTGTGACTATACATTGCTAATCCTTTGTCTAAATCATTATGATATTGTTCAAATTCATTAAATGTATCAAAAAATAACATTGATTCTGATCTCTCCATAATTCTAAGTTCTTCATCACAATCAGACACCTTTTGTCTTACATTAATTTTACCAGAAGGACCAACCATAAAATCAATATCACAGTCTCTTGTTATTCCATCATCAAACTTGTGATATAAGAATGCATACCCTTCAATATCAATAGAACTAGAATTATCAGGATTAACATTCTTTTTGATAGATAAACCAGGAATAGATGTAAAATAAATACTTTCTGCTTTATTATTTCTATATACTATAGAGACTCTATCATATTTTGTATCAATTTCAGTAAATCCAATACTACTTTGTTGATTAGAATCAGAAGACCAAACTTTATTTCGATAAAACTCGTTATCCATCTCTTCAAAGGAAAAATTATTTTTTATACGATCTTCACTAAAAGTATAATTCTGTATTGCATAAATAGCTTCTTCTAATAAATCATCATCAACTACACATATAACATTACCATCTTTATCTTTTACATTTTTAAGCTTTTCTTTTATTAAGTCTATGTTAGTCATAAATACCTCCATTTCCATATAAATTATACAAATAATAATAATTACTGTCAATTTTAAAAATCTAATTGAATAAAAATAAATAATAAAGTATACTATTATTAGATTATCAAGAACGAGGAAGAGAATTAGCTCTATGAACTCGTACCAACCTGCACTTAGTAAGGTGGTAAAGCTAATAACGATAATTATATGTTCGTATATTTCTAACTCCTTGATAATCTAGAAGGAGTTTTTTTATGAAAAAATTATTTACAAGTGAATCAGTAACAGAAGGCCATCCGGATAAAATCTGCGATAAGATTGCAGATAAAATTCTAGATGAAGCATTATTACAAGATCCAAATAGCAAAATGGCAGTTGAAGCGACAATAAAAGATGATTTGGTACTTATTTATGGAGAAGCAAATACTAAAGCTAATTTAGATTATGAAAAAATAGCAAAATGGGTAATCAATGATATTGGTTATAAAGAAACTTATAATGTAATTGTGAAAGTATCAGAACAATCAAAAGAAATAAGTGAGAAAGTTTGTCAAGATGAAATAAAAGCAGGAGATCAAGGTATTATGTTTGGATATGCTTGCAAAGATACAGATGAATTAATGCCTGCAGCAATTATATATGCTAATAAAATATGCAAAAGATTAGCTGAATATAGAAAAAGTGGGAAAAATTATATTTTACCAGATGGAAAAAGCCAAGTTACCATTGAATATGATAATAATACTGTTAAAAGAGTTGATACTATTGTTGTAGCAGTACAACATTCAAGCGAAATCGATTTAGATTATTTAAGAAAGGATATAAAAGAAAATGTTGTTTATAAAGTAATACCAAATAATCTAATAGATAATAAAACAAAAATATTAATTAATCCTAGTGGAAGTTTTATAAAAGGTGGATCATTTGGAGATTCAGGAACAACAGGAAGAAAAATAGTAGTAGACACATATGGTGGAAAATCGCCTGTTGGAGGTGGATGCTTTAGCAGTAAAGATCCTTCAAAAGTAGATAGAAGTGCTGCATACTACGCAAGATATGTATGCAAAAATGTTGTAGCACATAACCTTGCCGATATTTGTCAAATTGAAGTAGCATATGTAATTGGATTTGAAAAACCAATATCTTTAACTATTGAAACATTTAACACAGAGAAAGTAAAAAAAGAAAAAATAGAAGAATATATAAATGAAAACTTTGATTTCAAAGTACAAAATATTATAGACGAATTAGATTTAAAAAAACCAATTTATTACGATTTAGCAGCATACGGACATTTTGGAAAGAATACATCTTGGGAAAAAATAAAATAGGTTTACACAACAGAAATGTAAAACAAAAAAAATATTTTTAATTAATTGACTCAAAGAATAAAATAAGCTACTATATAAGTAGGGTGATAATATGAGTGCGAATAATATACAAATAGAGCTAGATGCAGTAGTTGCAATCGGCGAAAAGTTACAAGCGGCTATGGACGCTAACGATTTAGCATCAATAACTTCAGATCCTTATAGTCCGTTATTTCAATTTTCTATAGCAACAGCTTTAGAAGGAACATTACCAAAGGCAGACCAAACTGGTGATAAAAAAGGTAAAACTATTGCAAAATTAACGAAGGGAACAATACCAATCGAAAAACTAGGAGATCAACAAGGACAAGCTGCAGCTTCTGCAATGAATCTTGAAGATTTTCTTAAAATTGGTGATTCTAGTCTTGGAGTTAATTCTTCTTCAACAGATGTAAACAATAAAGGAACAGATTTATATGTTAAAACTGATGATGAGGCAACTAATTTTGAAAGTATAATGAAAGGATTAGATGCTAAATCATACATTAAGATGATGACAGCATTATCTTCAATGGAAAAAGAACAACTTCAAAGTTATTTAACAGAAGTTCCAATGGCTGAAAATATGAAGTCTTGGTTACTAGCATCTCCAAAAGTTGATGCAGATTTAAAAGAAGTATTGTTTGATATGGAACCAGAAGTAGTACAAGCAGGACTTAAAAACTTACTTGATACACAAGAAGTTGCTGATGATTTAACACAAGATGTTGTTTATGAATTCAATAAACAAAATCTTGATACATTTAAGAGTATGACTCCAGAAGATACAAGCGAAATAATTAATTCAGCAGAATCAATGTTAACTGGATCTAATATGCAAGAAACACTTGCACGTATATATAATGGAGATACAACAGGAACAACTGATTTAGCAAGAAATTTCTTCAAATCAATGGTAGATACAATTTCAAAAGAAACAGAAATTTCTCCAATGGATTTATTGAATAGAACAGAATACTCTGGTCCATTAAATGAAAGTATTTCAAATGTAGCTAAAACAATGTCACATACTGCTGCAACAAGTAAATATAGTGGTAACTCAGTTGGTGACTTACTTATGAATTTGACGAAAGGAGTATAACATATGTTTAAGATAAATTGTGAAAAAGTAACACAATCAGGAGAAAAATTAAAAGAAAAAGCAGATCAATTAAAACAAATAATGGGACAACTTAATAATTTAGAAGGACAAATTGGAGAAATATGGAAAGGTACAGATAGTACTAACTTCTTAATTACATTTAATAAACATAATAAAGAATTGTCATATATAGTTGCATTTTTAAATAATCATTCAGAATTATTTAAAAAATGTGCAGAAGCACACGATCAAATAGATCAAGATTATGGAAAGGCAATGTCAAGTTAGGGGTGAGTTAAAATGAATAATAATCAAGAATTTATGGATTGGGACCACGAAGGTCTAGATGATTGCATAAAACAAATGAAGTCAATTAACTCAAGCATTGCAAAAATATTTTCTGAAGTAAAACAAGAAATTCAAGGATTACAAGGAGAATGGATTGCAAATACTTCTGAAGTTGTATTTCAAAATTTTGAAAAAGCATACAAGATATTTGATAAAATGAAAGCAGAACGTCAAAACGATGTGCAATTTGCTCAAAATGCTAATGACAATTATAAATCAATGGAAGAATCAATTAATAGTATAGTTGATACGCACATTGACTTATAGGAGGTGAAATAAATGGCAAAACAATATCAACGAGGAGATTTTAAAATAGAACCTATTTTAGAACAATTTCATGAAACTGTAGGACCACAAATTGGTAGCATGGTTGCAGTAACAAATGACTATATCACAAGAAATACTAACGTTGCTTCAACTGCAGCTGCTTGCGCAGGAGAACTTGGTGGCGCATATAAATCAAATAACATAGGTAAAGCAATAAAAGCATATACAGAACTAAAAGAAGGATGCGGGGATAAGATAGCTCAAGCAGGATTAAAAGGAAAGGTAATTCCAATTCTTGATGCCTGTCAAGCCTTAGATGATAAAATTGTCAAACTTATGGAGATTCAAAAGGCAGCTTTTGGTTTAATTGCAGAAAGAGACTCATGTAAGCTACCTGAAGAAGAAGCTAGATACTGGGCAATTGATGCTCAAATCGATGCAAAGAAAGATGGAGAATTCGATCCAACACAAACAGAAGCTTTAGCAATGCTTGCAGCACTTCAAGGAATGGATGCAACAATTGAAGATATGAATCCTACGAATGGATCATTGTCTTACGAGCCAAATATTAATGTTGATGCTAAAAAAGGTGCAGCAAGTCTTAAAGAACAATACCATAGTTATAATATGGGAGATACTACAATTTCATCAATACAAAGTTAAAAGTCCAAAAGGACTTTTTTTTAGGAGAAAAATATGAGATCAACAGTTTTAGAAGTAAATAAAAATGTCATATTAGATAACATAAAAAAGATACAAAAGTATTCAAAAAAAGAGGTGATGCCAATAATTAAAGCAAATGGATATGGAACCTATATTAATAAAGATTTAGATTTTTTAAATAGATTTGATATTGTTGGAGTGGCATTAGTTCAAGAGGGAGTAGAATTAAGAAATATAGGCTATAAAAAAGATATTTTTGTATTAAATCAACCAACTATAGATGACATAAAAGATATTATAGATAATAATTTAGTAATTGGACTTAGTTCAATTGAATTTTTAAAATTAATAAAAAATGAAAAGATAAGAGTACACCTAGAAATAGAGACAGGAATGAATAGAACAGGAATAGCCTTAGATAATTTAAATAATTTTATAGAAATAGTTAAATCTAAAAATATTGTTGTAGAAGGAGTGTATACACATTTATCTTGCGCAGATAATGATGATGAATATACAAAAATGCAATTAAATAAATTCAATAAAGCTGTAGAAATAGTAAAGAAACTTTTTAATAGCATTAAATATATTCATTCTGAAGCTTCAAATGGAATTTTAAAATATAATAATGATATTACTAACTTAGTTAGAGCAGGAATAATAATGTATGGCTATAATTCATTTGAAGGCGCAAATAAAATAATAGATTTCAAGCCATCTACAGTATTAAAAACGAAAATAAGCTTTTTAAAAGAAATAAATGAAAATGAATCAGTAAGTTATAATAGAAGATTCATATCAAAAAATAAAATGAAAATAGCAACAATTCCTATTGGATATGCAGATGGATTAAGAAGATGTTTATCTAATAAATTAGATGTTCTTGTAAATAATAAGAAGGCAAGAGTTATAGGCTCTATTTGCATGGATAGTTGTATGATTGATGTTACTAATATAGATACAAAAGTAGGGGATACAGTATATATCTGGGATAATGAAAAAGTTACAATAGATGAAATAGCAAAGCTTTGTGACACAATCAATTATGAAATTTTAAGTACAGTATCAAATAGAGTAATAAGAATCATAAAATAATTTTTAAAATTATGCTATAATCGATTTAGAGGTACTTATGAATAATATAGAAATGTTTAATAATTTTTATTTAAAGACAAGCAAAGAATTAAATGAAATAATTGAAACTTATAATAATGAATTATCAAAGAAAAATGAATATTTAAAAGATTATTTATCTATGTTTACTAATTTAAACTCAAATGGAAAACTAATAAGAGGAATTCTAATTAGTCTTGGATATAAACTATCAGGAAGAAATAATATTGATTATAGTTATAAACTATCTTTAGCATATGAGCTTTTTCAAACTTCAGTCTTAATTCACGATGATATTATCGATGAAGCATCATTAAGAAGAGAAAAAGAAACAATTCATCATAGTATTTATAATAAAAATAAGAAACATAATGAAATAGAATCAAAAAAATTAGGGGAATCAATTGCTATTTGTATGGGAGATTATGGATTTTTTGAAGCAAATAAAATAATAATTAATAATTATAAGGATGATAATAACTTTTCTAACATATTAAATTGCTATAATGACATAGTATTAAAAACAATTGAAGGAGAAATAATAGATGTAGAACTTCCTTTTAAAAGTAAATATGAATTAGAAAATAATAATTTAGAGGATAGTATCATGCTTATATATAAGCTTAAAACCTCTTTTTATACAATAACAGGACCTTTGATTTTAGGACTCACTTTAGGAAACATTAACGATAATAAATTAAAAGATATTGAAATATTTGGAGAAAAAGTAGGAATAGCTTTTCAAATACAAGATGATATTTTAGGAATATATAATGACTTAGGTAAAGATAAAGCCTCTGATATTAAAGAATATAAACAAACAATACTATTTTCTGAAACTATAAAAAAAGATAAATATAAAGATGAATTACTTAAATATTATGGTAAGTCAAATATAGAAGAAAAAGAAATAGAAAAAGTTAAGGAAATATTTATAGAATCTGGTTCATATACTTATGCATTAAATTTGATGAATAAGTTATATGATGAATCAATTTCAATACTTAATGATATAAACTGGATTAATTTAGAAGATAAAAAGCTTCTTTATGGATTTGTTGAATATTTAAGAAATAGAAAAAAGTAAGGAGTAGTAAGATGGAATTATTAGATGGAAAAATGGTAAAAAAGAAAGTACTAGAAAATCTAAAAAAAGACTTAGAAAACATAGAAAGGCCACTTGGACTTGCCGTAATTCAAATAGGTGAAGATGAAGCAAGTAATGTCTATGTAAGACAAAAAGAAAAAATGGCTAGTGATTTAGGAATGGATTTTAGACATATTAGATTTCCTGAAGAAATAAAGCAAGATGAAGTAATAAAAGAAATTGATAAATTAAATAATGATAATAAAGTTGATGGAATACTTGTTCAAATGCCAATTCCAAATCATTTAGATTCTAAAGTAATTCAAAATAGAATTGATTATTTAAAAGATGTAGATGGACTAACAGATATTAATGCAGGAAATCTAGTTCATAAAAAAGATGGATTAATTCCATGTACTCCCGAAGGAATTATTGAACTATTAAAGTACTATAATATTGAAATAAGTGGTAAAAATGTAACAATAATTGGAAGAAGTGACTTAGTAGGTAAACCACTTGCTAGTTTAATGACTAATAATGATGCAACTGTAACTTTATGTCACTCTAAGACAAAAAATCTAAATGTATTTACTAAAAATGCAGACATACTTGTAGTAGCAGTTGGAAAAGCTAAGTTAATTAAGAAGAGTCAAATTAAAGATGGTGCAGTAATTATAGATGTAGGAATTAATAGACAAGTTGATGGAAAACTTTGTGGAGATGTCGATTTTGACGATGTTAAAGAAAAAGCATCATATATAACTCCAGTTCCTGGAGGTGTAGGACAAATGACTGTAGCATGTCTTGCTAAAAATACTTATAAAGCATATAAATTAAGGAAAATGAAAAAATAAATGGATTACCATTTATTTTTTTTCTGATTTATTAAATACATAATTTCCATTACCATTCTTTAAAAAAGTAAAAATGTAAGTTGATCCTTGATTAAAATATTTTTCATAATTATTCTTATTAGCATCAATTAGTAATTCAGTTTTTTCTATATTACTATAATAGTATTCTCTATTAGAATCAGTAAATAATATTTTAATTTCAAGTGACAAAGAATTTTCATCATTCGTAATATTAAATACATCGTATGGAGTTAATGAATATCTAGTATTACTGCAACCACCTTTTCTAATACTTATATATTTACGAGATATTTCATCATATCTATATAAGCCATTAACACAAGTGTTTGAGTAATCTCTAGGAGCAAAATTAAAGCTTTCATCAAATATTTCTTTTACTTTATCATTAAACTCTTCAATTGATATTTCTTTCGGATGATCATTATAATATTTATTTATAATAACTTGATACACTACTTCATTATCGATATCTTTAGCATATAAAACATCATTATTTATATATTTAGTAATTTGATCGAATATTTGATTACTTCCCATATAATGATAAGATGTTAAAGTTTTCATTAATTGAGTAGATAAAAACTTATAGTCAATAACAATTGGCTTTTCTTCTTCTTCCTTTTCTTCAACTATTACTCTTTCTTCAAGCTTTATATTATTTTTTTTATCACCAGTAAGCAAAATATATACTACTAACAAAATAATTAAAATAATTACTAAAATAGTTGAAATAATTAAAATAGTATTTTTTTTCTTTTTTGGCTTGTTTTCATAATAACCATTTTGATAATTCATAATATCACACTCTTTACTAAATTATATCATTACTTTTAATCCAAAAATAAAAAAAAAGAAGTGAATACTGTAAATAAAATGTATAAACATGATATAATAAGAAAGGTGAAATATGAAAGCTAAGATTATTAAAAATAAAAAAATTATTGTGGTTACGTTTTCTTTATTATTATTTTTTATGATATTAAGAGATGTATTTATATATGAAGTTACTTCTTATGATAATTGGGCTTATGGAGTATTTGTAGAAAATTTAAGAAGTGATAATATGACAATCTTTATGAAGTCAATCACTTTTTTTGGTAGTGGTATAGCATTATTTATAATTATATCTTTATTATTACTTAAAAATAGAAAAAATGGGCTAACATCACTTTTAAATTTATCAATTATATTTATAATGAATTCAATAATTAAAATTATTGTTCAAAGACCAAGACCATCTGGATACAATCTTATAGTAGAAAGTAATTATAGTTTTCCATCAGGACATTCAATGGTATCAACAGCTTTTTATGGTTTCTTTATCTATTTAGTATATAAGAATGTAAAAAATAAAAAAATGAAGACTTTACTAATATCTTTATTGTTTCTTTTAATAATATTAATATGCATAAGTAGAATCTATCTAGGAGTACATTATTTAAGTGATACATTAGCAGGTTTTTTCTTTTCAATTGCATATTTAATGGTATTTATAACATTATTACCTAGTATTTATAGAATAGGAGATAAAAAACATGAAAAAGAAAAAGCTTAAAATAAAAATAAAACCACTTATTATTCTTATAATATTTCTAATATTGTTTTTATTATTAAAAAATCCAGTTTCTAGCATAATTAGTTTAAATAGGAAAGGATATGACTTTAAAACATCATATAATATCTATAAAGCAGGAATAAAGAATACTGTACTTGATAATGAATATTCTAAGACATTTGATAGTGTTTTTAATTCTGATTCCTATAAAGAAGAATATCTAAATGACTATTTTAAAATAGAGTATTATGAATATGATGAATTTAATAAATATATTAATAATTGGCTATCTCTAGGATATAAAACTAATGATATAAATGTAATAAATAAAAAAAATAATTCTCTTTTATTTGATTATACAAATCAAAAATTTGTTTCAGATCTTTTAAAATATTTAGAATATGATTTTGCTAAAATAGACAAGCTTGATAGATATATATCATATTTTAATGGCGACTATAGGGATACAATTATTAAGGTTAATATTGGATTAGATAAAGAATACTATAAAGATGCTAATATTATTAAAGAGTTTTCAACTGATTTAATTGTTAATAAATATAATGCTTTAGATAAAGATTTTGTACCAGAAAAATTAACACGTCTTACTAAATGTTCAGAAGGTGAAGAATATTTAGCTGAAGTAGCAAAGGAAGCATATGATTTATTATGTGAAGCATCAATTAGTGCTGGATTAAAACTAGGAGTAACTTCTTCTTATAGAAGCTATGCAAGTCAAGAAAAACTTTATAATAGTTATTTAAAAAATAATGGACAAGACTATGTAAATAAATATGTTGCAACTCCAGGATTTTCAGAGCATCAAACTGGATTAGCACTTGATGTAAAATCAACTGTTAGTAGTCCTTTTAAAACAACAAAAGAATATAAATGGATGATTGAGAATTCATACAAATATGGATTTATATTGAGATTTCCTGAGGGAAAAGAAAATTATACTGGATATAATCCTGAAGCATGGCATTTTAGATATGTTGGAAAAGACATTGCAGAATATATTTTTAACAATAATATTACATATGAAGAGTACTATGCAATTTACAAATAATTTTTATCTTTAATTTGACTTGTAACATCAAATAGATTAATATAATAGTATAGATAATAGAATAAATGGCGGTGATGATTATGTCTATAGGAGACGACGTAATAAATAGAACATTAGAGAAAAATAAAAAAACTAAAAAAGATTTGTCATCTGAATTGTCAGATCAAACTTTAGAAACATCTCCAAATAATATAAAGGAAATTTGTACTAAATGGAAAACTGCAATATCATCAATTGATTTATCATCTGTTGATGTAGAATCTATTTTTGCACCACTTATAAATGTAGGAGTAGGAACAGCATACTTTCCTAGTTTAAAACAAGCTATTGCAAAAGCTGAAAAAAGTGTAAATTCAACAAGTAATTTAGTTTCATCAGCAGCACAAGAACAAAGCGATATCAATAATCAATATAATAATCAGCAAAACAATAATAACTATACTGGAGGAAATTGTGGAAGAAGAACAACAACTGCTGACACTCCAATAAATCCTGATGATATTCCAAGTGCAGATGATGAACTTACTGATGAAGATTTAGTGGTAAATACTGAGTTTGCTGATCAAATTAGTAAACTTGATGCAAATTCATATATAGAATTTATGAAATCTTTAGGAAGTATTGATGGTGGATTATTACCATATTTGGTTGATACAGAATATGCTACTAAACTTAAAGAATATTTATTAAGTGCTCCTAATATTTCAGAAGACTTAAAGAAGATTATAGCTGAAATGGATGAGAATGAACTTCAAGTAACACTTTTGTCAATAGTAACAAATGAAAGTGCAATTACTGACGCATCTAAATCAATAATTTATAATTATACAACCGCATTAAGTCAGATGGACAAATTAAAAGATATAAAAACATCACAATTATTCTTAAAGAGTGTAGATATTGTTGACGTTTTATTTGATAAAGAATTAAAGTCTGAAACAATACAAGATGACCTATTACAAGTATATGAAGGAAACTCAGTAGAAGATTTAGATGATTTTTCAACAAATCTTGTAAAAAGTACAATAGATGAAATATGTAAAAATAACAATATTGATTATGAAATGTTACTAACTGATCCAAATAATTTAGAAAAAATTAAAGAAGGAATAGCAGATATATCAAAAACATTATCTTATTTCAAAGCAATAAACTCTTTAGGTGATGAAGCAGCAGAATTAATTTATCAAAGTTTAATAAAAAGTGATGATAAACCTGAAGTTATAAAAGATATTTAGAATGGAGGAAAAATATGTCAGATAGAATATTGATAAATTGTAGAAAAGTATATGAAACTGGTGAAGAATATTTAGATTCCTCCGAAAGAATTAAAGAATATCAGGAAGACTTTAAGAGAACAAAAAATAAAATATCATATATTTGGAAAGGTGGAGATAGTTACAACTTTCTAACATCATTTCAAAGTCATATTGATAAACTTACAGATTTTATAAATTATCTTGAATTTGAAGGCGAATTATTAAAAAATAATGCTTTAGATCACAACACATCAGATAATAATTTTAGTACTAAAATGAAAAGAAGTGACTATGATGAATAATATAGAAATTGATACAGCAAAACTTGAATCTGAAATCAAAAAAATAGTTAAAACTAAAGAGTTTTATAGTGAATTGTTAGATAAATTAAAAACTGACACTGATTTATTAAAAGACTATTGGGATACTGATGTATCAGCTAGTGTTTTTTCTAGCTTTGAAGAGTTTTATAAGGACTATAAAAATTCCATTAGTGATATAGAAAATGACATAGCTTTTCTTGAAAACGTAGTTAGCAAATCTTATGAATTAGAAGATACATCTATAAGTAAAGCTGTAAATGAAAATTTACTTTAAAGGAGAATGAATATGGGAACAATACCACAAGAGTTAGAAACATTTAAAGCAACTGTAGAACCAAGTTTAGATTCTATGTCATCTGCTGCAACAAAAATAGTTGAAAAAGTTACTGAATCTGTCAATGCTAGTAATAGTGCCAAAGATGGTATTAGTACATATTACAATAGTCAAAACAAACAAACAGTTTTAAGTAGATTCGATAAGCTAAAAGATATTTATGGAAAAATATCAAATAGTGTTTCAAGTGATTTACAAAGTATGTTAAGTGGTGCTAAAGAAGTAATAGATTTAGTAAATGAATTAATAAAAATAAATCAAGAGATAGAAGAGCAGCAAAAAATTGTTAATTCTGAACCTGGAGATACAGAAGAATCAAAAAGGAAAAAAGATGAAGCACAAAGTATTATAAATACTAAAAATAATGAATTTGAAACAAAGAAAGAAGAAGCACTTCAAAAACTTAATAATCTAAAAGCAATGGATGCAAGCATTTCATTTGTTGAAGAGTTCTCAAGTAATGATAGTTATGAATCAAATATAGATAATCTTCAAGGTGGACATATGGAACATGGTACATTCCAGGCATCAAATGGTGTAACACTTGGCTATCATGTTTATGTTCCAGACTATGGGGATGCAGAAATACAAGACCTTCCAATAAATATGTACCTACATGGATCTAGTGAATCAGGTGGAGGAGTATTAACTATTGGACTTCCACAAATGTTAAGTCAAGGAACAATAACTCCGTCAGGATTAGTAGTTTGTCCCCAACTACCAAGCTATGATTCTTTTGAAGATCCAGCTTATCAGCAAGCACTTGTTGAATTAACTGGAGAAATAGCTAAAAATTATAATGGAGATACAGATAGAGTTTCATTAAGCGGTCATAGTATAGGAGCAATTGCAGGATATGATTTAATTAATAATTATCCTGGATATTTCTCAGCATTTGTACCAATAAGTGGAACAGGTGAATATACTCCAGCACTTAACGATGTAAAAATATGGGCATTTCATGGTGCAGGTGATACTCAAGGTAATAGAACAAATTATTCTCGCGCAAAATCTTTAATAAGTCAATTACAAAGAATGGGTGCAGAAGCATATCTACATACATTTCAAGATATGGGGCATCAAAATACACAGAATAGAACATTCCAAGGGGAATATCAAGATAGTGATGGAGAAATGATTAACCCAATTGAATGGGCATTAAGACAAAAAAAGGAAAATGCTTAAAAAAGTATCAAATTTGATACTTTTTTTTTACCACTAATGTGTAGTATAATCAAAATAGAGGTAATGTATATGAAGAATAAAAAAGGCTTTACATTAATCGAAATAATTGGAGCAGTAATAATAATAGGAATAATCTCAATAATAGCGGTTTTAACATT
>CAMNJQ010000036.1 GCA_946541575.1 uncultured Clostridium sp. | reverse complement strand
CAATCCCATAAAATTGGAAATACAGCATATGGAAAAACTCTAATTGATGATTATAAAGATATAGTATTTAAAGATGCATACAATCAAAAATTAGTAAATGTAGAAACTGAAGTTAAAAATCATACATATGATTATTTATTAATCTATTTATTAATTATATTTAATATATTGTTTACATATTTAATACCAAGTGAAGAGGTATCTACTTTCTTGTTTTTAATAATTTGGTTTGTATTCTTCATTATAATGTATATGTTAGCATACTCAATTAGCAATGCTTTAAATCTTAAAAATTATAAATATCTAACTAAGAGCGGAAAAGAATTATTTTTCAAATTAAAATGCTCAAAGAAGTATTTAAAGAATAACTTTGAACAAATAAAGAAAAATGATACAGATTCAATAATCAATATAATTTTATTTAATATTGAAAATAAATTTAATTCTGAAGCTAAGAAGTATATAGACAAAGAATTCAAAATTTCAAGTTTTGCAAATAATAGATTTAATCGATATATTCTTAAATTATTTAAATTTATAATGCTGATACTATATCTAATAATACTAATTAGTCTATATTTCAGTTTTGATTTAAATCAAAATTGCATGTTAATACTTATAGTTTTATATCCACTTATATCAATTATTACATTAAAAAAATATTATAAAAAAAATACCTGCTATTAAAGCAGGTAATTTTTTATTCTTTATACTCTTTTACTTTAGTTGTAAAGTCTAAATTAGCAAAGGCTTTGTCTTTATATCCTAATGTATAAATATTAGTTGCTAAAATATCTTTACTCATCATGCTAAGAAGAGATTTATCAGTACATTGTTCCATAAACTTTTTAACAGAAACTATAATTTTAATCTTAGGATTTGCATCAGCGATAGCAGAAATTATTTTCTTACCATGTTTGTTAAATCCTAATACTCTAATATAAGGAGTAATCTTCTTAGATTTTTCCATTTCCTTATCTGTTATATCAAGTAATACATATAGTAAAATTCTTTGAATTCTAGTTTGAGTATAACGTTTTGTTTTAACAGCATCAATTAATTCGGCAATCGTATTATAGTTATCTGCTGCTTGTTTAATTCTAAATTCTAATCCTTCACTAACATCAGGTAGTAAAGCAATTTGATCTGTAGTCATACATCTTAATTTATATATAATTTCTCTTTCAAATACACTAATTGAAGGTACAATATTTCCTGACTTAATTTTCTCATCTAATAAATCATATGACTCATATGGTACAACATAGTGAACATTTTTATTCTTTTGAATCATTTCTCTTATTGCAGTTGCGCTAGCAATGCCATTTTTAATAGATGTAGAGTTATAAGGTGCATAATCTCTTTTGATAGTTAACGGTCTAATAGGACTATGGTGTTTCTTTAATGCTTTTAAATACTCGACAGCTAAAATATTATTTGGATTAGTTAAAACCTGGGTATATTTTTTTGAATTACCAAAAAATTGAGATAAAGCAATTTCTCTAGCTCTAGGATATGATAGTCCAGATTTTAATTGTGCTGTAATTAAACTAGAAAATTCTTTTGGTTCATTATATAAAACTGTTGCAACATCATTTAAAGGAGCTATTTCACCAATTTCTGATCCAAAAGATAAGAAGTCAACAACACCAAGAGAATTAAATATTTTTACTGCTCCATCTGCAAAGTTTTCTGCACTTGAAACAGAATAAATAGTTGGTAGTTCAATTACCAAATCAATACCATTCTTAAGAGCCATTTCGGCTCTAGTCCATTTGTCAACCAATGCAGTATCGCCACGTTGTACAAAGCTTCCACTCATAACAGCGATTGTAAAGTCAGCATTTGTTAGCTGTTTTGATATTTCAAGATGTCTAACATGACCGTTGTGAAATGGATTATATTCAGATACAATGCCCAAAACACCGCTCAAATAAATCACCCACCTATATTGTATTTCTTCAATTTTATTGTTATAATATCATAGATTTTAGAAAAACTCAATTATTTAAAGAGGTTATTATGAAAGAAATAACGATATATACAGATGGTGCTTGCTCAGGAAATCCAGGACCTGGAGGATGGGGAGCAGTCCTAATATATGAGGACAACAAGAAAGAAATATGGGGTGCGAATAAAGAGACTACAAACAACATTATGGAAATGACTGCAGTTATTGAAGCCCTTAAACTTCTTAAGTATAAATGCAAAGTAAATATTTATTCAGATAGCGCATATGTTGTAAATGCATTTAAAGAAGATTGGATATCTGGATGGATAAAAAACAATTGGAGAACTGCTGGGAAAAAAGATGTAAAAAACAAAGAACTATGGCAAGAATTAATTGAACTAGTTAATAAACATGAAGTTACATTTAATAAAGTAAAAGGTCATAGCGATGTTGAGCTTAATAATAGATGTGATTTTCTAGCAACAGAAGCTATTAAATCATTATAATTTTGGAGGATTACATGATAATAATCGGAATTACAGGATCATCTGGTTCAGGAAAAACCACAGTAAGTGAAATACTGAATAGAAGATCAGACTTTAGAGTTATTGATGCAGATAAATGTGCAAAGGAAATGGCAAAACCCAATAGTCCTTATTTAAATGAAATTGCAGAAAAAATAGGAAATGAAGTAATACTTGAAGATGGAAACTTAAATAGAAAACTTCTAGCTGATTATATTTATCACGAGGATGAAAAAAGAGCCATTTTAAATAATATAACAAAGAAACATATCGATAATGAATTAAAAAATAAAATCAAAGAAATTGAAAATGAAGCTGGAGTAAAATACATAATAATTGATGCACCACTTTTATTTGAAATGAATTTTGAATTTTTATGCAATTATACTATTGCACTTATCGCAAACGAAACATTAAAGATTGATAGAATTTGTAAAAGAGATAAAGTAGAAAAAGAAGTTGCAAAAGCAAGACTTGCAATTCAAAATAAAGATGATTATTACGAAGCAAGGGCAGACTTTTTACTATACAATAATGAAGAAGATAATTTAGAAGAATCTCTAGATCAAATAATTGAGATGATAAATAAAAAAGAAATAGAAAGAGGATAATATAAGTGAACGTTTCAGACTTTAATTATGAATTACCAAAAGAATTAATAGCACAGCATCCATATGATAAAAGAGATGAAGCAAGACTTATGGTTTTAGATAGAAAAACTCAATCAATAGAACACAAACTATTTAAAGACATTATAGATTATTTAAATCCAGGAGACTGTTTAGTCATAAATAATACAAAAGTAATTCCAGCTAGACTTTATGGAAAAAAAGATACTGGAGCTCATGTAGAAGTACTTTTACTAAAAAGAATTGAAGGAGATATCTGGGAAGCAATGGTAAGACCAGGTAATAAATTAAGACCTGGAGCTAAAGTTGAGTTTGGAGATGGAATACTAAAAGCTACAATACTTGAAGTATTAGAAGGTGGAAATAGAAAAGTAGAATTTGAATATGATGGAATCTTCAATGAAATATTAGATAAAGTAGGAATGATGCCATTACCACCATACATAACAGAAGCTTCAAGAGAAGACAATGAAAAATATCAAACAGTTTATGCTAAATATGAAGGATCTGCTGCAGCACCTACTGCAGGATTACATTTTACTGAAGAACTACTTGATAAAATAAAAGCAAAAGGTATAAAAGTAGCTAATGTAACACTACATGTTGGTATAGGTACTTTTAGGCCAGTAAAAGTTGAAAAAGTAGAAGATCACGAAATGCATTCAGAACATTATTATATAAAGAAAGAAGATGCTGATATAATAAATGAAGCAAAGAAATCAGGACATAAAATAATAGCTGTAGGAACAACTTCATGTAGAGTATTAGAATCAGCTTCAGATGAAAACGGATTCGTTAAAGAAATAGAATCAGATACTAGCATATTTATTTATCCAGGGTATAAATTCAAATGTATAGATAATTTAATTACTAATTTTCATTTACCTGAATCAACGCTAATAATGCTTGTATCATCACTTGCATCACGAGAATTTATTTTAAACGCATATAATGAAGCAGTTAAGGAAAAGTATAAATTCTTTAGCTTCGGTGATGCAATGTATATAAAATAAAAGGAGATATTAATGAGTAAGGAAGCAATAACATATGAATTACTTCATGTATGTAAGCAATCAGGAGCAAGAAGAGGAGTAATACATACTCCACATGGTGATATTCAAACACCAATTTTTATGCCAGTTGGAACTCAAGCAACTGTTAAAGCAATGACACCTGAAGAATTAGTAGATGAAGTACATGCACAAATAATACTAGGAAATACATATCATTTATTTTTAAGACCTGGTCATGAATTAATTAAAGAAGCAGGCGGTCTTCATAAATTTATGCATTGGGATAAACCAATACTTACTGATAGTGGAGGATTTCAAGTATTTAGTTTAGGTCAAGCGGGATTAAGAAAAATAACTGAAGAAGGTTGTGAATTTAGATCATATCTAGATGGTAGCAAACACTTTATGGGTCCAGAAGAATCAATTGAAGTTCAACAAGCATTAGGTTCAGATATAATGATGTGTTTTGATGAATGTTGCCCATATCCATCAAACTATGAATATACAAAAAAATCAATGGAAATGACAACTAGATGGGCAAAAAGATGTAAAGATGCTTGGACAAATGAGAATCAAGGATTATTTGGAATCATCCAAGGTGGTTTCTACGAAGACTTAAGAGAGAAAAGCGCTAAAGATTTAATAGATTTAGATTTTCCTGGATATGCAATAGGAGGTATAAGTGTAGGAGAACCGAAAGAAGAGTTCTTAAAAATGCTATACTATACAGCACCTTTAATGCCAGAAAATAAGCCAAGATATCTAATGGGCGTTGGGTCTCCAGATTATTTAATAGAAGCAGCACTTGCAGGAATAGATATGTGTGACTGCGTATTACCAACTAGAGTTGCAAGACATGGAACTGCGCTTACTAGCCACGGAAAAGTAGTTGCAAGAAATGCAATGTATGAAAGAGACTTTACACCATTAGATCCAGAATGCGATTGTTATACATGTAGAAATTATACAAAAGCATATATCAGACATTTAATAAATATGAAAGAGATTTTAGGTGTTAGATTATTATCAATTCATAATTTAAGATTCTTGACTAAATTAATGGATAGAGTTAGAATTGAAATAGAGAATGATAATTTGTTATCATTCCGCGATGAATTTTACAAAAAATATGGATACACAAAGGAAGATTAAGGAGGTAAAGCATGAACTTAGAAGAAAGTGATTCATTTGCTGAGGAACTTGAAAAAAACAGGAGAAGAAAAAGAGGAGTAATGATATCTATTATTCTATGTGCATTTTTAGTTGCACTATTAATGTTTATGATAAGCATTATTAAATATCAAGACTCTATCACATTAAAATATTTCATAAATGGAGCTCAAGTTAAGAAAGCTAAAATTAAAGTAACAAATGAAGAAGATACACAAAATACTTACATTAAACTTGAAGATTTAGCAAAATTCTTAGGTTATAAATATGAAATAGGTGATTATGTATTCCATGATGAAGATAAAGAAAAAGGATACATTACTAACGAATATGAAGTTGTTACTTTTGGTATCAATGCTAATACATATAAAAAATACAACATTGTACCAAACAAGAGTACTTTAATTGCTGA
>CAMNJQ010000035.1 GCA_946541575.1 uncultured Clostridium sp. | reverse complement strand
CAATAATAAAGTTATCTAGTATTATTATATTTAGTTTCTTTAGAATAGGATTATATAACTTAATAATAGGAATAATATTAAACATAATAATAGTAACTTTATTAGATTTTAAAATAATAAAAAAAGAAATACTTTAAATTCTGTATTTCTTAACTAGTTCTTTATCACTTTTAGAAACTTTCAATGAATCATTAATTTTGGATATAGTCTTATTTTGCACAAAAACAGGTAATTTTCTTTGTTTAAGCAATTCAAGTACCTTTGCCCTATATTTGATAAAACAAGAGCTTAAAAGCCAAGAAATAGCCATATTAACATAAAAGTAATTTGAAGTTTTCTCACATAAAGATAAAATAGTGTCAATATGATCATCATCTATATAATAGTTTAATAACATCACATACCCTACTCTAATATAAAATTCTCTAGAATCAAGTATCAAAAAATAAGCTAGATCTGAAAAATCACTACTTTTCATTATCTTAGAATTTGAAACAATACTATCACATAAAGCCCAACAATCGATTTTATCAAGATATTTATTAAAATAATTAGCAAAAGTATCTTCATCTTTAATATTACTTATAACTAATCCTTCAATCATTACTTCTTCATAATAAGTATTACCACAATAATTTAAAAAATCGATTGGATCATTTTTAGAAATATCAGAAGCAATACTTTTTAAAACAGGCATTTTCATACCTAAGACTTCATATTTAGTATTAAATATTCTTTCATTAAACTCTTTTACTTTAATATCACTTATACTTTTTAAATAATCAATAAATTTTTGATATCTTTTATCATCCCACTTATAATTAATTTTAATCATCAACTAACTCTCCAAAAATATAAGGATATTCAATATTAATTAAAATAACTTTTCTTAATTCAGAACTTTTAATATTGCCTAACACTTTCAAATGAAGATAATTAGATGTATGCCCATAAGAATATCCATCAACTTGAGTTTCAAATAATACATCCATTTTCTTCCCAATAAACTTTTTCATATACTTTAATTCTAATTCATATGATAGTTTTAATAATTTATCAGTATGCTCTTTCTTAACATAATCAGGTACCTGAGCTAATCTTGATGAAGGAGTATCTTTTCTAATAGAATAAGGGAATACATGTAGCTTTGAAAAATTAATCTTTTTTAAATTATCATATATAATTTCAAATTCTTCATCAGTTTCTCCAGGATGCCCTGTAATTACATCAGTAGTTATTGCAACATCTTTTTTTATTTCTCTTATCTTATTAATTTTATCAATATATTCATCCAAAGTATACTTTCTATTCATTAATTTTAAAATATTATTACTTGCAGATTGTATTGGAATATGAAAATGATTAACAATTACATCATTATCTTTAATTATTTCCATTACCTCATCAGTAAGCTCAGTTGCTTCTATAGAAGAAATTCTAAGACGCAATAAATTTGGAATTTTAACAATATTTTTTAATAATTCAGCGAAGTTAGTACCGATATCAACCCCATAATTTCCTGTATGAATACCGGTTAAAATAATTTCTTTATATCCATTATTAACAAGAGTAGTGATTTCTTTAATAGTAATATCCATATTTTTACTGCGACATTTTCCTCTTACTTTAGGAATAATACAATAACTGCAAAAATTCTCACACCCATCTTGAACTTTAACGAAAGCTCTTGTACGTGTATTAAACTTATCAATATACATATCTTCAAAAGAAGTATCAAAATCATCTCTTAAATCTATAATTCTATTTTTAGTTAAAAAGAAGTCATTAATTAAATCTACTACAATACTTTTATCCTTATTTCCGATTACAATATCAATTTCAGGCATCAAATCCGCTATTTCTTTTTTGTTATATTCTACAAAACATCCCATAGCAACAATACAGGCATCTTTATTAAGTTTTCTAGCATGTCTAATCATCTTCCTACTCTTAGAGTCAGAATTATTAGTTACAGTACAAGTATTAATAATATAAACATCATTTATATCATCAAAATCCCCAATTTCAAAATTAGCTTTCTTTAATTCATTTAAAACATATTCACTTTCATAAGTATTAACCTTACATCCCAAAGTATATAAACTAGCTTTCATACTACACTCTCCTAAAAGAAAAGAACTATTCTAAGTTCTTTTTTAGATCCTTTAAAGTTTTTAAAAATTCATTTGTTTTCCTTATTTCTTCATTAAGTTTTTCTAAATTAGCCGTCTGTTCTAACATTAAGTCTTTTTCACTTTTACTCATACCATAAACAGGTGAAATAAAAGGACTATTATGAAAATTACTGCTATCACTTATTTCAGGTAAATCTTCAACTCTTTTAATATCATATTCAACTGGAGAAAGATCTACCTCTTCTTCAATCTTCTGAGATTCATTATAAAGCCTTTCAAGTTCTTTAATACTGATTATTGCATCTTTTTCATCAACATATTTTTCCATTTCTTCATCAGTATAACCAAAAGATTGAGATTTTCTAAGTTCATCATAGCTTATTATAGCATCTTCTTCATCATCAACTTCTTCAATAGAAGAAGTGTTACTTAAAGCAACTTCTCTATTTTCAGATTTATTAGATTCCTCTTCAACATTACTTGTTACACGAACTTTCTTTAAAGCCTCATCAAGTTTAGACTCCTTAATATTATTTGATATTTTTTTGCTTTCAACTTTTTCAACTTTTTCTACATTCTCACTATTTGCAACACTTTTCTCATTTTCTATGTTTGTCTTGGATGATTCAACATTTTTTATATTTTCTACATTCGTTACATTACTAATATTAGTTTCATTAACGACATTTTTAGTATCTGTAACCATTTTATCTTCTTTAGTTTCTTTGCTTTCAATATTTATTTTATTTTTAATATCTTTTTTATCATTTATATCAACCGAATTAAGTTCAATAGTATCTTCTAAAGTTTCAATTTTTTCTTGTTTATTAGATTCTAAATCATTTTTTGCTTTAGAAAGAGCAAGGTTCATCTCTAATAATTTTTGTTTTTCTTCTTCTTCCTTTTTAAGTTTTTCTCTTAAATTAGCAAGCTCGATTTTGGCTTTTGTTTTTTCAAGTTCAACATCTTCATCAACATATTTAATATTTTTATCTTCTTGAATATTTAATTTACTAATAGTCTTCTCAAGTTCTAATTCATTCTCTTTATTTTTTTCTTTTTCCTGATCAAGAATCTTTTGATATCTTTTATTACTATTATATATTTCTATTGAAATAGCAATTGCCAAAAACAATGCCACAATACCCATAATAACACACAACAATACTAGATTGTCGGATGACATACTATCCAATAGATTTTTCATGAGCATCACCTCAATAATTCATAATTAATAGCTGAAAGTACAAATAAAGAAGCAGTCTCAGTTCTTAAAACATTATTTCCAAAACTAATTGGAATAAAACCAAACTGAAACAATAAATCTTCCTCATTTCTACTAAATCCACCTTCAGGACCTATTACAAAAATAATTGTATCACTATTATTTAAATTTGATAAGACACTTTTAATAGTTTTTGACTTTTCATTAACAGTACAAATCAATTTTACATTTGCATTTACATTTGATAAGTCACTTATATTCATAATATTATTTATTTTAGGAACATCTAATCTTTTAGATTGTTCACTAGCTTCCTTTAATATTTTTTGCCATCTATCTAATTTTTTTTCTACTTTACTATCAATATTAACAATAGATCTTTCAGATTTGATAGGAATAATTTCATCAACACCTAATTCACAAGACTTTTGTAAGATATAATCCATCTTTTGCTCTTTTACTAAAGATTGAACTAAAATAACATATGGCTTTTTCATATTTTCTTTTTTTATTTCTTCAATAATTTCACATCTTACGTTATTACTTAAATCAATGATTTTTGAAATAAATAAAGTATTATTGCAAACTATCTCAACTTTATCATCGATATTCATTCTCATAACCTTTTTAATATGATATGAATCACTATCACTAAGTGTAAAAATATTATTAGTTCTATTTTGTGTAAAATATCTTTGCATAACTACCTCTCAACAATTTCTGATGCTTCCATAACAGTTTCTTCAAAATTACTATAATTAGTATTAATCCAATTAATATTATCAAATTGATTATTAAAAAAAGTATATTGTCTTTTAGCTAAATGTCTTGAATTCTTTTTAATTAAATCAATTGCATCTTCAATACTAATTAAACCATCAAAATAAGAATATAATTCCTTATAACCAATACCAGTCATTATTGACTTTGATCTAATTCCTTTATCATAAAAAGACTTCACTTCATCTATTAATCCATCTTTTACCATTTGGTCTACTCTTTTATTAATAATATTATAAAGATTATCTCTATCAGTAGTAAGTCCAATCATAATATAATCATAAATTCGTTTAGAATTATTTACTATTTCATCATTATTTTCGCATTTATTAAGGAATCTTTCCAAACGCTTTCTATTATTAACGTGTATATTACAATTTTTATCAAATTCAAGACATTTTTTTAATAGTTCTTCATTAGAAAAGCTACTATAATCTATTTTATTATTCTCATAATTAAGCTGATAATCATATAAAGCAGCACGTATATAAAGACCACTACCACCTACAATAATAGGAGTTTTACCTCTTTTTAAAATATCATCAATTGTTTTTCTACAATCTTTTTGATAATCATAAATAGTATACATATCATTAACATCACAAATATCAAACAAATGATGAATTATCTCTTCTTTTTCTTTTTCTTTTATTTTTGCAGTACCAATATCAAGTCCCTTATAAAACTGCATAGAATCAGCATTAATAATCTCTCCATTATACTTTTTAGCAAGTTCAACAGAAAGCTTTGTCTTACCAACACCAGTAGGTCCAACAATAACAATAATTGACATACTATCACCTAAGAAAATTATACAAAATTTAAAAAAAAAATGCCATATAATATGACATTTTACAAAACATAATAAACTTTTTAACAATCCTTAATTCTCTTAAACATTTTTTCAAGCTCATAAAAAGAATAACTAATTATAGTAGGTCTACCATGAGCACATGCAAACGGATTTTTAGTTTTTCTAAGTTGTTCAAGCAAGTCAATCATTTCTTCTTGAGATAAAACATCATGCGCTTTTACCGAAGCTTTACATGCAACACCAGCAGCAACTCTATCAATAAACTTTTTCTTATCAAAATCTTCTGAAGAAATAATTATATCAATAATTTTTTTAATACAATCATCAGCTTTATTTGAAGGTAGCCAATAAGGATGACTTCTAATAATAATGGTATTAATTCCAAATTCTTCAACGACAAAGCCCATTTCTTGTAATAGATCAAAGTGTTCTTTAAGAATTAGATACTCCTTATTTACTAATTCAATTTTGATAGGAACTAATAAATCAATAGAGTTATTATCATGAGAAGAAAGTTTTTCTAAATATTTTTCATAATTAATTCTTTCATGAGCAGCATGTTGATCAATTAAAAACATTCCATCTTCATTCTCAGCAACAATGTAAGTAGCATCAACAACACCTACTGGATACATTTTCTTAATAATACAACTCTCTTCGTCTTCATTATCATTAGTATTTCTAGTTTCCTCGTATGGTTCTTTTTCATCAGACACTACATTATCTAAATCAAGTTTGACAAACATAGACTCATTTGAATCATTTTTATCTTCAGCAACTATTTTCTCTTCTTTACTTGAATTAAAACTACTATCAAGTTCTAGTTCTATTTCTTTTGAATCATAAGTATCCATATTCTTAATTAAATTAATAGATTCTAATTTTTCTTTAATAGAATTTAAAAGTAATTCTTTTAAAGTATCCATTTTAGAAAATTTTATATCCATCTTAGTTGGATGAACATTAACATCGATTAAAATTGGATCAACACTGATATTTAAAACAATAATAGGTATTTTCCCATCTGGAATATACATATGATATGCTTCAAGTATAATTTTATTAATTTCAGTATTTCTAATAACTCTACCATTGACTAATATATTTATATTACTCTTAGCACTACGAGCACAATCAGGAAATGAAATAAAACCATATAACTCATAATCATCATTTGAAGTATCAACTTCAATCATTTTCTTTGTTAATTCCATACCATAAATATTTCCAATTACTTTAAGTAAATTTCCAGATCCATCAGTATTTAAAAGAGTTTTATCATTATTAGTTAATACAAATCTAACATTTGGAAAAGATAAAGCCATTTTATTAATATATTCACAAATATTAGCAAGTTCTGTATATAAATTTCTTAAATATTTTAATCGTACAGGTGTATTATAAAACAAATTTTTAACAGTAATTCTAGTTCCTTGTTTTAAGTCACTTTCACTAACTTCTTTAATTTCTCCACCATCAATAACAATATGAGTTCCAACTTCACCATTACAAGTTTTTAAGTCAACAAGACTTACAGCAGCAATTGAAGGTAGTGCTTCTCCTCTAAAACCAAGGCTACTAACATAAAACAAATCTTCTAAGCTTTTAATCTTACTAGTTGCATGTCTAGAAAAAGCGAGGATGGCATCATCTTTATCCATCCCTACTCCATCATCAATAATGGTAATTTCCTTAACACCACTATCAACTAAATTAATTTTAATTTCAGTGGCCTTTGCATCAATTGAATTCTCAACTAATTCTTTTACAACATTCATACATCTTTCAACGACTTCTCCTGCTGCAATTTTATTAGCTAAGTTTTCACTCATTACCTCAATTTTTCCCATAGAAGAATCCTAATCTAAAGTATAGTATGAACCACTGCTAGGATCTACTGCATACTTATATTCAGATCCAGTAATTTTATTTTTAGCTACAACGATATATTGCGATTCACCATCTGTATCATAACTAAATTCAAATGTATCACTTTTAAAATCTTTTTTAACTATTTCTATAGCTTCTTCTCCGCTCATACCATAAATACTTTTTAAATCATTACTAGTAAAATTATTATCTTCAACTATATCAGCAGCAGCAGGTTTACCTTCATCATCATTTTTCTTGTTTCCTCTTGTAAGTACTATCACTACAAAACAAACTAAAACAATTGCTACAACCACAATAGCAAATATTTTTTCATTTCCTTTTGATATTTTCTTAACACTTTTCTTATTACTCATAATAAATACCTTTACCTTTCATAACAATTATACAATACAAAATAACAAAAGTAAATTTAAGACTAAATATTTTTTAAATATTCAATTAAATTATCAGCAACATTTTTAGATAATAGACTTTCTAATTCCTCCCTACTTGCATCTTTCATCTTTTTAATTGAACCATACTTCTTAAGTAATTCTTTTTTTCTAACATTTCCAATACCTTCAACCATATCTAATAAACTTGAAAGCATTCCTTTAGCTTTAATATTTCTATGATAACTAATTGCATAATTATGTACTTCATCCTGTATTCTAGTCAAAAACAAGAATAAATTACTTTTTGAGTCAACTTCTATTTCACTTAAGTCAGAATTAATTATTGAACTAGTTCTATGTTTATCGTTTTTCTTTAATCCAATAATTTTAATGTCTAATCCAAGAGAATCAATTATTTCTTTAGCAACAGAAACCTGTAGTTCTCCACCATCGACAATAATTAAATCTGGCTTAGTTTCATTATCCATTAAAACTCTAAAATATCTACGATAAATAACTTCTTTCATTGCAGATAAATCATCTTTAACATCAACACTAATCTTAAATTTACGATATAAATTTTTATTTGGTAAAAAGTCATCAAATACAACCATACCAGCAACATAAAAAGTACCAAATAAATGTGAATTATCAAATGTCTCAATTCTATGAACTCTAAATCCTAAAGCTTTTTCTAAATCATCTAACGCTTCTAATCTAGCGTCATCATTTCTTTTTAAAGTAACCATTTTCTCATCTAAAACAGTTTTTGCATTAGAACAAGATAAATCTAATAAATTTTTAATATCACCCTTTTTAGGAATAGTAACTTTTGTATTAAAATAAGAAGATAAAATTTCACTATCAATATCTTCTGAAACAACAATTTCTTTAGGAACAATATTTCCTTTTTCATAATATTTAATAATATATTCCAGTACTGATTCAGACACATCACCATAATATGTAAATATATCAGAGTGATGACCAAATAGTATTCCTTCTCTTACAAAGAAAACTTGAATTGACAAATAATTTTTATCACAATAGTATCCAAATAAATCAAAATTATAATTTCTATTTAAATCAATTCTTTGTTTAGCAAGAGTTATATTAATATCATCTAACATATTTTTTAATTCAAGAGCCTTTTCATAATTCATCTGTTCACTAGCTTTCAACATGTCTTCTTCTAATCTTTTAGCAATTATTTCTTTATTTCCATTTAAAAATGAAATTATCTCTTGCTTCATCTTATTAAGTTTATCATGGTCAATATTTTCCATCTTGCAATATCCTAAACACTCACCAATATGATAATAAAGACATAATTCTTTACCTAAATGATTACATTTTCTCAAAGGATATACTCTATTAATTACATCTACTGTTTTACGAGCAGCAGAAACATTAGGATATGGTCCAAAAAATTTATTCTTACTTCTATTTTTCTTTCTATTTAAATTTCTAACTATCTTAAGAGTTGGATATAACTCATCAGTTAACTCAATATAAGGATAACTTTTATCATCTTTTAGAAGAATATTATATTTAGGATCATACTTCTTAATCAAAGTAATCTCAAGAATTAATGATTCTAATTCAGTATTTGTAACAATATATTCAAAATCCACGATATCATTAACTAACATTAAAGTTTTACCAGTAACAGTTCTATTAAAATAGCTACTTAAACGTCTTTTAAGATTTTTAGCTTTACCAACATATATAATAATACCATCAGAATTTTTCATTTGATAACTTCCAGGTCTTTCAGGTACCAAAGATAACTTTTCTTTAATATGTTTCTTAATTTCATCTTTCATAAAATCACCACAATTACAAATTAATTATATATTAAAAAAATAAACATGAAAAGAAATGATTATTAATGCTTTACATTAAATACATGTTTATTAAAATCAAGATTATGAGTTTTAATTAATCTTTTAATAGAAGTTTCTATATAATTGTTACTTGAATCATAATCATAAACGTTTAATAATTCATCTTCTATAGAAGAATTACGTAATCCAATCATTTCTATATAATGACACAATGCTTTACGATTAAGAACTATTCTATTATTAATACTTTTAAAATCTTTTAAGTTAAAATTAGTCATATTAGTTCTAGTAGTATAGAACAAAAATAGTGCTAAAAGACTTGCTTTATCAAAATTAGAAGTAAACAAAGTAGTATTTTTATCAAAATATTTTTTCTCTTCAAAAATAGGATTATAATACTTACTCATCAAAGAAGAAACATTAAATGAATCATAATCACCTATTTGAATACCATCAAAATCAATAAATTTAATTCTATTGTTTTTCCTATCATAAAGTATATTACTAGCATTTCCAAGATCAGGAAATATAATACCATATTTATTTTCTTCTTTTACTGCATTACAAAGCAAAACAAACATATTTGTAATATCCTCTAAACTATTCATTTTCTTTAATAAAGTATCAAAGCATTCATAATTAACATAAGGAACTGTATAACCAACAATACCATTCTTATTCATATAAATAGAATTTGGTAATACTAAATGATCTTCAGGTAATTTTGAAGCTAAATTAAGCTTATTTTCAAGAGAATTAATAAAATCATCAAAAAACAAATAATTATTTAAACTAGAAGAATCTTTACTTTTAATCTCTTTATATATTAAACCATTATTTAAATTATATGTTCTCATATAACCAGAGCCATCACAAATTAAAGTAGCATTTCTTAAAACTGATGGATTAAACTTACAAACTTTTAAATTTTTCATACAACCACTCTTTTTCAAGTGACATATTATAACATACTTTTAAATAGCTGTAAAACATTATATAATAAAAATGGTGATTAAATGAAATCGATTAAGAATAATACTACAAATAAAATTGAAATTAATAAATCTATTTTTATAACAGAATTAATAAAAGTAAAAGACATAGATAAAATTAAAGAAATAATGGAAGACATTAAAAAGAAATATAAAGATGCAACCCATTATTGTTATGCTTATATAATAGATGACAATAAAAAATCAAGTGATGATGGTGAACCTGGTGGAACTGCTGGAGTACCTATTATGGATACATTAAATAAAAAAGAATTAAATTATATTTTATGTGTAGTTATAAGATACTTTGGTGGTATTAAATTAGGCGCTGGTGGTCTTATAAGAGCATATAGAAAAGCAGTCGTAGATTGTTTAGATAAAGCTTCATTTAATGATCTAGTAAATGGTTATGAATTAACAATTGAAACAAGTTATGATAAGCAAAAAGAAATAGAATACTTATTAAAAGATAACTATATTAAAGAATATAAAGAAAACATAATATATAAAGTAGAATGTACAAAAGAAATTAAAGAATTATTAGAAACAAAATATAAAATAAGAGAACAAAAAGAAAAAGTAATAGAAAGATAAATCTATTACTTTTTTTTAATAAACCTAATTTGCTAAAGTATACCTACATCTATAACATCCTTCGCTAGATCTAGCAATAACAGATGTAGTTTTTCCATACATAGAAGTAGTTGTATTTGATATTCCAGCACCATTTGTACTTGGAATTGTAACATTCCATGTACTAACTCCTTGACCAGAATAAGTAAACATATAAAATAATTGTGTTACATTAGACATATTCCATCCACTTAAATTTATTGTTAATGTCCTTGAATTTAATGCTGTAGCAAAAAACATATTAGATGTATCAGTAAGGCTTGATGTATTCCAACCACTTAAATCAATAACTAAATTCGTTACATATTGTCCAGTCTCTTCAAACATACCTGACATTCTTTTTACCTTTGATACATCCCAATACTTTAAATAACTCAAATCAAGAGTTGTAGCTTTTCCTCCAACTCCACCAAACATTCCTGACATATCGGTTACATTCGAAGTATTCCAATTTCTCAAATCACCTACACTCCATGATGTTATTTTTTCTTGACCTCCAAACATATTTTCCATATTTGTAACTTTTGAAGTATTCCAATTACTCAAATTTCCAATACTCCATGATGTAGCATTTCTTCCAGAATTACTAAATAACCACGACATATCAGTTACATTTGATGTATTCCAATTTGAAAAATCATAATTAAATTGAGTCGCTTTAGCTGCAAAGAAATAGAACATATAAGACATATTAATGACATTATCAACTTTCAAATTGGAAAAATTTGCTACCATAGAATTTGAGGTATATCCAACGCCATTAAACCAATAAGCAGTTGATGTAGGATAAATAATACTTTCAATAGTCAAATTAGTTACATTTCTACTTAAATTATCGTTTGATAAATAAGAAGAATTAATCCATGGAACTTGATTTGAAGAAGTAAATACTGTATCCCCAGAAAAAACTCCTTCTAATTTACCATGTACTTCATTTTTTGATAATACTAATGTTTCATTAACATTATTAGAATCATTATCTTGTAATGCCCAATAAATTGGATTTTCTATGTAAGCGTCTTCAATAGTTTCACCATTTTCATTAACATTACTACTTGCAATATACACATCATTCCAAGAATTACAATCAGATTTTAAAATCAAAATATTTTTTCTTCCAAGAATACTAGTTTCTCTTACTTTTTCTCCTATTTCATCAGAACTTAAATTACTATCTATTAAATCTATGTTAAGCTTATCTACTTTAGTAACATCCCTTATTCCCTGTCCTGTTTCATCTGTACTTATCCAATAATAATTGTATTCTTTTCCATCAAATATCAAGCCTACATATGCTTCAGTAAACTCTCCATATGGTGATTTAAGTCCATTTTCAGTATTTATACAACTAGCTGGTAAATAATAAGTTGTACCAGTATCATACATTCCTAGCTTTCCTTCATTTGCAATATTTCTTGCTCCACCAACAATATTTTTTGCAGTATCAATATAAGAATTCTTTCTTGAATCACTAATATAAGTAGTTACACTAGGTATTGCTATTATCATTAATATTCCTAGAATTATTATTACAGCAAGTAATTCAATTAATGTAAAAGCTTTAGCCTCTTTCTTATTTAAACATTTTTTAGATTTTTTCTTTTTTGTTATTACCTTTTTTTTATCAGTTACTTTTTTCTTTTCATTAAGCTTTTTAGAAGTATCTTTTTTCATACATCCTCCAATTATCTAATTTAATTATAAATTTAATATATACTAATAGTAAATTAGATTTTAATAAAAGAATGTAAAAACATGTAAAAAAAAACTGATATTCAAATAATATCAGTTAATAAACAAAAAGCTTATTTATACCTATCAATAATAGCTTTAGCCCTATCTTCATTAATTTTTAATTTACCACTGTAAACTAATTTTTCAGAATAACTAGTTCCAATTACATGATGTTTTAACAAAGCTTCAAAGCATTCTATATTAAATTCTTCTTTATCTTCGTCCTCATCAAATTTATCTTTTAAAGTCATTATCTCATCAACAGCATCATTAGTATTGCTAGTAATATTTCCAACAATTGGACTAATATTATATAAATACTTTCTAATTATAGAATCTCTTACTAAACCAAAATTTAGTACTGGAAGTGATAAAAAGATAATCAAAATTAAAGAAATAATAATACCTTCTAAAATTCCAACAATCAAACCACCTATTTTAGTTGGAATAGAAAGAATAATAGTAATCTTTAAAATTCTTTCAATTAAACCAGATACTTTAACTAAAACAGAATATAAAGTCATTAAAACAACAAAAACAATAAAGAAAGCTAATAACTGATAAATAATTACATTTAAAATAGTTGCACCACTAAAGCTTCCACCGAAACTAAAGAATGGTAAATTAAGACTCATCCACTCTGCAAGAATATCTTTTAATAAATAAGAAAGAATAAATACTAAAATAATTCCAACAAAAGAAACAAAAGTCTTTATAAATCCTTTTTTCATTCCAATAACAGCACACATAGTAATCAATAAAACTACTAAAACATCAATAATACTCATTACACACCTACTTTATTAAAATATAACACATTTTACTAAATTAAACAATTTATCTTTTATCTTTAAGTTTTTCATTCAATTCATACAAAATATTTAAAGCTTCAATTGGAGTTATCTCCAATGGATTAATTTTCTTAATTCTATCAATTATTTGATCATTTTCATTTTCTTCATTTGAAAAATCTAGTGGTAATTCAATTTGCATAAAAGGATTTTCCTTTTTATTTTTCTTTTCATAGAAACTTAATATTTCATTTGCTCTATCAATAACTTCTTTTGGAAGATGAGCAAGGCTTGCAACATGAATACCATAACTTTTATCAATAGAGCCACTTTTTACTTTATGTAAAAAAGTAATTTTACCTTCTTCTTCAACTGCGCTAACATGAACATTTTTTAAATGTTTTAAATCTTGTGATAATGAAGTAAGTTCGTGATAATGAGTAGAAAAAATTGTCTTAGCATGAATCTTATCATGAACATACTCAAGAATAGATTGAGCAAGACTCATTCCGTCATATGTAGCAGTACCTCTTCCCAATTCATCAAATAAAATCAAGCTTTTATCAGTTGCATCATGAATAGCATTATTAGCTTCTTTCATTTCTACCATAAATGTAGAGTCCCCACTAACTAAATCATCACTAGCACCAATTCTAGTAAATATCTTATCAAAAATTGGAATAGAACAGCTCTTGCAAGGCACATAAGAGCCTATCTGAGCCATAATTATAATAATAGCTAATGTTCTCATATAAGTTGACTTACCAGCCATATTTGGCCCTGTTATGAGTAAAATATCAATATCATCATTCATAATAATATCATTAGGAACAAATTCATCTTTAATAACTTTCTCAACAACTGGATGTCTTGCATCTCTAATATCAATTTTTCTTGAATTTACTAATTTAGGTCTAACATAATTATTTTCTTCACTAACAATAGAAAAAGCAACTAGCATATCAATAAGTGCAATAGTCTTTGATGTTTCTTGAATTCTTGCTATATCCTTTTTAACAATTTCTCTAATATCCATAAATAGTTTATATTCAAGATTAATAATCTTTTCTTCAGCACTAACAATAATATTTTCTTTTTCTTTTAATAAAGGAGTAATAAATCTTTCGCAATTAACAAGAGTTTGTTTTCTCTCATAACCAAATTCATCTTTAATTAACGGAATACTACCTTTACTAACTTCAATATAATATCCAAATACTTTATTATATCCAAGTTTTAAATTCTTTATACCAGTTCTTTCTCTTTCTTCTTGTTCTATCTTTAAAATAAAATCTTTAGAACCACTACTTATACTTCTTAATTCATCAAGTTCACTATTATAACCACTTTTAATTATATTTCCTTCTTTAACACCAATTGGTGGATCTTCAACAATTGATTTTTCAAGTAATTCATATAATTCATCAAACGTATCAATAGATTTATAAAACTTGATTTCTGAAAGAATATTTTTAATAGCAGGTAAAACTTTTAAAGATCTTTTTAATTGAAGTAAATCTCTAGCATTAAGATTACCATAAGCCACTCTTCCAGATAAACGTTCAAGGTCATATACTTCATCTAATAAATTAACTAAATCATTCTTTTGAATAAATTCTGTTAATAATGTTTCAACAACATTATAACGTCTTTCTATTTCTTCTTTATTAGTCAAAGGATTCTCTATATTAAACTTTAATAGCCTACTTCCCATAGCAGTTTTAGTCTTATCAAGAAGCCATAACAAAGAATAAGTTCTTTCCTTTAAACGTAATGTTTCAACTAACTCTAAATTTCTCTTGGTATGATTATCAAAAATCAAATATTCATTCAAATCTACAATGGATGCTTTTTGTAAATGTGTCATATCTCCTTTTTTAGTATCAAGAATATATGAAATCAAATGATTTACAACTGTTTTCATTCTAACATCAACTAAATCTGAACTAATATATTTATATTCTTCTCCATCATAAATATCATCTCTAATTGTAGAAACGATATTATAATTATTTTTAAGTAAATATATTATTTCTCTATCAACTTTATCATTTAAAATTACTTCTTTAATATTCCTATTTACAATTTCTTTTATTACCTTCTCTTTATCATGTTCAAGAATAATTACATAAAAATAACCAGTAGTAATATCAGCATAACTAATACCATACGAGTATTCAAAATCATAAATATTTCCAATATAATTAGCATCTTTTTCAGATAAAGTATTATCAATTATTGTTCCCTTTGTAACAACTTGAATAACATCTCTATCAACCATTCCCTTAGTTTCTTTAGGATCAGTAAGTTGTTCACAAATTGCTACTTTATAGCCTTTATCTACAAGTTTTTCCAAATACTGTAAATATGCATGATGTGGTACTCCACACATAGGAACTCTCTCGTCTAAGCCAGCATTTCTACCAGTTAAAGTAAGCTCTAGTTCTCTAGAACATAAAATAGCATCTTCAAAGAACATCTCATAAAAGTCACCTAATCTATAAAAAATAATTGTATCATTATACTTTTCCTTAATTTCTAAATATTTAGCCATCATTGGACTAATTTTACTTAAATCTACTTCACTACGTTTCATACTACATGTCCTCTCAAGAAAATATATTGCAAGAAATATTATAACACAAAGAATTAAATAAAAAAATAAAAAAGAAAGCTAGCTGCCTTCTTCTAAATTAAACAAACTTTTTAACTCAGTCATACTTTCAGAAATCTTATCACGAGTTTCTTGATTTATCTCAGATGATACTAAATTTTCAAAACTTTCAACTTTCTTAATTTCATCATGAATCTTATCAATTTCTTTATTCAAATTATCATATTTCTCTTTATTATAGAATAATTTCTTAGCAAATCCTTGATCTAAGCAAAATTTATCATAATCAACTTTAAAGAATTGACATTCATTCTTAATTCTAACTCTAAATGACTTCTCAATAGAACTATCTTTTGAAATTAATGTTTGTATTAAATTTCTAATACCACACATAAATACATCAACCTCAACATTAATCTTCTTTTCATCATTAATAACAATAGGTATTTCTTCATCAGATGGCTTCAAGTATAATCTTTCATTCAAAATATTTTTCATATTAAGCGAAAGTTTTTCTTTTATATAAGCCTTTAGATTAACTAAATCTTCACTATTTGCAATTAAAAAATATTCCTGAGTAGATTTAATACTACTACTTACCAACTCATTAATAACTTTTTCCATTACATAAGTAGATAAATAATCAATTATATTCATTCTACCCTCTTTATAAGAAACTAAAGTATTTAGATGATTCAAAATATATTCATAAATAACACTATCAATTGATTTAAAGAATATTAAACTTCTTTCTCTTTGATATTGATAAGTATTAAAATAATCTTTATTTCTAATTGCAATAGAATCATTAATATTACCAGATAATAACTCATAATTACTATGCATATACATATAATTTTCTTTTTTAATAATACTTAATATTGATTCATTTTTCTTAAAATTATCAATAGTAGTATAAACTTTAACAACTATTTCTTTACCAAATTCATCAAACTTAACATAATAAGGTATTTCTTGAGAAATACATTCATTAATATATAACTTAAGAATTTTATATAATCTATTAGCATCAACTTTAATAGATAAAACAGTATTATATGAACTATCCTTTTTAATATCAAAATCAGAATAAATAATAACCTTGTGATTAAAGTCATCAAATAATTCAGAAAAATACATATTAATATCAGAATTAGTTAATACTTGTTGCAAAGCAGTATAAGATTTAATACTTTCTAAATCTCGAACACTTTTAATAACATCATATATATCAAAAGATAGTTCTTTATTATCAATTAGTTCTCTAATCTTTTCTTCAGAAATACCTAAGATTTTTTTCTTCCATATTGACCACATCATTAAACAAAAAGTTTTCTTATCTTCACTATCATAAAATACAGAAGTAGTTTCCTTGTCTTTTTTTGTAACACGAGTATAAAAATCTTCATAATTAAAAGACATAGAATAAATATTTAAAAGTTTATTCCATTTAATTTTATTATCTATTGGATTTTCGATACGGAAATATAAAGCCTTTAAATCATCCATATTAAATACCCCTTTTTCTATCATAACAATATAATATCACTCATCAAAACATAAATCAATTAAATAAAAAAATAAATTAAAAAAAACTAATATCATAATTGATATTAGTTAATTTTTCTTTATAAAATATTTTGATTATTGTTAAAAGTATTATTAATTGCTACATCATTTGCAATATTGTTATTAGTAGCTACAGGTTGACTGCCAGCAAATGAATAAGTACCATCATTATTAAATACTAAATCTTTTTGTCTATTTTCTTGAGGGCCTTGCTGTCCCATTCCATACATACCATATAATCCATTCATAGCATTATTAGCATTCTGCATATTTCTTTGTTGTTGATAATTTTGATCGTTCTTTTCCTTCTCTTCCTCATCGTCTTTATTCTTAGAAGCAGCAAGTCCAGATAAACCTAAACCAGCAGCACCAATTGCAATGCCAGCAAGAGCACCAAATCCAAGATTATTTTTATTACCATCTTGTTCAGCAGCATATATTCCATCTAGTCCTGTTTGTGGAGCAACATCCCCAGAAGCAGAAGAAACATAACTATTATCGCTTGTAAATCCTTGATAAGAGCCAAGTTCACTAGGAGAGAAATGATCACCAGAAGATATACCTAATTCAGGAGCTTCTGGAAGAGATGGAGTTGCTGGAAGTGGTTCAGTTGATGGATCTGTTGGTGGATTTGTTGGTGGATTTGTTGGCGGATTTGTGTCATCAGGTGGATTGTCAGGTTGATTACTAGGTGGGTTTCCACCATCAGGAGTAGTTCCAGGATCAGTACCAGGAGTAGTTTCATCCACTTTTATAGCTTCAGGTGGAACATCAGGCTCAGTTGTAACTACAGGATTATTATCTTTAATCCAAGCCTGAATTTCAGGAGTTGAATAATCTTTATCTAAAAGTTTTCTAACAGGGAAAATTTCACGAGGATCGAAAATGTCCATCTCACTTCCAGGAATTTCATTACCATCCTTATCTAAACCAACAATAGTTACTGTTCCAGAACGAGGATCAAACACTTTTTTAATCTTAAACAAATTAGGATATCCATCATTATGTGTGATAATATCATCTTTAACATATTCTTTAAAATCATTACCATTAAAGTATCCACTTAGAGGAAGTAAAGTTGGGAATTTATCAAAATCCTCAAATTCAGCTTTAGCATTTCGATAAGATTCCAAAATTTCTTTTTCATTATTACTATGAAATAAATTATACATCTGACTTCCTTGTTGATTTCTTTGGCTTACCATTGATTTACTACTTTCACAATTTTTCAATAAATTATCAATTACATCTAAGCATTTCAAAGCATCTTCCGCAAGTTTATCTCCTTGTGCTTTAATATCATTATACTTATTCAAAGCATCTTGCACTTTCTGGGTATTTTGATTTATATAATTCTGATATTCGTTATACTTCTTCGCCCAATCAGCATGTTCTTTAGTTTCTTTTCTTTCTTTTATTTCTTTACCATTTGCATCTAACTCACCAGTTCCTACTTCTTCATAATCAGGTTTTGGTTCTTCCCCCAAATCAGCTAATTTTTGAACATAGTCGTTATACGGTTTTTGAACAAGCATGTAAGCATCATATGCAATCTTAAGTTCTTCCTGTTTGGCTTTAATTTTATCATTCAATTCATTCAATTGATTAAGTGCTTCACAACTAGGACCTAAAATATTTTCAAGTTGATTTGCTAAAGTATCCAATGTCCCAACCATATCACCAAAGCACTGATTAACATCTTGAGAAAAACTTCCCCCAATTCTTGCTAACATTTCGTTTGCTGCAGAATTCAATTCTAAGGTTGCAGAAGATACCTGATCCTTTAAATACTCAGCGGTATAATTTTTTCCCTTAAATTCATCAAGACGATTTTGTAAATCATCGCTAATAAATTTACTATCATTTTCATAATTAAGAGTAGGAAATTTACCGGTCTCCTCATCTTTTTTTGCTATAGGAGTTAAAGAAACATAAGTATTATTGTCCTTATCAGTAAATAAAAGGTCCTTTCCATCACGTAATATACCATCTTCAGCTAAAGCTCTTACATAAGATTCTACATCATGAGCTGCAATATCATTACGTCCATGTAAATAAGTATATGCATCACTTGCAGTTTTACCTCTCAAATCTGTCGCAATATTAACATAAAGAGGAGTCCCAGCACTGCCATCAGAACCTGGGGTACCAACATAATTATAGTTTATAGTTTTACCCTGTAACTTATTATAATCAATATTATATTGACTCCAATCTCCATGAGTTTCAGTACCATATGTCACAACAGATTTTGATGCAGCTGTTGCTTTTACATCTTGTGCATTAGGCGTTTCTTGGGCTGATTGTTCATTTGCCTCTGGGTTCACTTTGGGAGTTCCAGAAGCTGGTTGTTCTGTACCATCTTCAATTCCAAACGCTTTTTCTATTGGCCCTAAACTACTTTTTCCGTTTTGCTGTTGAGCTTCTGTTTTTGCTGGTTGTTCATTTGCCTCTGGGTTCACTTTAGGCGATTCTTGGGCTGGTTGTTCATTTGCCTCTGGGTTCACTTTAGGTGTTTCTTGGGCTGGTTGTACTACACCTAACATTTTATCAACTGGTTGTGCCGCTTTTTCAACTACTAGTTGTTGACCTGTTGATACATCCACTGATGCATTTGGGTTCACTTTAGGCGTTTCTGAGGCTGATTGTTTTACACCTAACATTTTATCAACTGGTTGTGCTGCTTTTTCAACT
>CAMNJQ010000034.1 GCA_946541575.1 uncultured Clostridium sp. | reverse complement strand
ATTTTTTCTTTTAGTTTTTCTATTTCTTTATCTATATTACTATATTGAACTTTTAATTGTTTTAATTTGTTTTCAATTTTTGTTTTTTCAAAAGTAATATCAATTCCTGAAAGGAATCCCATATTTTCATAATTAACATAATAATCATCATAATCTTCAAATTTTCCATTTGTAATTAAATATAATGTATTCAAGATTGTTTTAATTATAAGTCTTATAACTTTTTCTTTTTGAAGAGGTGAATAACTTTCTAATAAATAATGTATATTACCAGTAGCTTTATCTTTAGTATTTATAAAATCAAAGATTATGTCATTAGGTACTTTTTCTTTAGAAACTTTATATCTAATTAAGTCTTTAATATAATTTCTTTGTTCAAATAAATCTTTTTTAAAGAATTCATCATATTGAGATACCTTTTCCAAAACATATTCTTTTAAATCATTACTCAATGGAGCAATGTCAAATTTCATATCATAGAAGAAAGTATGTGATGATAAACTTTTATCTTTTTCATTATATTCAGATAAATAATGAACTCTTTCTATATCATTATAGTTATTAGCAAGTAATTGCGTATCTATAGAATTTAACTCTCTATCATTACACTTTACTTCTTCATTATTACTTAGCATTAATATATCTAAATAAGATGAAACTTGTTCTATTGATGAAAGAGGACTTGGAGTTACACCATATGGTAAAGGATGCCTATCTTCAAATACTATTGGAAATAGGTTCGATAAATCCAAACCACTTAAAATTTGATTAAAGCTTGAGAAAAATATATTTAAATTCATTGGAATTTGTATATTTTGATAAACGCCTAAAACATTTATTTCACGAGCATTAATATATTCATTATCTAATGAATACAAAAAGTGTGCAAAACAATTTTTTATGGACTTTAAAAATTTTCCTGCATCAAAGTGTGGACTATTAACAATTTGTAATGGATACATAACAACTGATTCATTATTCTCATTAATAAAATAATTGTTTTCAGAATCTTTATAAATAGTGTCTAAGAAGTTTAGTGCTATACCCTTTTTCATATCATCAGGAACAATCTTTAATACTTCTTCTAAAGTATTCATAAAATAAATAATCATGAGCATTGCATTAAAATAGTTATCACTTACAACATAAGAATCTAAATCTGTAGTAGCAAATAAATTTTGTACTACACTTCTATCATAATTATTACTACATATACCATTTAGGATCATAAGACATTTTTGAAAGATTGAGTAAGAATAATTATCAATTGCCTCATCTGTACTTCTTTCATATGATTGAGGTTTTAAGTCATACATTTCATGTACAATTGAACCTCCTTTTTTAAAAATATTAGGGTCAAAGGAGAATCCAGAATAATTACTAACAGGTAATTTTATTATTTCATTATTATATTCTACTTCAAAATACATTTCATCATCTGGAAGACCAATATACTTAAATAATCCTACTCCAGTCATTGCTATAAGTGCTTGTTCTTTATTTAATCCAGCTTTTTTAAACTTTGAAAAAATTTCAGGAACAGGAACTCCATTAATTGATACAAGTGGTAAATAAATAAAGTCATATTTTTCATCAGATTCCCAGGAATTAAAAAGATAGTATTTTCCATATCTAAAAATAAATGTTGGAGTAAAACAATATATTTCTTCTTTTTCTTTTCCTTGATAGAAATATTCTTTTCTCATCAAGGTATCATGCTTTTCAACCATTTCCTTAAATAGTTGTAAGATATTATTATTCTCAATAGAATCTTTAACATAGTTGTAAACTTTAGTATATAATTCCATATTTAATTCAGGATTAGATAATAAAAGTAACCAGTTTGTCTTTATCATGATATCATGGAAATTTTTTGGATCTATATTTTCATGTTGTTTTTCACATTCTTCTTTTAGACAACACTCAAAAATATTATTTATTATTCCTTTAAATGGAACAAGATTCTCACTCTTTGATATATCTTCCATATGATCACATCCTAATCGAATTATATCATAAAAAAAGACTAAGATATGTGAATTTGCTTAGTCTTTTAATTTTCAATTGTAAAGTTAATTATTGATTCTTTTTTTAATTAATAATTGTTCCGCTTGCATTTATACGAACTTCAGATTTTAGAGTAACTACAGGTCTTACAAAATTATCAAACTCTGAGTAAGAACTATCAGCAGGATTATCTTCAGATTTACCTGCGATGACCCAATCTACTTTTTCGTAATCAATATATTGAAAACAATAATAAATCAGTCCTTGCCCAGCTGAAGTCACTATAACTGCATCTGCTAACCAATACTGATTACCTCTATAAGTTACAACATGACCATCTATCATCCAATTCTTGTCATGTGTATCTTTAAAGATTAGATTATATGCTTTTTCACTTCCATTAACATTATTTTGACCTGGACCCGGACCATACTGATAACCATTAGAAGCAAATGATATGCTACTTCCATTACTAAGTTTTTTCCAAGAACTAGATTCAAAATCATAATAATATAAAGTGTGAGCATAGTCATTAACATTATCAGGGATATATTTAGTTCTTATAACTCCATTATCATTTGTAAATGTTATTGACTCCATTTCATATGGTGTAAATCCAGTTACTCTGTTAATATCACTTAAATTAATAGACCTTGAATTATCAGCATAAGTTGGATTTTTATAATGTGATGCAATACTATCAAGGTTTGCAACAAAGCTAGGCCAGTTTAAAGCATTACCTTGAACTGCTCTTTGCCCAACACCTGGTTTTAGAATTATCAGTAGTTTTCCATCTTCGGCTCCCAATACAAACCAATTTCCATCACCATAAGTTGTATTATCCACATTTACACTATATCCAGTTATCTGATCCCCTACTTCTAGTGTTATATAACCATCCGTAACATGTACATTATCGGATGTCATTGACCAAGTCTGCGTAGTTGGTTTCCACTGAGCATATAGAGTAATTGTTTCACCATCACTTTTTACTAAATTTATTTTTCCTCCATCAGTATACGAAGTTCCTCCTCCATTTTCTTCAGTATTCCAAGAATCGAAAATCATATTTTCTGGAGCTGTAAATGTATTTAAGGATAGATTTGTTAATATTCCACTATATATTTCTTGATTTGTCATAG
>CAMNJQ010000033.1 GCA_946541575.1 uncultured Clostridium sp. | reverse complement strand
TTTAAGTAATTTCAATACAAAAAATGTAACTAATATGTCTAATATGTTCAATGGATGTAGTAGCTTAACTTCACTAAATATTTCAAGCTTTAATACAGAAAAAGTTACAACAATGAGTTCTATGTTTTATGGATTAGAAAATATTACAGAATTAGACTTATCTAATTTCAATACAAAAAATGTAACTAATATGGGATTTATGTTTAGAGGCATGAAAGGTATTGAATCACTAAATTTATCAAATTTTGATACATCAAAAGTAACTGATATGAGATCAATGTTCCAAGATGATAATAATTTAATAAGTCTAAACATTAATAGTTTTAACACTAAGAACGTAACAAATATGTCTAATATGTTTACTAAATGTGATAAATTAAAAACAATAGATATTTCAAGCTTTAGTACTGAAAAAGTAAATGATATGACAGATATGTTTAAGGATTGTGCTAAATTAGAAACAATATATGTAAGTAATGCATTTACAAATCAAAATGTAACAAATAAAAATGCTTCAATGTTTAATGGATGTACGAATATAGTTGGAGGAAATAATACTGTATATGACTCCAACAATATATCTATTACGTATGCAGTAATTGATAATGAAGTACAACCTGGATATCTAACTTTGAAATAATTATTAAAGGATTAAGATCGTTCTTGATCCTTTTTTGTAAATTAAAATTTATGATATAATATCTTTAATGTGGTGGTATAATGCTAAAAAACAAAAAGATTTATGTAATAATATTACTGATATTTATAGTACTTTTTATCATTTTTAATTTTAATAAAATTATAATGTCATTAGAATTAATCATAATATTTGCACTATTATTATATAGTCAAAAAAATTCTATAAAAAATGAATTTAAAAATAAAAATAGTAATAATATAAAAGTTATTACAGTTAAAACTTTAAATCAAAAAAATGAAAATGATATAAAAGTAAAAGATGATAAAATAAATTTAGATTTTCAAGAATCAAAAATTATTACCAAACAAGAAATAAAGGATAGTAATTCAAAAAAAGAAAACAGTAATAATAGTAATATTAGTAATAAGCAATCAATGATAAAAAATGAAATAATTCCTAAAAATGAAAAAAAGATAAGTCATAACAAAATTGATGATAAAGTTTTAAATAAAGAACAAATGCCTTTGATAGAAACAAAAAATAAAAAAGTAAATAATAATACAAATATTGGAAACATTGAAAACTTAAAAGTATATAAAAATATAGAAAAAATTAAAAAAGAGAATTTAATAATAAATAATAAAATGCAAAATAAGCAAAAAGAATCTGATTACCATCAACATAAGCCTATATTATCTAATGAAGAAAAAGTATTCTGTGCCTTAGTTAGTAAAATAATATATGACAACAACAATAAAGTAAATAAGATATATTATAATAAAAATAAAAATGGAATTATTAATTTAGAGTCTACAAATATCAATTTTGGAATAAAAAATAAGAAGAAATATTTCATTTTACCTCAAAGAGAAAAAAATACTAATCAAAAAAAAGAAGAAAAAGAGAATAAGAAAATAATATTTCCTATAAATAATAGTGAAAGCTTAAATAAAATTTCAAAATTTATCATAAACGAAAGTAAGAAAATTAAAAAAAGAAAAATAGAACAGTTAGATACAAGAAACATATTTACTAGAGAAAAAACATTGAATATCATAGCAAAAAAGAAGAAAAAGGAAAGAAATATTAAGCTAAAACTATTAATAAATGGATACTTAAAATTAGCAAATTATTATCATAAATCAAAGGAATATGATAAAGAAATTAAGATTTTAAAAAGAGGGTTAAATAAGTTTAAAGATAAAAATGTAGATATAAATATTTTCCTACGCAAAATAGAAATAGCACAAAAAGAATTGGAAGATAAAGTAAAGACAGAATCAAAGAAAAAAATATTATTAAAAGAGCAAAAATAATATTTTTTTTAATAATTGACAATCGAACAAATGTATTATATATTATATTAGAAGTAACTAATATTATACTTAGAAAGGAGATATATGAATAAAATTTATGCATGTATAGACTTAAAAAGTTTTTATGCATCTTGTGAATGTGTCGAAAAAGGATTAGATCCACTAAAAACAAATTTAGTAGTTGCTGATCCAGAGCGTACTGAAAAAACAATATGTCTTGCAGTCACACCATCATTAAAAAAATATGGTATATCAGGAAGAGCAAGATTATTTGAAGTAATTCAAAAAGTAAAAGAAATAAATTTGGAAAGAAAAATAAAAAATAAAAATAGAAAATTTATAGGCAAGTCATACAATAGTGATGAATTAGAAAGTAATAGTGCATTATATCTTGATTACATTATTGCTCAGCCACGAATGTCACTTTATATAAAATATAGTACACTTATATACAATATATATTTAAGTTTTTTATCAAAAGAAGACATATATGTTTATTCGATTGATGAAGTTTTTTGTGATATAACACCATATTTAAGTCTATATAAAAAAAATAGTAATGAATTAATATCAATGATTATTAGCGAAATATATAAAAGAACTGGAATAACAGCAACTGGTGGAATTGGAACAAATCCATATTTAGCTAAAGTAGCTATGGATATTGTTGCAAAGCATAAGGATGCAGATAAAAATGGTGCAAGAATAGCATTTTTAGATGAAATATCATATAGAAAAACTTTATGGAATCATGAGCCAATATCAGACTTTTGGAGAATTGGTAATGGAATAGCTAAAAGAATAAAAAAATTAAATCTGAACACAATGGGAGATATTGCAAAATTTTCTATTAGTAATGAAGACGAACTATATAAAATGTTTGGAATCAATGCAGAACTTATAATCGATCATGCATGGGGATATGAGCCATGCACAATAAAAGATATTAAGAGTTATAAGCCACGTACAAATAGTTTGTCGAAAGGCCAAGTTTTACAAGAACCATATACATATGAAAAAGCAAAAATAATTGCAATCGAAATGATGGAGTTGTTATCTCTTGAAATGGTAGGGAAAAATGTAGTAACAGATTGTCTTGTATTAACTATTGGTTACGACATTTCTAATTTAACAGATAAAAATATATCAAAACTATACGACGGAGAAATAAAAATAGATCATTATGGCAGAGAGATTCCAAAGCATTCACATGGAACAATTAGACTTACCCATAAAACTTCATCAACAGAAACATTAATAAAATATTTAAAAGTATTATATAAAGAAATTACGAATCCATTACTTTTAATTAGAAGAATAAACATATGTGCATGTGTTTTATCTCCAAAAATTGTCTCTAATGAATCAATAGTTTACAAACAATTCAACTTATTTGATAATAATGATGAAATAAATAAAAGAATAATTAATGAAAAAGAAAAAGAAAGAGATGAGAATAAAGTTCAAAAAGCAATTTTAAATATTAAAAATAAATATGGGAAAAATTCAATACTAAAAGGGTTTAATTTATTAGATGGTGCTACTACAATAATGCGAAATAAACAAATTGGAGGGCATAGAAGTGAATAGTGATTTATATAGTATTTTATATTATAAGCATCATGAGCCTAGTGAAAAGCATAAAAGAATGAGTATTTATAATAGAAGTGCACAATTCGCATCATTTAAAGCTCTAGATGGATATGAAGATGAAATAAATAAACAAAACAAAACGTTTAAACAAAAAATAGAATTAAGTAATGAAGAAAAAGAAAGAATAAATGAAGAAGTTAAAAAAATAAAAAAAGGAAATAACATATATATAAAATATTATTACAATGGGGAAATTTTAGAAAGAAATGCTATATGTAAAAAAATAGATAAAGATTTAAAAATAGTTATTTTAAATAGCAATGATAGCATCAATTTTGATAATTTAATCGATATAAGATTAATTGATATTGCAAAGTATGAATAAATGGTGAAAAAATCTATAAAATAATATTAGAAGGAAGAGATGAATATAAAAAATAATAATATAAAAAAAATATTGGGCATAATTATAGCAATTGCAATTCCACTAATAATTGGAGGTATATCAGCATTTCTTACCAAAGATAATATGTCAACATTTAAAACAATAAATAAGCCACCACTATCACCACCAGCATGGCTATTTCCAATAGCTTGGACAATATTATATATACTAATGGGATATGCAAGTTATTTAATATACGAAAATAAAAGTATTCTAAATATGGAAAATAGAGATATATCAATAAAGCTATATATTGCACAATTAATATTTAACTTTTTTTGGAGCATAATATTTTTCAACATGAAATCCTATGTATTTGCATTTATATGGTTAATCGTATTATGGATATTAATATTGGTTTTAATAAAAACATCAAATAAAATAAATAAATTAACTACATATTTACTAGTACCATATCTTTTATGGGTTACATTTGCAGGATATTTAAACTTAGGAATAGCTATACTTAATTAAAATATTGATTCCTTAATATATTAAAATAAATAAAAAGATTTTTTCTTTTTATTAAAGTATGATATAATAAAAAAGTGTATAAGGAGGAAAATATGTTTAATTTAAAAGGAAGAGTCGCAGTAATAACTGGAGCAAGCAGTGGGCTTGGAAAACAAATGTCAAGAGCATTTGCAAATCAAGGAGCTGATTTAGTATTACTAGCAAGAAGAGTTGAAAGATTAGAAGAATTAAAAAATGAATTAAGTAGCTTAGGAGTTAAAGTATTACCATTAAAATGCGATGTAACAAATGTTGAAGACATTAATGCTGCTGTAAAAGCAACTAGAGAAACTTTCAATAAAGTTGATATACTAGTAAATTGTGCAGGAAGTGCAAAAAATGCTGGTGTATTAGATATGACTGATGAAGAATGGGATTTCACTATTAAAACAGATATGGATTCAGTATTTTATGTTACAAGAGCATTTGGAAATATTATGAAAGAAAACCATTATGGAAGAATAATCAATATTGCATCAATGTATGGACTTGTTGGAAATATGGCCATGGGAACAATTGCATACCATACTTCAAAAGGTGGAGTTGTTAACTTTACAAGAGCAGCAGCATCTGAATTAGCAAAAGAAGGAATTACAGTAAATGCAATTTGTCCAGGATATTTCGATACTGAATTAACTCACGAAACATTAATTACAGATGAATTTACACAATACATGAAAGCAACTGTACCAGCTGGAAGATATGGTAAAGAAGGAGAACTAAACGCAGCTGCAATATTCTTAGCAAGTGATGAAGCAAGTTATGTAACAGGAGTTATTTTACCAGTAGATGGTGGATACACTTGTGTATAATTAAATAATAAAAATACTAAAAACAAACATGAAAACACATGTTTGTTTTTAATTTATTATAAAAAATCATTTTATTTGAAATATTAAAATAACAATGTTATAATAATATCATTTTAAAGAGGGAGTTTTAGATGTCACACATAAGAGAAAAAGAAGAATTATTAAAAATTAAAAATTATATAGAAGCACTAGGAAATGATATTGATATAAAGACAATAGAAGAAATATTAAATAAAATTGTACCTAAAAATCAATATGAAAAAAACATGATTGGAGTAATAGTAACAAATCAAGGAAATATTTTTAATGCGGTACCTGGATACGTTCCATCAGCAAATACAATAGTATTATCAAGAGATGGATTTAAAAAAATATCATCAGAATCAGCAAAGGTTTTATGTGATGAATTTAACATTAAGGATACAAATAAAATGACAGCATTCTATCAAATGTTTGGGCTACTTCATGAAGTTGAACATGCATATCAATTTCTAATTAGTAATGATAAAATTCAATTTAAATATAAAGAAGTAAAAGATAGTTATAAGGGTATAATAGATGAGATATTACTTAAAAAAAATATTATACCAAATCCAATAAAAGAGATAAAAAGTCATATAGCATTTATTAAATATCAAAAGAATTGTTATGATTATATATTAGAAAGAAATGCAGAAGTAGAAGCTGCAGTTGATACAAGTATATTAGCACGTGAAACAGATAACGAACATATTGCCAATGTATTTGAAAGTTTAGCTTTAGCATTTAAAAATATTGGATATGAGGAAAACAATAAAGGATGCGTTTACCAAACATACAAAGGATTATTATTAAGTAAAAAATATAACAAAATAGAAAAAGAAGAAAATATTGAGGAAGAAGAAAGACTGCGTTTTGGTTTAGAAATAAATGAAAATACGAGAAAAGAATTGATTAAAAGAATAGAAAACAATAAAATAAAAATATAAAAGAGGTGTTGATATGACGCAAGGAGAGAAAAGATTATTAATTGTAACAATAAGTTTTATAATTCAAATAGTTTTTTCAATGTCTTTAGCAGCATTACTTAGTGAATTAGTAACAATAATAAAAATTATATATTTTATTTTAAGTATATTATTGGTACTAGAAATAATTAAAAATGCAAAAAGCTTAAGTGCAAACTTGCCATGGATCATATTAATTATGATTTTACCAGTTGCAGGGACAATGCTATACCTATTTATAGGAAATGACTTACATAGTAGTAAAACATTAAAAAAAGTAAATAAAGAAGTAAAAGAATCAAAAAAATACTATGAACAAGATCAAGAAATATTAGAAGAAATTAATTCTCTAAATCTTGATAAATTAAAATATATATCAAAAGATGCGAATTTCCCAGTAACAAAAAATAACAAAGTAAAATATTACCCTCTCGGAGAATTAGCATATAAAGAAATGCTTTACGAACTAGAAAAAGCTAAAAAATATATCTTTTTAGAATATTTTAGAATTGAAAGAGGAAAAATGTGGAATTCAATTTTAGAAATATTAAAAAGAAAAATAAAAGAAAAGGTAGAAGTAAGAATAATTTATGATGATTTCGGCTGTATTGCACCACTTCCAAATGACTATTATAAACAACTAGAAGAACTAGGAATAAAAGTTGTTGTATTCAACGAAGTAAAGCCTTTTTTAGGAATAATAATGAATAATAGAGATCATAGAAAAATAATGATAATAGATGGAAAAGTAGTTTTCTGTGGAGGAATAAATTTAGCTGATGAATACATAAACGAAAAAGTAAGATTTGGCCATTGGAAAGACAATGCTTTAATGATAAAAGGAGAAGGAGTATATAATTTTATTGTAATGTTTCTTTCTCTATGGAATGCATATAAGCATGAAGATTTAGATTATAAGAAATATAAAATAGATCAAAAAAATAAATATAAATCAAATGGATACCTAGCTGGGTATTGTGATAATCCACTAGATAGCGAATACGTTGGAGAAAATATTTACTTAAATATAATCAATCAATCTAAAAAAAGCTTATATATATCAACACCATACTTAATTATAGATTCAGAATTAAATAAAGCATTGATTTTAGCGGCAAAACGTGGAGTTGATGTAAAAATTATAGTGCCAAAAATTGCAGATAAAAAAGTAGTATATAGTTTAACTTCATCATATTTCTATAACTTAATTGAAAATGGAGTAAAAATATATACATACACTCCAGGATTCATTCACTCAAAAGTATTTGTAAGTGATGATGAAGTTGCTACAGTAGGAACATTTAATTTAGACTATAGAAGTTTATATCTCCATTTTGAATGTGGAGTATATATGGAAAAAGTTGATGAAATAAAAAACATAAAAAAAGACTTAGAACAAGCTTTAAAAAGGTCTCATTGTGTCACTTTAAAAGAAGCAAAGCCAAAAAAAATCAAAGAATTATGGCAAAGTATTTTAAGACTTATAGCACCACTAATGTAAACGAGGTATAACATGAAAATAGATTCGAACAAATTTTTAGATATAATTTATGCAGTTATGAGTGAAAATGAAATTAATAGCATAAAATTATACGATATAGTAGAAATAGTAAAAGCAATATATAGTTCAGATGAAACAAAAAAATTGGCGGATAGTTTAAGTATTGAAGATTTAGATCTTAATTTAATTAAAAGTCATCCATTCACAAAAGAAATTACTGATGACGAATCTATTAAATTTGAATTGAATGATGAACAAATAGCTGAAATATTAGACAATAATAGTGAAAATGTTGAACAAATGGCAGTTGCAATAAGTAAAGTTAATTATTCAAGATACATAGAAAAAAAGTCAGAAGGGAAAATAAAAATCTCATATGATAATTCAGATGGAGACTATGAAATAGGATCTTATGATTCGCCACTTGAAGAATTTGAAACAAAAGTATATACAGATGGAGAAGTTATAGATAAAGGTGTATTCTATGAAGGTGGAATATTTGAAAAAAGCAGAAAAATAAATATTAGAAATTCATCTTATTCAATAGTTGTAGATTATAATGGTAAAAAGCCTCTTGCTTCAGTAGTAAGAGTAATGGAAAATAGTATGCTTTTAATGGCTGTAGAAGAAGCTAATAATATTATCCAAGGGATAAATTTATCTCATGAAGCTATAATTGATAAAAATCCAAAGATATATAAAAGAAGAGTTCATTAATAAGGAGAAAGCAATGGAACCATACTTATATCATGGAATAAGAGACTATAATATTAAAAGATTAATAAATATTATAAAGACAGGATACATATTACCAAAAAAAGAATTACATGGAGAATATAAAGTTGAGAGAAATAATGAGCTTAATTTAAATGGAGAAAAATGGATATCGTTATGTCAAAAGTCACTATTTGATGAGAGTTTTGACTGGATATCCCCAAGTTCATTCGAGTCATTTATATATAAAAATTATTGTATAGTATTTGAAAATAACATAGAAGGGCTTACTTATACAACACATATGATATATGATTTTTATGGCCCAAAAGCAATACAAGAACTTGCAAAAGATGATTTTAAAAATAGAGTTTCAACATATTCTGATGAAGTACAAACTAAAGTCAAAATACCAATGAATAAATCAATTGCATTAGGGGTTCCAAAAGATGTACTAGAATTAAAAGGAATAGATGTCAAATCTCAGTTAAAACTAATTAAAGAAGCATTGAACAAGTTTGAATATGATATTCCAATTATTAATTCTTCATATTACGACTTTGCAGATGATGAAGATAAAATTAAGAAATATACAATAATTAAATAACGCTTTAAATAGCGTTTTTTTTATTTCAAAGAATTAAACTTAAAAAAAATTATAATAATACAAATGTGTTATGTTATAATATTACAAGATGGAGGGATATTGTGAAAAATGTAAAAATAGTATTTACTGATTTCGATAGTACACTGACAAAAGAAAATGGAATAGTAGATATAAAAAACAAAATGATATTTGAAAGACTTGCAGATATCGGTATACCAGTAGTGATAAATACAGGAAGGCCATTGAACTTTATAGTTCCAAAATGTAAGCAATTGTGTACAAGCAACTATGTTATTGCATCAAATGGTGCAGAAATCTATAACTTTAAAAATAAAAAAGTGATTTATCAAAATATCCTCTCAAAGGAATCAATTGAACAGCTCGATGTCTTAATAAAGAAATACAATTTATTTTTTATGGCAAATAGCTTAAATAAAAGATATACAAATAAGAGTGAAAATAATATTGGATTTACTATAATTGATAATTTAGCAGAAATAGAATCTCCAATATCTCAGGTTATCCTAGAATCATATGTATTACAAAATATGATGGAGCTAAGAAGAGATTTAGAAAATAGTACATCATTAAAAATCGCAAATAAGACAAAACATGTTGCAGAAGGGAAGCTTCTATATTACGACATTGTAAACAATGATGTAAGTAAAGGAAACGCTCTAGAAATACTTTGTAATTATCTTCAAGTACCTTTAAATAGAGCAATGGCAATTGGTGATGCAGACAACGATATAGATATGCTAAAAAAAGTTGAATATAGAGTAGCAGTAGAAAATGCAACAGACAAATTAAAAGAAGTAGCAAATATAATTACTTTATCAAATAAGCAAAATGGAGTAGAAGCAATTCTAAATAAACTATATCAATCACTTAATTAAAAAGGAGTAAAATATGTTAAATATAAATAAAAAAGAACAAGACACAAATAATGAAAATGATTTAAAAAAAATAATTGATAATATAAGAGCATTAGGAATAGATATGATTAATGAAGCTAAAAGTGGGCATCCAGGAATCGTTCTTGGTGCAGCACCTATTATTGCAACTTTATATAAAAATCATCTTAAAATTGATGTTAATAATGATAACTGGCTTAATAGAGATAGATTTATAATGTCAGCAGGTCATGGATCAGCACTCTTGTATGCAACATTATTCATGTCAGGTTTTGATATTCCATTTGAAGAACTTAAAAAGTTTAGAAAAATAGATTCAATTACACCAGGACACCCTGAATATGGAGTTACAAAAGGAGTAGATATATCAACTGGTCCATTAGGACAAGGTATTGCCTCAAGTGTAGGATTTGCACTTAGTGAAAGATTCTTAAGAGGATTCTTTGGAGAAAATATATTTAATTATTATACATATGTATTATGCGGTGATGGAGATTTAATGGAAGGAATAAGTTATGAAGCTTGTTCATTGGCAGGATTTTATAATTTAAATAAGTTAATAGTACTTTATGATTCAAACGATGTAACATTAGATGGCGATTTAAATACTTCTTTTAACGAAAATATCAAAACAAGATTTGAATCTATGAATTGGAATTATATATTGGTAAAAGATGGAGAAGATATAGAAAGTATTGATAATGCAATAAAAGAAGCTAAGACTTCATCTACAAAACCTACAATTATTGAAATAAAAACTGTAATTGGAAAATATAGTAAGAACGAAGGAACATGTAAAGTTCATGGATCTCCATTAGCAGAAGATGACATTATAGAAATTAAAAAAATTCTCGGAGTACGTGAAGTACCATTTACAATTTCACAAGAAGCACAAAACATAATGAAAGAATGTATCATAAATAGAAATGAAAAAGAAATTGAAAAATGGAATAGTATGGTCAATAAGTTAGATGATACAAAAAAAGAATTATTCAAACTACTTAATGATAATAAGAATCCTATTAAACTAAAAGAAGTCGATTATAACTTCCCTGAAGATGGAAAGGATTCAACTAGAAATGTTTCAGGAATTATAATTAATTCAATTGCCAAAAATTATCCATTTTTAATTGGAGGAAGTGCAGATTTATCTAAATCAACAATGGCAAGAATTACTGAAACAGAAACAAACTCGATAGAAAATCCAACCGGAAGAAATATTAACTTTGGGATAAGAGAACATGCTATGGGTGCAATAGCAAATGGAATAGCACTTTCAAATTTAACACCATTTGTATCAACGTTTTTCTCATTTTCAGACTATTTAAAGCCAGCAATTAGAATGAGTGCTTTAATGAATTTACCTGTAATATATGTATTTAGTCATGATTCTATAAGTGTTGGAGAAGATGGCCCAACTCATCAGCCTGTAGAACAACTTGCTGCATTAAGATCAATTCCAAATTTAGACGTATATAGACCAGCAGATGCAAATGAAACAATTGGAGCATATAAATCAATTTTAGAATTAAGAAAACCAGCAGCAATAGTATTAGGTAGAAACAAAGTTAAAATACAAGAACACACATCAAGTAGCAGAGTTATAAATGGAGCATATATAGTTGAAAAAGAAATTAATAAACTTGAAGCAATTATAATTACTTCTGGAGAAGAACTAGAACTTACAATGAATATTTATAATAGTCTAATTGAAAAAGGATATGGGATTCGTGTGGTAAGTATGCCATCAATCGAGAGATTTGAGCAAATGGATAAAAAATATAAAGATGAAATACTTCCAAAAAATGTAAAAACATTTGTTATAGAAGCATCATCATCAATTTCATGGTATAAATATGTTAACGATAGTGAATATATGTTTACTCAAGATGAATTTGGAACAAGTGGAAATAAAAAAGATGTCCTAAAAAAATATGGATTTACAGAAGAAAATATTATTTCTAAAATAGAAAAGAAACTTAATAATTAAAGTTTCTTTTTTTTCGACAAAAATACAATTTAAAATAGATTACTATAATTATGGTGATAATAATGAGAGTATTTTACATTTTTAATTTGAATAAGGAAGTTTACAACATATATAAAGAAACACCAAGTGTTTTATTTAATTTTTTTAAAAATTTATATTATATGAAAAAAGAAGAATTGGACTATGGTAAATCAATATTTAAGCAAGTTGCGCTGAATTTCAACAAAGAGAAATTAGATTTAAAAATATATATAATGTTACACAATAAACTTAAATATTTAAAAAGAAAGGAAGAACATATCATAAATGACTTATATCATAATGAAATAAGTATAATGAAAATTAAAAGAACATATATAGTAATAAATTGTAACAAAAACTTTACAGATTTTTTTAATATTTTGAATTATGAATATAATAATTGCTTCGTATGTGACTTTATAAATGATGATTATTTTTATTTGTCAAATATAAAAAAGCTTGTATAATTTTAATATTTTTAGTATATTATGTACAGGAGATGATAATAAATGGATATGCTTTTAGATATATTAAAATACTTATTAGTCTTTTTAGCAGGAGGAGTTGCAGGATTTTTTGTAGCAAAACATTTTATGCAAAAGTTTCTTAAGAATAATCCTCCAATAAATGAAGAAATGATTAAAGCTTTAATGACACAAATGGGAAGGACTCCTTCACAAAAGCAAGTTAATCAAATGATGAAACAAATGGATAAGTATATGTAATTTAGGCTACTTTAAGCCTTTTTTATTTATATAAAAAGCTTGACTATTCATAAGTTTAATGATAAAATCTAAATGTTTGTAGCCTCTATAGCTCAAACCGCATTAAAAAGGTTATTAAACACTTGTGTGTACCTTAAGAGCGAGCCAGACAAATAAAAAAGGAGGTAAATATATGAAAGCAGTTATTAAAGTTGGTGGGAAACAAGTTCTTGTTTCAGAAAATGATGTTATCTACGTTGAAAAGCTAGATGCTGAAGTTGGAGAAAATATTAAATTCAATGAAGTACTAATGCTTGATTCTAAAGTAGGTAATCCATATGTAGATGGTGCTGTAGTTTATGGTAAAGTTGAAAAACAAGGTAAGCAAAAGAAAATCTTAGTGTTTAAATATAAACAAAAAGATAGAGCAAACCGTAGAACTCATGGACATAGACAACCATATACAAAAGTAACAATTACTAAAATTGAAGGATAATATGATTAAGGTTAATATTTTAGGTAAAAATGATACAATAGAAATATATGGTCATGCATTATATGATGATTATGGAAAAGATATTGTATGTGCTGGAGTTTCAAGTATAGTTACTACAAGCATAAATGCAATTCTTTCATTCAATAAAAATTATTTAGAATATAATTACAATAATGACTTACTTACAATAAAAGTAATTGAACATAATGATATTGTAGACAAATTAATATCTAATATGATTAAAATGCTTAATGAAGTAGAAGAACAATATCCTAAAAATATTAAAATAAGAAAGGAGAACTAGAATTTATGAATATGTTAAAATTAAATTTACAATTGTTTGCTCACCATAAAGGACAAGGTTCTACATCTAATGGTCGTGATTCTGCAGGACGTAGATTAGGAGCTAAAGCTTGTGATGGACAAGTTGTTACTGCTGGTTCTATTTTATATCGTCAAAGAGGAACTAAAATTCATCCTGGATTAAATGTTAAAAAGGGTAGTGATGATACTCTTTATACAACAATTACAGGAAAGGTTAAATTTGAACGTCTTGGAAAAGATAGTAAACAAGTAAGTTGCTATCCAGTAGAAGAATAATAATTAGAACACTTAACGAGTGTTCTTTTTTATGATATAATAACATTGATTTTTTGGGGGGAACAATTATGGGATTGCTAGTAAGTGACTATGATGGTACATTTTTAACAACTAATAAAATAGATTTAATAATAAATTGTAGAACAATAGAAAAATATATAATGGATGGTAATTATTTTTTATTATCAAGTGGAAGGCCTTATGATTCAATTATGAAACAAATAAAAAAACATAATATTCCATATACACATTTAGCAGCAAGTGATGGTACATTTTTATTTGATTCACAAAATAATTTATTAAAAGCAGGAAGAATAAATAAAGAAATACTCGAGATAATAGATCCATTAGTAAAGAAAAATATACATGAAAAGATACAATTTTCATATTCAAGATTTGATACAGATATATATATAGAAAAAGAAAATCTAGGATCTTTAGCATTAGTAGTAAAAGAAAATAAAATAGATAAAGATTTTTTAAAATTATATGATCAAATTAAAGCAAATTATTTAAATTATCAACTTGATATATATGGACATAATGGAACATATTACTTTGAAATAAGAGAAAAAGGAATAAATAAAAGTAGTCCCATAGAATATTTAAGAAAACTATTAGAAATAAATAAAAAGAAAATATATACAATTGGCGATAATGATAATGATTTAGAAATGATAAGAGATTATAATGGTTTTATGATTGGAAATAATGAAAAATTAGAAGAAGTAGCATTAGGTAAATATAATGCAGTTCATGAACTAATTTATGATATTCAAAAAAAGAAAGTATTGAAGAGGTGGTAAAATGTTTGTAGATGAGGTTATCTTAAAAGTTGAAGCAGGCCGTGGAGGAGACGGATGTCTTGCTTTTAGAAGAGAAAAATTTATACCAATGGGTGGTCCATTTGGAGGAAATGGTGGAAAAGGAGCAGACATAAAATTTGTAGTAGATGAAGGACTACATACTCTAATAGATCTTCGTTATATGAAAACTGTAAAAGGTGAAAAAGGAGAAAACGGAGAAGGAAAAAACAAAAATGGAAAAAATGCAGAAGATGTAATTATTAAAGTACCTCAAGGAACAATAATAACAGATAACGATACAGGACTTGTTTTGGCAGACTTAAAAAATAAAAATGATGAAGCAACTGTTGCTATTGGAGGAAGAGGAGGAAGAGGAAATACTGCATTTAAAACTCAAAGCAACCCAGCTCCAAATTTTGCAGAAAATGGAGAGCCAGGAGAGAAAAGAACACTTAAAGTAGAATTAAAACTTCTTGCAGATGTTGGATTTGTTGGACTTCCAAGTGTAGGAAAAAGTACATTAATATCTAAAATATCTAAAGCTAAGCCAAAAATAGCAGCTTATCACTTCACAACTTTAACTCCAAACTTAGGTGTTGTAAAAGCAAGTAACAATAGAAGTTATGTAGTAGCAGATTTACCTGGATTAATTGAAGGTGCAAGCAAAGGTGATGGTTTAGGTGATAAGTTTTTAAAACATATAGAAAGAACAAGAGTAATAGCACATATAATTGATATGGGAAGCTCTGAAGGAAGAAATCCATATGAAGACTATCTAATAATAAAAAATGAACTTAAAGAATTTGATGAAAAGCTTCTAAAAAGGCCAGAAATAATAATTGCAAATAAAATGGATTTAGAAAATGCCGAAAGTAATCTAAAAGAATTTAAAAATAAAGTTAAAGACAAAGAAATAATTGAAATAAGTGCAATGAAAGAAGAAGGACTAAATAAAGTAATTGAGAAATTAGCAGATATGTTAGATGAAATACCACAAGTTCCATTATATGAAGAAGAACAATTTGAGTCCTACGTATTATATAAATTTCAAAAAGAAGAACCATATACCATATCACGAGATATTGATGGTGCATGGCTTATAAAAGGAAAAGAAATAGAAAAATTACTTCAAATGACAAGATTCAATACAGAAGAAGCAATTTCAAGATTTGCAAATAAACTAAGAAAAATGGGAATTGATGATAAATTAGTTGAATTAGGTGTAAAAGAAGGAGATACTGTAAGAATCTTAGACTATGAATTTGAATTTAAATAAATTAGCAAATTATTGCTAATTTTTTTTAGATTTGATTTAATAGTAGTATAATAAATAGTAGGTGATAGAATGAGTAATAAAAAAGTAATAATAATCGGATGCGGTAATGTAGGAATGAGTTATGCATATGCATTATTAAATCAAAGAACATATGTAAATGAACTAGCATTAATCGATTTAAATAAAGAAAGAGTTGAAGGAGAAGTAATGGACTTAAACCATTGTCTTGCTTTTTCACCATCAAAAATAAAAATAAAAGTTGGAGAATATTCAGATTGTAAAGATGCATCATTAATAGTAATAGCAGCTGGAGTAAATCAAAAACCTGGGGAAACAAGATTAGAACTTTTGAGTAGAAATGCAGCAATATTCAAATCAATTGTAACAGAAGTAATGAAAACAGGATTTAATGGAGTATTTTTAATTGCAACAAATCCAGTTGATATTATGACATATTTAACACAAAGGTATTCTGGATTATCAAGATATAAAGTAATTGGAAGCGGAACTACATTAGATACAGCAAGATTAAGATTTTTAATAGCAGATAAAATTAAAGTATCACCATCAAATGTTCATGGTTATGTAATTGGAGAACATGGTGATTCAGAATTTGTTCCATGGAGTAATGTAAATATTGCACTACAACCAATTACTGATTTTATTTCAGAAGAAGATATGCTAGAAATAGATGAAGAAGTAAAATCAGCAGCAAATAAAATTATTAATGCTAAAGGAGCTACCTATTATGGAATAGGAATGTGCCTTGTTAGAATTACTAATGCAATATTAGGAGACGAAAACACTGTAATGGTAGTTTCTACTTATGATGAAACAAATGATGTTTATATAGGACTACCTTCAGTAATAAATAAAAATGGTGCTGATAGAAAAATAAACTTTAATTTGAATGAAAATGAAACAAAGAGATTAATTAATTCTATAAATGTATTAAAAAATGCAATAAATGAACTAGATGAAAATGAATAAACAATATTTTTATATAATTTAATAATTTAAGCATTAAATAGAACTATAAAAAAATGAACAGAAAATAGAGGTAATTATGATATATTTGATGAGACACGGAGAAGATTTAAAAGGATATGTTGGGGGATGGAGCAATGTCTCTTTAACAGAAGAAGGAAAAGAAAAAGTAATTAAAACTGCACAATGGATTAAAAAAAATTTAAAAATAAAAAAAATAATTACAAGTGATGTTAAAAGAGCTATAGAAACTGCAGAAATATTAAAAAAAGAATTAAATATTAACTATGAAACATCAAATATATTAAGAGAACAAAACAAAGGAGACTTAACAGGAAAGTTAAGTGAGTCTCTTACAAAAGAAGAAAAGGACATGCTCGACTATCAAGAAATTGATACATTATTTCCAAATGGAGAATCGTTAGAAGAATTCCACCAAAGAATAAAAGATAATTACACATTTTTCGAGAATTTGGATGATGATACCCTTGTTGTAACTCATAGAGGAGTTATAAATTCATTTTATTATATGTTTAATAATAAAGAATTAGATATGAATAAAAAACAATTTAAAGTAGATTTTTCATCTATACATGAAATAGACTTTATAAATAAAAAAATTAAAAAAATAAAATAATCATTAAATAATAATTATAGATTATTAGAACATATTATGCTAAAATTGAATATGTTTTAAAGAAAGGGACTTTAACATGAAAAATAGAAGTGAATTAAGAGAAATTGCAATGAAAGTATTATATCAAGTATATATTTTTCAAGATAGCAATGTAGACTATAACGTAGAAGAATTAATAAAAGATCAACTTGAAGTTGAAAATGAATTTGTTAATGAATTAGTATACAAAATAATTGAAAAGCAAAAAGAAATAAATAAAATTGCAAATAAATACCTTGTAGATTGGAATATTAATCGTCTAAGTAAAGTTGATAAAGCAATATTATCAATTGGAATATATGAATTATTATATACAGAAACACCTAGTGTAGTAGCAATCAATGAAGCAATTGAATTATCAAAGAAATATAGTGAAGAAAAAGTAACTAAAATGTTAAATGCAACATTAGACAAAATATATCATAGTGAGGAAATAGATGAACAATAATTATATTACAGTAACTCAATTAAATCGATATATAAAATATAAAATGGATAATGACCAAAACTTAAATAAAATATATTTAAAAGGAGAAATATCTAATTTTAAAGCTCATACAAGAGGTCATTATTATTTTACTTTAAAAGATGAAAATTCAAGAATAAATGCTGTAATGTTTAGTACTTATACTAAAGATGTTAATTTTAACATAGAAGATGGGATGAAAGTATTAGTAAGTGGAAGAGTAAGTGTTTATGAAGCAAGTGGTGGATATCAAATATACGTAGATTCAATAACACCTGATGGATTAGGAAACTTATATATAGCATTTGAACAACTTAAGAAAAAACTTGCTCAAGAAGGTTTATTTGATGATAGACATAAAAAGAAAATTCCAAAAATACCAAATAGAATTGGAATAATAACTGCGCCAACTGGAGCAGCAATAAAAGATATACTTTCCACATTAAAAAGAAGATGGCCATTAGTTGAAACTATATTATTTCCAACACTAGTACAAGGAAAAGAAGCAGCAGAAGACATAGTAAAAAGCATTGAATTATCTAAGAAATATGATTTAGATGTCTTAATAATAGGAAGAGGCGGAGGATCAATTGAAGATTTATGGTGTTTTAATGAAGAAATTGTAGCAAGAGCAATTTATGATTTAGATGTACCAGTAATATCAGCAGTTGGACATGAAATTGATTTTACTATTTCTGATTTTGTTGCAGATCTTAGAGCACCTACACCAACTGGAGCAGCTGAAATGGCAGTGCCAAATATTAATGACATTATAAAACTATTATCACAACTAGAAATTAGAACAATAAATGGAATAAAAAATATAATAAATATAAGAAAAGAAAAGCTAAAAAAATTAGATAGTAGCTATGTCTTAAAAAATCCAATTACAATATATGAAATAAAAGAACAAAAATTTGATAATTTATTTGAAAGAATAATTCAAAGTTATAAAAATATAATTAATTCTAATAAAAATAGAATAGAATTAACAGATAGTAAATTAATAAACGGAATTCAAAATAAACTCAATGAAAATATAAATAGATTCTCAAATTATATAGGTAAATTAGAGGTATTAAACCCATTATTAACAATAAAAAGAGGTTATTCAATTGTAAAAAAAGATAATAAAGTAATATCAAGTGTAACAGATGTAAAAAAAGAGGATAAGCTTGAACTTCAATTAAGAGACGGAAATATTAATGTTGAAGTAATTTAGGAGGATATATGGCAAAAGAAAAAGAAGAAAAAACATTTGAGGAATCTTTAATTAGATTAGAAACTATAGTAAAAGAGCTTGAAAGCGGTTCAGTAAATTTAGATGATGCAATAAATAAATTCACTGAAGCAATGAATATCTCAAAAGAATGTAATGAAAAGCTAAAAAGTGCAGAAGAAAATGTAAATAAAATATTAAAAGAAAATGGAAAACTAGAAAATTTTGAAATAGAAGACTAAATACTGAAATAATCAGTATTTTTTTATTTTTAATGGAAATAATAAAAATGTAGTTTGAAGGAGATGAAGTAATGAAATTAAAAAGAAAACTACTAGTATTTATTTCTATTTTATTAGTTATATTACCATTTAATGCATATGCATATTCCGATAAAATAATACTCGGAGGAGATAATATTGGTATTTCAGTTAAAACAAAAGAAATATTAATAATAGGGTTTTATAAAGTTAATGATAAATTTATAGCAAGTGACGCAGGATTTGCAATAGGAGATAAAATAGTAAAAGTTAATGATACAAAAATATCAAATATTGAAAGTCTAGTATCCGAAATAAATGAAACAAATAGTAATGAAATAAAAATAACAATTAATAGAGATGGAGAAGAAAAGGAAATATTTTTACCAATAGTTAAAGAAGATAATATAATTAAGACTGGATTATTTATTAAAGATCAAATAACTGGTATTGGAACATTAACATATATAGATCCAGAAACAAAAATATTTGGTTCTTTAGGGCATGAAATAGTAGATAATAAAACAGGTAAAATAATAGATATACTTTCAGGGTATATATTTAATTCAGATGTCACTGGAACAATTAAAAGTACAATAACAAAAACTGGAGAAAAAAGAGCAATATTTAAACAAAATGAAATAAAAGGATATATAGAAAAAAATACTAAAACAGGAATATTTGGAGAATATACAGGAAATATCGAAGGAAAAAGTTTAATAGAAGTTGCTGAAAAAGAAGAGATTAAGTTAGGTCCAGCAAAAATTTATACTGTTCTAGATAACAATAATATAAAAGAATTTAACATAAATATTATAAAAATTAATTTAGAGTCAAATACAAAAAATATATTATTTGAAATAGTGGATGACAAATTGATGAATGAAACTAATGGAGTTATCAAAGGAATGAGTGGAAGTCCGATTGTACAAAATAATAAAATAGTTGGTGCTGTAACTCATGCAATAGTGAATGATAATACAAAGGGATATGGTATATTCATTACAACTATGTTAGAAGAAGGAGAAAAAAAGGGCGAATAAGCTCTTTTTTAGTTTTTTGACAAAAAAAATATAGTATGATAGTATTAGAAAAGAAAAGGAGGGGATTATATGAAAAATAGATTATTACCTAAAGTTTTTATGTGGATGTTTATAGGATTATTAATCACATTTGCATCTGGTTTCTTTGTTTCGACAAACACAAGAATGTTAGAAAATATTTATAATAATAATTTATATTGGATATTTGTAGTGTTAGAAGTAGTTATAGCATTTGTACTAACACTCAAAGTAGCAACTTTGAACAAAAATGTTGCAATTTGTTTATACCTATTTTATGCATTTCTAACAGGTTTAACAATTTCATTTATATTCGAAGCATATAAAATTGATTCTATAATAATAATATTCTTAATAACATCAATTTTATTTGGTATATTTGCACTAATAGGAAAATTTACAAAGATTGATTTATCCAAATTCTGGGTATATTTATTAATCGGACTTATTTCAATTATAGTTCTATCATTCATTAACATATTTATATTAAGTGAAAAATTAAATATATTTATATGCATTTTAGGAATAGTTGTATTCTTAGGATATACAGCATTTGATATTAATAGAATTCTTAAAGCATCGACCTTAGATGATGTAGAGGAAACTGCATATCCTATATTATTTGCATTTAACTTATATATTGATTTTATAAATATATTCCTTGATTTATTAGAATTATTTGGAGATTTTAAAAAAGAATAAAGTACATTTAAAATGTACTTTATTTTGTATAATAATGTCCAAATTATAAAAAATAATAAAAGTAATTAAATTTATTAAAAAAAAATGATAAAATAATATTGAGGTGAAAAGAATGGCAAAGGGGATTAAAAAGGAATTGCCAATTGGGCTCATAATGATAGCACTATCATTTTTGCTTATAATATTTGCAATAATATTGTTAATAATAAAACCGCCTAAAAAAGAAGAAGAAAAAGAAAATAAACAAAATGATAATGATAATAATGTAAATGTAATAATAAAAGAACCAGAAACACTTAATGAATTCCCAGATGGAGAAATAAAATTAGATAATGAAGAATTATTAAGTTATTTTGAATTATATAAAATCGAAAGCGATTTTGAAAATAATAACATGCGTAAATTAAATACAGATGCTACTATTACTGAAAAAGAACTAAACTCAGCAAAAATGTATATTGCATTAAGAAAAATCAAAGATGAAGAATTGGAAAAAATTAATTGTTCAGAATTAACAACTGATAAATACATAGTTAATGAAGATCACGAAATTATCTATACTTGTACTGACGAAACAGTAATGATAAAAAAAGAAATAATAGATAAATATTATGAATTATATTTTGGTGATGCAGAAAATATAGAATATGAAGCATTTAATAAAAATGAAGCAGAAATATATGTTTTTGATGAAAAACAAAATTCATATGTTAAATATAATACAAATATAAAAGTAGAAGAAAACAATACACAACATATACAGAGCTTAAGTAAAGCTAAAAAAGCTAAAAAATATATAATATTAACCATAAATTCAAAAGTAAATGAAACAGATACTGAAAATGAATCAGTTATTTCATTACAATTAAAATGGGATGAAAAATATAATAGATATTTATTTGATTTAAGAAAAGAATCAACAAAAATAGAGGAAGCAAAAGTAAGTTTTGATTTTAGCAAAATGGAAAATGAGTTAAACAACTTAGCAAATAACACAAATCCAAAAAGAGTTGCATGTTTCGACAATGGAATAACTGAAGATGGACTGCCAAATATAGAAGAAACGGATACCGAATTAAGCCAAGAATCAATAAGAACAATTATCAATAAGTTAAAAGATGCAAAATTATTTGAAGAAACGACGATAAGTTTTATAGGATGTCCACCAAATGAAATATCCTATATAATAGGAGAAGGAATTTACAATAACGATTTTAATATATTTTATGGAGAAGAGGGTAACGTTTTACTAATTGGTTATGATAATCAAGAGTATGCATTTAAATATGATAGCCCAGATGAAATTAGTAACTTTATAGAATCATTAGAATAGGAGAGTTATCTCCTTTTTTTATGTAAAAAAAAGTTTTTTTAAAAAAATTAGCAGTTCTAGTTGACAAGTGCTAAACATAAGATTATAATGTTATTAGCACTAGAGAAAAAGGAGTGCTTAAGAGGTGATAAAGTGTTAACAGATAGGCAAAAAGAAATTCTAAAAATGATCGTAATGGAATATATAAAAGGAGCCAAACCTGTTGGATCTAATTTAATTTGCGATACATTAAATTGTTCAAGTGCCACAGTAAGAAGTGAAATGGCAACCTTAGAAGATCTTGGACTACTAGAAAAAACTCATACTTCAAGTGGAAGAATTCCTAGTGAAGAAGGTTATAGATACTATGTAAATAATTTAATGCAACCAAAAGAAATTAGTGGAGAAGATATGCTAAAGCTTCAATTAATTTTCAGTAATAATCAACTAGAACTATCTGATTGTATTAAAAAAAGTCTAGAAATAGTTTCAGATATTACAAATTATACATCAGTTGTATTAGGAACAAAATCACATGAAAATACATTAAAAGAAGTTAATATAGTACAACTAAACAATAATGAATTGTTAGTAATAGTAATAACTGATAAAGGCTTTGTAGAACATAAAAAGATTAATATTGAAGGAATAAGCATTGAAGAAGTAAAAAAGACTGTTACACTTATAAATAACATGATAATAGGAACACCAATAGATGAAATATCATCAAAGCTAGAATTTGAAGTTAAACCTATAATAGGAAGATATGTAAAAGAACATGAAAGACTTTATAATGTATTCTATAATGTCTTTACAAACTTTACTAATAAAAGCGTCGACATTATGGGAAAAAGTAATATTTTAAAACTTCCAGAATTTTCACAAGTTGATAAAGTACGTGATGTAATCGAAAAACTTGATGATAAAATTGAAACAATAGTAGAAGAAGACTCAAACGATAACAATAACATTAATATCTACATTGGGAAAGAAACAAAGATAGATAATGATATGACAGTAATTAGAACAAAATATAAAACAGATAGAGAAGAAGGAACAATTGCAATTGTAGGACCAAAAAGAATGGAATATGATCGCGTAGTTAATCTTCTTGAATTTATAAAAGAAAATATAGAAAAGAAATAGGTGATAAAATGCTAGGAAAGAAAAAGGAAGATGAATTAAAAAATGAAAATACTGTTCTTAATAATGATGTTACAACTCCTAATAGCGAACCTACTAGTAATGAAAACATTAATAAAGAAAGTAATGAAAATGAATTAAATAAATTAAAAGAAAACATAACTGAATTAGAGAATAAATTAAAATATCAACAAGCAGAATTAATTAACTATAGAAAAAGAAAAGATGAAGAAACAGCAAATATGCTTAAATTTGCTAATCAAGATTTAATATTAGAATTAATTCAAATAGTTGATAATTTTGAAAGAGCAATAAAACTAGACGATAACAATCTAGATGATCAATTATCAAAGTTTTTATCAGGATTCAAGATAATATATTCTCACTTCACAGAAACGCTAAAAAAGTTTGGTGTTGAAGAAATAGAAACAGTAGGAACTATATTTGATCCAAACATTCATGAAGCCTTAATGACAGCACACGATGAAACAAAAGAAAATGAAATGGTTGTAGAATGTTTACTAAAAGGATATAAATTAAAAGGAAAAGTGATAAGAGCCGCAAAGGTAATTGTTAATAAATTAGATTGATGAACATAGATAAATTTTCTCTCACAGGAAATGAATTCTTAGATTTTCTATCATGGTGTGAGATACAAGGAATTGATTTCGAAGGAAATCAAGAAAATGAAAATCAAGATAAACAACAAGATGAACAAAATAGTCAAATATTAATTAAGAAATTGAAAGGAAGAGATAAATATGAGTAAAATAATAGGAATTGACTTAGGAACAACAAATAGTTGTGTATCAGTATTAGAAGGTGGGGAAGCACATGTAATTCCAAATCCAGAAGGAGGAAGAACTACTCCATCAGTAGTAGCATTTAAAAAAGGAGAAAAAATTGTAGGAGATGCTGCAAAGCGTCAAGCAATTACAAATCCTAATACAGTATCATCAATAAAAAGATTGATGGGAACAAGTAAGAAAGTAGAACTAGAAGGTAAGAAGTATACACCAGAAGAAATTTCAGCAATGATACTTTCTTATATGAAAGATTATGCAGAAAGTTATTTAGGAGAAAAAGTAACAAAAGCAGTTATAACTGTTCCAGCATACTTTAACGATTCACAAAGACAAGCAACTAAAAATGCAGGTAAAATTGCAGGACTTGAAGTAGAAAGAATTATAAATGAGCCAACAGCAGCAGCACTTGCTTATGGACTTGATAAACAAGATAAGTCACATACAGTATTAGTATATGACTTAGGTGGAGGAACATTTGATGTATCTGTACTAGAACTTGGTGATGGTGTATTTGAAGTTAAAGGTACAGGTGGAAATAACCATTTAGGTGGAGATGACTTTGATGAAAGAATAATGGAATACTTAATCAAAGAATTTAAAAAAGAAAATGATGTTGATTTATCAAAAGATAAAATGGCTATGCAAAGGTTAAAAGAAGTTGCAGAAAAAGCTAAAAAAGATTTATCTGGTATGAGTTCAACACAAGTATCAGCACCATTTATTTCACAAGGAGAAGATGGACCACTTCACTTAGATGTAACATTAACACGTGCTAAATTTGAAGAATTAATAAGTGATTTAGTTGAATCAACAATTAAACCAGTACGTGAAGCAATGAAAGAAGCTAAAGTAAAGAAAGAAGATATTGATAAAGTACTTTTAGTAGGTGGTTCAACACGTATACCAATGGTTCAAGAATTAATTAAAAAAGAATTAGGAAAAGAACCATCACGTGAAGTTAACCCTGATGAAGTAGTAGCAATGGGAGCTGCAATTCAAGGTGGAGTTTTAACAGGAGATGTTAACGATATAGTATTACTTGACGTTACACCACTTTCACTTGGACTAGAAACATTAGGTGGAGTTATGACTGTATTAATACCTAAGAATACAACAATCCCAACAAGCAAAAAACAAGTATTCTCAACTGCAGCAGATAATCAACCAGCAGTAGATATTCATGTATTGCAAGGTGAAAGATCAATGGCTGCAGATAATAAAACATTAGGTAACTTCCAATTAACAGGAATTCCAGCTGCACCAAGAGGAGTACCTCAAATTGAAGTAACATTTGATATAGATGCAAACGGAATTGTTAATGTAAAAGCAAAAGATTTAGGAACTAATAAAGAACAACATATTACAATAACTGCATCAACTAACTTATCTGATGAAGAAATTGATAGAATGGTAAAAGAAGCAGAAGAAAATAAAGAAAAAGATGAAAAACGTAAAGAAGAAGCTGATTTAAGAAATGAAGCAGAACAATTAGTATTCCAAACTAAAAAATCAATTAAAGATTTAGGAGATAAAATATCAGATAAAGAAAAAGATGACGCTGAAGATGCAATTAAAGATCTAGAAAAAGCACTAGAAGATAATGATATAGATGAAATTAAAGAAAAGAAAGATGCTCTTCAAGAAAAAGCTATGGCTTTAGCAACAAAAGTATATGAGCAAGTTTCTAAAGAACAAGAAGAAAATAATAATACTGAAACAGAAGAAGAGGAAGAAGAAAAAACTAAAAAGAAAAATAAAAAAGACGACGTTGAAGAAGCAGAATATGAAGAAAAGTAATTAAAAGATAAATGAAGTTCTAGGAAACTAGAACTTCTAAGCTATTAAGGAGATTTTATGAGTGAAATTAAAAAAAGAAATGAGATTGAAGATAAATACAAATGGGATTTAAGTAAAATATATAAATCAGAAAAAGAATATTTAAATGAAATTAAAAACATTGAAAAAAGAATTAATAAATTTAATAAATATAAAAGTACAATGACAAAAAGTGCTAATGATTTATATGAAACAACGAATGAATTATTAGAAATTTCAAGAAAAATTCATAAAATATATACTTATTCAAGCTTAAAACTAAATGAAGATATAAGTAATTCAAAATCAATTGAACTACTTGATAAAGCAAATAATTTAAGCATTAAATTTAGTCAAGAATCATCATTCTATGACCCATTATTATTGAGCATGGATTATTCTGAAATCAAAAGAATGTGTAAAGAAAATAAACAATTAAACGAATATAATAAGTATTTTAAAAAAGCTTTTAGATATAAAAAATATATGTTATCAGAAGTCGAAGAAAAATTAATTAGTGATTTATCCAAAACATATTCTGATAATGAAAGCATATTTAGTTCTTTAACAGATTCAGATATAGACTTTGGAACAATAAAAGATGAAAATAATAATGAAATAACTTTAACAAATACAAATTACAGTATATATGTTAAATCAAGTAACAGAAGAGTAAGACGTGATGCATTTATAAAATTATATAGTACGTACAAAAGATATAAAACAACTCTTGCAAGTCTTCTAGAAGGAGAAATAAAACAAACCGCAACATTTAATAAAATAAGAGGTTATAAATCAAGTCTTGATGCAGCAATGTATCATGATGAATTAACAAAAGACGTTTATAATGCATTAATAGAAAGTGTCTCAAATGGATTAGAACCACTATTTAAATATTATAAGATTAAAAAAGATATTTTAAAAATAGATGAAATGCATATATATGATACATATGCTGATTTAATTGAAAAATATAATAAAAAGTATACATATGATGATGCTAAAAAATTAATATTAGATACTGTAAAAGTATTTGGTGAAGATTATGTAAAAAACATAAATAAAGCATTCGATGAAAATTGGATAGATGTATTACCAAATAAAGGAAAAACCGGTGGAGCATTCTCAGGAGGATGTTATGATACTTGTCCATACATTTTAACAAACTTTCAAGGCGAATATAATGATGTATCTACATTAATACATGAATTAGGACATTCAATGCATAGTTATTATTCAAGAAATAATAACCATTACGAATATTCAAATTACTCAATAGTAGTAGCAGAAGTAGCATCTACTGTAAATGAACTACTACTTGCCAAACATGTAATAAAAACTACAACAAATATAGAAGAAAAACTATATATTCTTGATAAATTAATGAGTTTATTTAAAGGAACAATATATAGACAAACAATGTATGAAGAATTTGAAAAGTTTTTATATGAAAATGTAGAAAAAGAAATAACATTAACATCTGATTTAATATCAGAAAAATTCTATGAATTAAATCAAAAATATTATGGAAAAAATATAGTGCTTGATGAAGAAATTAAATATGAATGGGGTAGAATGCCACACTTATATTACAATTTTTACATGTATAAATATGTTACAGGACTTTCAGCAGCATGCCAAATAGTAAATCAGATATTAGAAGGTAAAGAAAATGCAGTTGAAAACTATATTAAATTTCTAAAAACAGGTGGTTCTATGGCTCCAAATGAAGAATTAAAAATAAATGGAGTAGATTTAACAAAAAGAAGTGTATGTGACAATGCAATAAAAATGTTTAGCGAAATAGTTGACGAATTCGAAAAAACATATAAAGAATACAAAAGAAGTAGTGGTGAGATAAATGAATAAAAAAGATTACTATGAAGTCCTTGGAGTATCAAAAGATGCTTCTGACGACGAAATAAAAAGTGCTTTTAGAAAATTAGCAAAAAAATATCATCCAGATATTTCAAAAGAAGAAAATGCTGAAGAAAAATTTAAAGAAGTACAAGAAGCATATGAAGTTTTAGGAGATCCAAATAAGCGTAAACAATATGATCAGTTTGGTCATGCTGCATTCGATCAAGCTGCTGGAGGATATGGTGGTGCAAGTGGTTTTGGAGGCTTCGATGCGTCTGGATTTGATTTTGGAGACATCTTTGATAATATCTTTGGTGGTGGCTTTGGAGGATTTGGAGGCGGTTCATCTAGAAGAACTGCACGACAAGGTAATGATAGATTAATGAGAGTAAGACTTACTTTCGAAGAAGCTGTCTTTGGATGCGAAAAAGATATTAAGCTAGAAGTAAATGATAAATGTGAAGAATGTAATGGTAAAGGTGGAACTGGGGAAGAAACATGCTCTAAATGTCATGGTAGCGGAACAATAACAACAGAACAAAGAACCTTATTTGGAACATTTATGTCTAAGACTACATGTGATGAGTGTAATGGTAAAGGAAAAGTATATTCCCACAGATGTTCAAACTGTAAAGGATCCGGAAGAGTCATAACAAATAAAACAATAACTGTTAATATTCCAAAAGGTGTTGATACAGGTAATAGATTAAGAATATCAGGAAAAGGAGAACCAGGAACAAATGGTGGGCCAAATGGTGACTTATATCTAGAATTTGTTGTAGAACAACATGAATTTTACAATAGAGATGGCGATGATATTTACTTAAAAGTTCCAATAAATATAACAGAAGCAGTTTTAGGGACAAAAAAAGAAATACCAACGTTATATGGTAATGTAAAATTAACTATTCCTGAAGGAACAAATACAGGAGATAAGCAACGAATAAAAGGAAAAGGAATAAATAAAGGTGATATGTACGTCATAATGGATGTAAGAATACCTAAAAAATTATCAAGAGATCAGAAAAAATTATTTGAAGAACTCGAAGATACAGAACTTGATGATTCAACAATCAAAGAATTTGATAGATTTACAGAAAGAAATGATAGATAAACTATATCAAAATTAAAAATGGAATGACAAAATCATTCTTTTTTTATATAATCAAATTAGATAAGAGGAATAAATGTATGAAAATTGGAATTATTTTTGCTATTGAAGAAGAATTAACTGCATTTAAAGATTTAATAAAAATAAATAATGAATATAATATTTTTGATTTAAAATTTTATGAATGTGAAGTAAATAGTATTATGTGTGTATTTGTACAATGCGGTGTAGGTAAAGTAAATGCAGCTAGAACAGCACAAATACTTATTGATAATATGAAAGTAGATTATATATTTAATGTAGGAGTTGCAGGTGGAATAGATTCTACTTTAAAAGTTGGAGATATAGTTATAGCAAGTAAATTGGTTCAACATGATTTTGATGTAACTCCATTTAACTATCAAAAGGGTCAAATTCCCAATGTAGGAGTTTTTGTAGAGTGTGATGAGTATTTAATTAAAGTTGCAGAAAAATGTTTAAAAGAGGCTAAAAAGGGCGTTATAGCAAGTGGAGATATTTTTGTCACAGAAGAATGGATGAGTAAAAAAATAAATAAAAAGTTTAATGCTTTATGTTGTGAGATGGAAGGAGCATCAATCGCACAAGTATGTTTCTTATCTCATATACCATTTTTAGTAATTAGAAGTATATCAGATGTTCCAAACAATGATAATGTAGTTACATATGATGAATTTGTAGAATCAAGTTCAGCTTTAATAGCAAAAGGAATGTTAAGTATTATTAATAACATTAAAGAAGTATAAATGCATATGGCTAAAGCCAAAAGTACCTATTATGATTAAAAAAGATAAAGATATTGATTGTGATAGCATCGAAAAAATAATTTTATAAATATTAGAATCAAATAATTTAATATAAAATATAATACTTTTCAAAATAATAAGAAAATGATAAAATAAAAAAAGAGTAATACTAAATGGTAGGAGGTACTATGGATAATTTTACGGAAGACGATATTTTATATGTTATGGCAGAAGATTTGTATAAAAAACAACAAGGAGATAACAAAATACCAGTAGGATGGTATTCTGTAGATGTCAAAAAAAGAATAAGCATATTAAAAGAAGCAATTGATAGCAAAAAAAATATAATTGACACATCAGGATATAATGAAATAATGGAAAAAGTAATAATTAAAAAATAAGAAAAATTAATATAATTGAATATTAATTTTTTTTTTAATAAAAAGATATAAAAATAAAAGAAAAAATGATAAAATATAAATATAAAATAAGATATCGAGAATAGGCTGGTGGAAGTTATGAATAAAGATATGAAATATTTTGGAAACGAATATATAGATTATTACAACAATTTAAAAGGTGGAAATGGTAATACTTCACAAGCCTTAAGAAACTATATAGGAGAAGTAAGTAATTCAGTTAATTCTGTAATAAATGAACTATCTGGATGGAGAAGTGTAGCAGGAGAATCATATGGGCAAGTTGCAGACCTATTAGTAGAAAGATTTAATGATATTAAAGATAACATCGACTCATCGTTAACACCAGCATGCGAAGCAATGGACAAACTAAAAGAAGATGTTGAAACATTTAAAAAAGAGCAAGAAAAACTAGATAAATTAGTAGAAGAAAAAGAGGCGCTTGACAAAGAAATGGCATCATTACAAGCCTCAGAACCAGTAAGTAGCGGAGAAGATGATGATGGATATGAAGCAGCGCATGCAGCATGGCAAGAACAAGTAAATGAATTACAAGGAAGAATAAATTCCAAGCAAGAAGAAATAACAGCTCAAGACAAAAAAGTTCAGGAAATTAAAACATTATGTGATGAATCAATCGAAAAAATTAAAAAATTAGAAGATAATGTTAGAGAATTCTCAGATATGGCAGGATTTACAAATGAATTTTCAACTGGAAAATTTAGTGAAATGCCAAATCTAGAAAATATGAAATATGAAGACAGAATAGATTATTTAAATAACTTAGTAGGAAATTATAAAGCAATATATGATGGATTAAATGATATATTTAAGGAAAAATATGGTGAAGGAATTAAATTTACTGGTGAAGATTTTAAAAAGATAGATGATTTTTTTGATACATTTGAATTATACTGGATGAGCAAAGTAGACAGAGGTCAACTAGTAAAAGAAGAAACAGATATAGAAGTAAGATTTGATATAGAAAAACTTGGGCAACTAATGTCATATTGTGATACAAAAGATGTATTTACTAAAATAGGAAATTATGTAAAAGGACAAAGTTGGCAAAAATCAGGATTAGAAGAGCTATACGGAGGATTTTTAGATACCAACTCAGCAAACTTCTTTAATTTCAATGCACTAAACGAAGAAAGATTAAAACAAAAATTAATGGAAAAATATGGAGTTACAGGAGATATAAGAGCATATCTAAAAGAAACATACGGAGATATAATCAATAGTGTAACTAAATTAAAGGATACATATAAAGAATTCTCAACATTATATTCAACAATGGCAGTAGTACAAACAAAAATAGATAATATAAACAATGCTTTAAAATTATTACCATATGAAGTTCATATGGATAAAGAAGAATTCCAACAATATTTAGGCAAAAATTATGAAAATTACTCATATTTGTCAAGAGATAAATTAGAAAATTTAAATCAACAAGAAGTAGCATTATATGATTATTTAAGAACAAATGTTTCAGAACAAAAGGCAAATGAATATCTAAATGCATTACAAAACACAATAAATGAAAGAGTAGGAAAAGCAAGAGCAGAAGCATATGTAAATAGTTTAAAAGAAAACGGATTTGACGTATGGGATCTAGTATCAGGAGGATGGGAAGGAACAAAAGATGGAGTAAGAAACTTTTTTGATGGAATAGCAGATGTTTTTAGAGTAGCAAATACAGGAAAAAATGAATACTCAATATTAGATTATGAATTAAGATATAAATCAGAGTTAATACAAGAACTAATGCAAAATGATGCCTATATAAACCAAGATTTAGATCACAAGAGTTTAGGCTTAATAAATATAAATAATTGGTATAATACAGGATCATCAGTAGGAAATATGTTAGTACCATCAATAGTAGGATTTGTCCCTGTAGTAGGGCAAGGATTATCAACTGCGTTAATGACTGCATCAATAACAGGTAATACAGCTGTAGAAGCAAAACAGCAAGGATATTCAACAGGACAAGCATACTTGTATGGAGCATTATCAGGAGCATCAGAAACATTTACTGAAGTAATGTTTGGAGGAATACCAGGAATATCTAACCTTGAAGGGAAAGGATTCTTAGGAGGAATAATAAGTGAAGGGCTTGAAGAATTTGTACAAGAATACATGGATTTAGGATTAAGACATTTTGTATTAGGAGAAGATGTAGATTTAAGTGTAGTAGGAATGCACGAACAATTTAGTAAAGCGGCACAAGCAGGAATACAAGGATCACTAACTTCTGGAATAATGCAGATAGGAAATGCATCAATAAGTGTCCCAGCTAATTTAGTAACAAAAGCACTAAGCCCAATGGAAATAACTTCCACAGGAACATTAGAAAAAAAATATACATCTTTTGGAGAATTTAAAAACTCACTTGAAGCAGCATATAACATACCAAGAGCAAAAAATGTAATAGATGAAACATTAAGTAAAGTTGAAAATGGAGAAACATTAAATTTATATGAGAAAATAGAATTAAATAAAGGAATAAATAAAGTATCAGCAGAAGAATTATCTACAATCACAAATAATTTAACAGAAGAACAAACAACGTCATTAAAAGAAGCTGCAAAAGGTATTCCTTTTATATCTAAAAATTTAACTACAAAAATAGATACAGCAGAAGTAATAGCAGAAATTAAAAATGCTGATGTAAAAGTATTACCAACAGACAAACTAACAAAAGAAAACTTACAAGAAGCCGCAACACGTGATGGAAGAAGCCTAGCAGAATATATTGCAGATACAAAAGCACAAGCTTTAGATAATAGAACAATGAGCAAATTAGAATTAATTAGCTCTGAAGCAAGAAATGATATAGTACAAAGAGTAAAAGACAATACAAAAGCATATAACGAACGAATTAAAAAACTTATAATACATAAGCTAGCAGACACACAAACATCAGAAAAAATAGCTAAAGAACAAAGTTCTAATACAAGCGAAATAGACCAATCAAGAACTCAAGAAATAAGTAAAAGCGTTCAAGAAGACACATATTCCAAAGTAAATAGAGAAGAAAGAAAAAGTACTTTAAGTAAAATACAAACAGAAGCAAATACAACACAAGAACAAGTATCACAAGAAACAGATGAAGCAGTATTGGGGGCTGTAAAGCCAATATGGCAATATGAAATTGATAATGGACTAGCAACATTAAATATAAATATGGATTTAATAGATACATCTGTATCACCAAAAGAAAACTTAAGAACATCAGAAATAAATTGGAAGAAGGCAGGAAGTCCTCAAAGTGGTCAATTATTCGAAGCATATCAAAATGCATATCAATACGCCCATCAAAATGGTGGAGTTAATACAAAAACCATTAGTAAAACAACTACATTTGAACCAGTATCGAATATTACTACCACAACTAAAACTGAGACACAAAATACTGATACGAATGTTAGTCACAACAATAATCAAAAAAATCAAACTAGATTTGAATCTCCTTCATTCAATAATAGAGGCAAGAAATTGGTAAGTGGAAATAGTGTAAATATTAGGGTAGAACAATTAAATAAATATAAATCTTATGCAAATCCGAATAATAGCGAACTATTCCCAAAAAGAACAATAGAATTATCAGGCATTAAAACAGAACTAACTATTACAACTCTAGGAGAACATATAGATATTAGAACAGGCAAAATAAGCAAAATATATTCATTACAATGTGATAGTTTTATGGGTAAATCAAATGATATTGTCTCAACATCAATCAATATATTTGATTATATAACAAGTGATATGAACATGTTTGAGTTAAGAGATTATCTAAATAGCCCAACATCTGGCATTCAAATAATTAAATCAACAATAGTAAATAGACCAGAAGGTAGATTACTTGTATTGAATAATGGAACTAAAAACATTGCAGGTGTAAAGCTTAATCAATATCTTATGATTGATGAAGTAACAGGAAAAGACTACATTGTGTATACAGAAACAAATTTATTTGAAATTTATAATGGAAATAATCAAATAGCCCAGTGGCTAACAAATGAAACTCTAAATACAAAAACTGCAAATAATAACGGATATATAGGAGATTTAAAAATAACTGGAGATATAGTTGAAAATAATAATATTATTTCCAGAATTAAAAATCAAAATTTTTCAAAAGCAGTTGAAAGATCTGATTTTGAAAATGCAATAAATGATAAAACATTACCTAACACTGATTATATAGGTTACGAAGAAATAGTTGATGCCAAAGTAGAAAAAGTCAGGGGAAAAGAAATTGATTCAAGCTTTGTACAAAAAATAAACGAATATGTTAAAGAAACGAATTCCAAAATTGTACTTGAGATAAGCAGTATAGAAGATATAGATTTAACTCAAATACAAAAATTAGATGAAAATGTCATAATACATTATGATGAATTCTTCGGTGATTCCTTTTATGAAAATATTGATATAAATGACTTATCAATAAATCAATTATTAAGTTCATACTATGATATTAATACATTCATAGAACGCTACAAAAATATGCTTTATATTAAAGAAAATATATCTCATTTTAATGAATTTAAAGAAGTTTTTAAATCTGATACGACATCAAATGAAATTATAAAATATGCAACAACATTCTTCTTCAATCAAATAGAAAATGGAAATTATGATGCCTTACAAATAATGGATTCATTAACAAAAATAAAAAAAGATGATCCATTATTCAAAATAGTTCTTGATAATGAATATGGTGGATATTATAGTAGTGAAGAAAATGTAATGCATCTATCAAAAAATGAAATAGAGAACAATAATAGTATGCTTTTCTTCCATGAAATTGGACATTGTCTATTTGATAAAATGTTGCAAGGAAAGTCACCATCAAATATAAAGAAATTGTTTGATGAGGCACAAAAAAGTTACACAAAAAATAAAGAGATATCTAAAAGTATAAGACAAAAACTTGAAACATTTAAATTTTTTCTCAAAACTGATGCAAAAGCAAATGTTGAAGAAAGAATTATAGAAAGCGGTTACAAATCAGTTGAGGATTATAAAAATAAAATTAGAGAAAATTTAAAAGAAAATGAAGAAATGGTACAAAATATCAATGATAAGATGCTAGCTATGTTTCCTTCATTAAATACAGAAGATATAATTGAAAAAAAAGCAAAAAATAAAGATTTTTTAAAAAAATTATTAGAGGCAAATCAAGATGAATCATTAGATGTTGATGATGAATCTTTCGATATAAATGACGAGTCATACGATATCGATGATGAATCATTTGACACAGACGATGAAAGTTTTGATATCGATGATGAATCATTTGACACAAACGATGAAAGTTTTGATATCGATGATGAATCACTTGATATAGACGAAATATTAAATCCTATAATGAAGAAGTATTCTGTGGATGAGATTGTAGAACTATTATACAACGAAGAAATAATGCGCGAAGCAGATAAATTATTCATAGAGGATGGATATTTTGCATTAATTACAGGTATGATTGATCATCTATTCTTTGGAAATTCAACAGACTTAAATGGAATAGAGCTTCCGACTGCATATGGTCACGGCTATGCATATTTTCATGATGATGGAAACATTTTAACATATACAAATAATTTAACATATAATGGAAATTATAGTCTCGCTTTCCATGAAATGGTTGCTGATTACGTAAGTATGAAAATGACTAATAACCAAAAGGCAATTTCAATGTTAGAATCAATTTTAGGTCCAAAACTTATTGCTGAATTAGATAATACATATAAAAAATTCATAAATCAAGAAAAGGCAATTTCTGAAACAATAAGAGATATACAAGATAATAAGCAAAATAAAATATTAAGGCAGTCAACACTACTGAAAGCATCGGAAATATCTCATGATTCAACACAAACTCACACAATTGCAGAACAATCAAATGCCCAAGCAAAAAATAGTTTAGAACAACGAACTCACAAAGAGACGATTAAAAAATTTGGAGAAGAACCTGAAATTGATAGAATATTTAGAACAAAGGAAAAGTATAAAGATTTTAGTATCTCAAAAGCTAGTAATAAAAATGATGTATTTCCAACAAGAAAATTTAAATTAAATGACGGACATAAAATAACAATTAAAGAAATAGGAACTTATATTGATCCTAAAACATCAGAAACAAAAACATTATATTCAATTGAACAAACAACAACACAATGGATAAAATTTAGAAAACATACAATAAGTGAAAGTGCTATTTATACTTCATCAAAAAATATTAACGACCAAATAAATCTAAAAATGAATTATGAAACATTTAAAAAGTATCTAAACAGTGATGGAATTCAAAAAATAAATTCGCAAATATTACATTTAAAAGATAACAATAATATAATTATCATCGAAGACGGAACAAGAAATCTAGCAGGATTCAAACTAAATCAATATATAATTATAAATCAAAATACAGGTATAAAATACTCAGTATGTACAGAAACAGACATAATCTATGGAATAAATAGCTATAATGATAAAATATTATGGCTTAATACAGAAGTATTAGAGGATAGAGTTAAAAATAATGAAGGTTATATAGGATATTTAGATTTAACTGGTAAAATAAAGAAAAATGAATACATAGAAAAATCAATTAACAATAATCAAACTAAAAGAAATTATAGATTTGATTTATTATTAGAGATGGCAAATAAAACTATGCCAAATGTAAACGGCAAATCATCTAATGAAACATTAACTGGAAACATATTATTAGATGAAAGAAATGCAGAAGAAATAAATCAAAACTATGTTAGAGTTGCAAACGAATGGACAATTGAAAAAAATCAAAAAATACAAATACATCTAAAATCTTTAAAAGGATTAAATCTAGATATACTTAAACAATTAAATGAGAAAGTAATAATATGTTATGAAGGACTATACGGTAATGGTTTTTATAGTAATATAGATTTAAATCAAGTTTCAATAAATCAAAAATTAAATTCATATTTTGATGTAAAAACATTTGTATCAAAGTATGAAAACTTAGTATTTGCAAATGAACATATAGATGATTTTAATAAATTTATAGAAATTTTTGGAGAAAGTGATATAAGTGAAAATAATGCAAAATATATAACAACATTTATTTACAACCAAATTGTAAATGGAAAAAAAGAAGCATTAAATATAATGAATATGTTAACACAAATAAAAACAATTGACCCAACCTTTAAAATTGAAATTAATAGCGAGTCTAAAGCATATTATGAAGAAAAAGAAAACAAAATACATTTTTCACCTGATGAAATTGAAGGAAATCAATATACTACATTTTTTCATGAAGTTGGACATTGCTTATTTCATAAAATTATCCATAACTCCATTCCTTCAAATATAGTAGAAATGTTTGATAAAGCTCAAAAAAGATTTTCAGATTCACATTCTCCAATTAAAGAGTCAATTTACAAAAGATTTGAAGAAATTGATGATAAGCATGTAAATGAAGCAATAGTGCAAACATTGATAGAACTACAAGGGCTAGGATATCCAAGTACTACTGAATATATAAAGCAACTAGAATCAAAACTCAAAGAAGATTGGGTAATGATGGTTAGAGTTGAAGAAAAATTTAAAATTCTTTTTGGGGAAAGTAGATTAACTGCAAAAGAAATTGCAACAAAATTAGTGGAATATAAAGTAAATCAATATGGAGAAAATTTGACATATTCAAGTAATCCATATCTACAATTACATGGTATGATAGACCACCTATTCTTCGGAAACGATAAGGATCTAAATGGTAATCCATTACCAAAACAAGTTGGGCATGGATATAATTACTTCCATGGTAATAACACAATAGAACAATATACTAAAAATTCAACATATAAAGGAGATTATGCTTTAGCTTTTGATGAAATGGTAGCAGATTACATTAGTTTTAAATTATCTGATAATAGTGAATTAATGGAAGAAATGATAGAAGTACTAGGAGAAGAATTAGTAAAAGAGCTTGAAAAAATATACCAAGTAATTATAAATTATGCTAACAACCCACAGTTTGCTACTCAATTAGGAATACAAGGTCTAAGTCCTCAATCACAAACAAATATAAATCAAAATAAAACTCAAACAATAAGATTAAACAATAGTACAAATCATAAAAATAAGAGTCTTGAGTTATTATCCTTAATTTCACAATATAAAGAAAAAGAAGTTAATGAAATATATGAAGATATTAAAGCAAAAATAGAAATGCAAGAATATTCAATTGAAAAGCTAAAAGAAATAGCACAAACACTAGCTGAAGATGATGTTTCAGGAAAAGAAGAAATATTAGGTTCCATTATTGCAACTATGTTAGATGAATACTTAGAAGATGATGTAAAAGAAATAAAAGAAAAAATGACACGAGAAGAACAAGTAAAAGTATATAGTCAAATTCTAGAAATATCTGAAGAAATAGGAGATACTTACTTTGATATTGAACCACAAAATACACCAACACCTGAAGCAAAACAATTAAATAGAATACTTAAAAGCATTAATTCTGAAATTGAAGGAAAAACAGTAAAGCAAATATCAGAAATTATCAATGATAAAATATCAGAAAATCTAGCTGAAATAATTGAATACAAGCAAGGATTAAATGGTTTAATTGATCAAAAAAGCGAAAATACAACTAGACTACTCACAGCAATGATTGAACCGCTAATTGAAACAAATAATATTCCATATATACAAGAAGTAAAATCCAGATTAAATGCTGATGAAAGAGATTTTGTAATTAACCATCTTAATGAAATATCTCCTAAATCAAGTAAGGTATTTGAAGAAATAAAAATACTTGATGAAAAATTATTAAAATTAGGCAAAAGTTTATCGTCAAAAAGTTATTTAGCAAATATAAGTGACTATATGAATAATAAAGATGCACAAGAAGTTTTCACTAAATATTTTGAAAATAGTGAAAATCAAGAAAGCAAAAAGAATTTAGCAAGAGCATTAATGTTACTTAAAAATATAAATAAAGATAGTATAACGATTGATTTTCAAAATTACCTAAATGTTTCAGATTTAATTGAGTTATTAGAAGAATCAATAGAAAGAAATGAATTAGACATTAGCTTAATTAAAAAAATTTCCAATAATCAAAAATTATATAAAGAGTTGTTAGAAACAAAAATGTCAAATCAACTATTATCTAAACTACTAGAACAAGCAAGCATAAAAGTTAACAATACGATAGAAGAAGGTAAAGAACAAAATAAATACACTATAGAATTAGATGGTTTGTCTAAAGAAGCAATGAAAAGAATTGGAGAATTATTAATTCATACTGATAAAGATGCAACATACGAATTTAAAACAAATAATGGATTAATTACAAAAGAGCAATTAGATAGAGAAATAAAAACAGCAAGAAAATATAAAAAATATTCAAATTATGATGAATATAAAGTTATTTATGAAGAAAAAGCGAAAGAATGGTTTTCAAAATTAAGTCAAGAAACAAAAGATTTATTTAAAATATATGTATCACAAAGTTATTTTAAAGTAGGTTGCTATGGAGTATTAAACGGAATATTAAGAGAAAATATTATTTCAAAAGATGGACAAACAATTTCATTTAGAACTACAAAAGGATATTTAAATACTTATACAAATACAGAATGGAAAAAACACACTGGAATGAGCATAGAAGAATTCAGAATAAAATCTATTGAAGCAGCACAAATAATGAACGAAGCTATGAAAGACTTTAAACTAATTGAAGATACAGAAATAATAAGAGGAATAAATTTTGATGCTTTATCTAAATATGGAATAACAGAAGAAGATAGTGCAGATCAAATATTTAAGAAACTAACTAAGCAAGGTCAAATTTATATAGATCCAGGATTTATGAGTTCATCACCAACTCCAGGTGCAATTACAAAAGAAAAAAACATTCAACTAGTCTTAAATTGTGAAAAAGGCACATCATTTGTTGATCTATCGCTAACAGGATTAAATTCAAATCCAGGAGAAAATGAAGTATTATTACCTGTAAGAACAAAGTTTCACATAGATAATGTAATAAAAAAAGGAGAAAAAACTTATATTTATATGTCTACAATTGGTGAAACAAATACATCACAAAATGCAAAAATAACAACATTTGGAGACAATATTCCAACTCCAGTTATTGAATCATTAAATAATTCTCCAAATAGCAAAGTAAAAGATGCAATTATTGATTATTTGTCAAAAACTAAAAAAGAAATACCAACTAAAGTAGCAGAAGATATTAAAATAATATGTGAATCAAATACAAAATTAGAACAATTAATATTTGAAAAAACTGGACTTAGCATAACAGAATATTCAAAAAAATGCAGAAAATCAAATATTAATCAAGCAGCAAAAGATAAACTTACAATTCCAACAACAAAACTAATTAAAAAGGCAAAAGATATTGAACCTTCATTAACAAGATTATTAACTTCATTAGAGAATAATGAAATTAAATTAGTAGGATTAGATTTTAAATTTAAAACAGAAGAAAGCATTATAAGAAAAATGTTTGATAATTATAAAGAAGATGCTACAAATACATATTATGAAAGTGTAATAAATGATACTTTAAGATATACATTGGTAATAAATCCAGAAACATATGAATTAAATATTATCAAAATATTGCAACAATTAAACGAAAATGGATTTACGTTTGAATATATCAATAACGCATGGGGTAAAAAGGTATATCAAGGAATAAATGTAAAACTAAAAGCACCTAATGACTTAACATTTGAAATTCAATTCCATACAGAAGACTCGTATAGTGCAAAAGAAGAAATGACACATGAATACTATGAAATAGCAAGAAGTAAATCAGTACCAGAAATAATATGTGAATTAGCAAACAATATATCAGCAGATATTCAAAGAACATTCAATGGAAATATTCCTCATAATGCAAGTCTAGTAACTTGCAAATATATAAAAGAAAAAATTCAAAAACAAATAAAGCACTAAAAATATCGAATAATTATTCAGTACACAAAGTATTTTTAATATCATCGTTTAGATATATAATGACAATATAAAATAATCAAATAAAATTATAAGTTTATAATACAATTAAAGGGAGGATAAATTATGAATGAAAATAACATCGAAGATGGAAAAAGGCGTTTTGAGGACAATTACTTTAATGTAGTTAGTTTACCAATGGAAGAACAGCATGCTACAACTAATGAAGAAAGAGAAGAATTTTTTGAAAACTTAAAAATGAAAGCATTGGGACAAGAAGAAAAAAATATACAAAATGAAAAACCACTAACTACAGATGTAATAAATAGAGGATATCCACCAAGACAAGAAGAATTAGATACTATACAAAAAATAAACGAATATGAAAAAAAATTATTAAGTAATAATCAAACTTTAAAACCAAATAACCAAGATGACACAAAATATTATATTGTAGAAAATGGCAATGTATTTAAATCGATAAATGATGGAATATTTTATGAATTAGACATTAGCAAAATGCAATGGGTTCCAAACCAAACTTATATGAGCCTAATGTATGATACTTATCTAAAGTTTTCTGAATTACAAAATTTTAGAGACTATTACATCGAACAAAAAAAGGAAGAAATTGAAAATAGAAGCTTCTCTAGGTGATAAAAGAAAGAACATAAATATATGAGCAAAAACAATAAAGATATTTATAAAAATAGTATTAATGGATTTATAATAGGGGATGCCTTAGGAGTACCAGTAGAATTTAATGATAGAGAAAAGCTAAAAAAAGAACCTGTGAAAGAAATGAAAGGTTATGGAACTCACAATCAACCCCCAGGAACATGGTCAGATGATACTTCAATGATTTTGGCAGAAATGGATTCCATAGCTGAAAAGAAAAATATTGACTATTATGACATTATGGAAAAAATTACACAATGGGCAATAAATAACAAATACACAGCGACAGGAATAACATTCGATATAGGCTTAACAACACAAAAAGCAATATATAAATATACACAAGAAAAAGAACCAACGAGGTGTGGAGGAAATGAAATATATGACAATGGTAATGGTTCATTAATGAGAATATTACCATTTGTCATATTCTCCATTGAAAATAAGTTAAAAGAGGAGGAGGAAGTAGAACTAATAAACAAAGCCTCATCATTAACTCATGCCAATGAAATAAGTCTTGTAGGATGCAAAATATATTCAGATATAGTAAAAATGTTAATTCAAAAAAAAACATTATCAGAAGCAATTAATCAAACAAAAAAAATAAACTATACAAAATATTATACAGAAAATTCATTAAACTATTATAGTAAGATATTAAACGGAACAATAATTAACCTAAAAGAAGAAGAAATAGAGTCAAGTGGTTTTATCGTATCAACACTTGAGGCAAGTATATGGAGTCTTTACCACTCTAAAAGTTATGAAGAAGCCATACTAAAAGCTGTCAATTTAGGTGGCGATACAGATACAATCGCAGCTATTACTGGTTCAATGGCTGGTATATTATTTGGAAATATACCAGAAAAGTGGTTACAAAAAATTAAAAATAAAGAACTAATCGATGATATATATAACAAGTTCATCAAAAGCGTTAATTAATAATAGAGAAACAAAGATTATTTCAGTAAAAAAATAAAAAAACAACATTGTTTTTTTATTTTTTATTACTATATAATTTATCAATATGTTCCTTTATTTGTTTCAATTGCCTTTCATATTGACTTGTTTCTTTTGGATTATAATAATTTTTTCCTCTTAAATTTTCTGGAAGATATTCTTGTACCACAAAGTCATCAGGAAAATCATGAGGATATAAATAGCCAAATGCCGTTGAATTAATATGAGGGGGTACCTTATCACATCTACCTGTTCTAACATCAGCTAAAGCAGCATTTATGGCCTCTACAGCAGAATTTGATTTAGGAGATAAAGCCATCTCAATAACAATTTCACCCAAAGGAATAATACACTCAGGAAAACCAACAAGTTCAGATGCATCAATAGAGGCTTTTAACCTAGGGCCAATAGCAGGATTAGCAAGGCCGATATCCTCATAACATATAACAGATAATCTTCTATAAATACTATCAAGATCTCCAGCTTCTAAAAGTCTAGCAAGATAGTGTAGGGAAGCATTAACATCGCTTCCTCTAATAGATTTTTGAAATGCAGATAAAACGTCATAATGACCATCTTCATTCTTATCATGAAAGAAAGCAGGCTTATTATTAATTTCTTTAATATGATCAATACTTATTTCTTTTGTTGAAGATGAAAAGAATGAAACTTCCAATAAATTATAAGCATATCTTAAATCATTTCCAGAAATTGCAGCAATATATTTAAGTGCATCATTATCTATTTTAATCCCTTTTAAATCAGGATATTTACAAGCCTTTTTAAGTCCTTCAATTATCTCATCTTCAGTTAGTGGCAATAATTCAAATAAATGGCATCTACTTCTAATAGCAGGATTAATCTTGTGATAAGGATTGCTTGTAGTCATACCAATTAAAGTAATTAAACCACTTTCAAGTTGAGGAAGAAGCAAATCTTGTTTATCTTTATTTAATCTATGTATTTCATCAATAATAAGAACAATTCCATCATACATTTTGGCTTCTTCAACAATTACATCAAAATCATGTTTATTATTAATAACAGCATTAAAGCTTCTAAATCTAACTTCTAAATCATTTACAATTGCATTTGCAATTGAAGTTTTACCAATACCAGGACGTCCATAAAGAATAATTGAAGGAAGTTTTTTGTTCTCAACTAGATTTCTTAATATTTTACCTTTACCTAATAAGTGTTTTTGCCCAATTACATCATCTATGCTTTTAGGTGCAAGTTTAAGGGCTAGTGGTTTATCCATACAATCATCTCCATTAAAATATTATATCAAACGAAATAGTTTAAAAAAAGAGATAATCAAATATTTAAAAATGTTATATAATATAATTGGTGATGATATGGAAAACGATATAGATGATTATAAGAATTATCTCACTTTTGAAAGAAGAATGGCAAAAAATACAACAAATTCATACATAAAGGATTTAGAAGAATATAAAGATTATTTAAAAGAAAAAAGAAACGTTTTTAAAACAAATAATATATCAAAAAAAGATATAGAAAGTTATTTAGAATATTTAAGCAATAATAATTTTGCAACAACATCATTAGCTAGAAAACTAACAGCAATTAAGAATTTTCATAAATATTTATTTGCAACAAATAAAATTGAAAAAGATGAATCAATAACTATAGAAAGGCCAAAATTAAGAAAATCACTTCCAAATGTATTAACAATAGAAGAAGTAGATAAATTGCTTGACATAAAAACAATTACACCATTTGACTATCGTAATAAAGCTATGCTAGAATTACTATATGGAACAGGATTAAGAATTACAGAAATGTTAGATTTAAAACTAACTGATATTGACTTTGAAAACTGTATAGTTAGATGTTTTGGAAAAGGTAGTAAAGAAAGAATTGTTCCAATTGGAGAATATATAATCGATTCATTAAATCAATATTTAGAAAATGGAAGGAATAAACTTATAAATCAAAAAAAGATAGTAGATTATTTATTTTTAAATAACAGAGGAAGTAGAATATCAAGATTCAGCTTTTTTAAGATTTTAAAAAAATTGCTAAGAGAAAAAGATATAAAAAAAGACGTATCTCCTCATAGTCTCCGTCATAGTTTTGCAACACATATGTTAGAAAATGGGGCAGATTTAAGAAGTATCCAAGAATTACTTGGACACAGTGATATAGCAACTACTAGAATTTATACGCATATAACCAACAAGAAAGTTCAAAGCGATTATATTGAATATCATCCAAGAAGTAAAAAATAGGAGTGAAAGAATGTTTAAAAGAATATTTTTAATAGTGTTAGATTCACTAGGAGTAGGAGAAGCAATTGATGCTAATGTATATAATGACACTGGAGCAAATACATTAAAACATATAATTGATAATTACAATCTATTTATTCCAAATTTAGAAAAGTTAGGTTTTACAAATACAATAAATATGAGTGATAAAGAAGACACAGATGCTTATTATACAATTGCCAAGCCAATTAATGTAGGTAAAGATAGTTTAACTGCACATTATGAATTAATGGGAATAAGTAGTAAAACTCCATTCAAATTATTTTCAGAAAAAGCATTTCCAAGAGATTTATTAGAAAAAATTGAGGAAGCAACAGGTAAAAGAATAATTGGAAATAAAGTAATAAATGGAGAACAAATAATTAATGAATTAGGAGAAAGACATCTATCATATGGAAGCCTAATAATATATACATCAAATGACTCTACACTTCAAGTTGCAGCACATGAAGATATAATACCAATACCAAAACTATATCAATATTGTGAAAAAATTAGAAAAATAACACTTGAAGATCAGTATAGAGTAGCAAGAGTAATAGCAAGACCTTTTACAGGTAAACCAGGAAAATTTAAATTCACTCAAGATAGATGCGATTATGCTGTAAAACCGCCAAAGAAAAGTGTATTAAATTATTTAAAAGATAAAGATTATAGTGTAATTTCAATTGGAAAAATCAATGATATATTTGATGGGGAAGGAATTACAAAAATAGTTAAGTCTTCTAATAATAATATGGATACAATTACAAAACTAACAGATATAATGGAAAAAAAATTTACAGGATTATGCTTTACAAATTTAAGTGATTTTGATTCATTATATGGACATAATAGGGATCTTGAAGGATACGCAAAAGCAATTGAAGAATTAGATGTAGAAATACCATTAATTTTAAATAAACTAGAAAATGATGATTTATTAATTATCACTGCAGATCACGGAAATGATCCAACATTTCCAGGAAATTCACATACGAGAGAAAATGTCCCAGTAATTATATTTAGTAGAAGATTTAAAAATCCAAAAAAACTTGAGCCCTTAAAAACTCTTGCAGATATTGGAGCGACAATCGCAGAAAATTTTGATGTAAACAAACCAGAAATAGGAGAAAGTTTTCTAGATAAATTAAAATAAATAACAACAGTAATGTTGTTATTATTTATTTATAATGATATAATAAAGAAGAATAGGGAGGGCTAATATATGGCAAAAGCAAAATGCTCTAAATGTGGTACCGAACTTGAAAAAAATATTACAATTTGCCCAAATTGCGGTACAAAAAAAGAAAGAAAAAAGAAAAAAAATGAAATAGATGAGAAAGAAAACTTAGAAAAAATATCTAATGAATATCTAGAGAAAAAAATAGCAGTAATTAATGTAAAAACAGCAGCAAAAGAAGGATATAGGGATTATGCTGAAAACATAAATAAACCTAATAAGAAAAAAATTATCCATGACAATAATGTTTTTTATATTATAATTACTATCCTTTTAATTATTATTTTTATCTTATCACTTATGCTTATTAATACAAGAAACAATAAATGTATCAATCAAAAAGATGATAATGCAGATAAATTTAATGAAATAAAAATATATAATTCCAGGAATGGCTTCATAACAGAAAAAACATCAAAATCAGAATATATCGGTACAATAAAAACTACAGATATAAACATACACATATATGATGGAATAATTTTATATAGCGAAAGTGATAAAATTGATGGATTGGTACTTTTGTATAAAGATGATGACAAAATAAAAATATATAATACTAAATTAGAAGTAGAAACAATATTAGATTTAAAGAATAATTATGATGAATATCATTTAGTATATGACCAAGAAACAAAGAAAATTGAAGGAATAAGTTTTCTTGATGGTGTACAAAAAGAATATGATACATATTTAGAAATTGAATATAGTGGCTATTATGACTTAAATCTAAAAAAAGAAATATATGTAGGAAAAGGCTATTACGATTTTACATATATAAATTCAAATAAAATAAAAGCAAAAAAAGGATTCAGCAATAATTTATATCTAAATTTATTAGATCTTAAAGAAGAAAAAATTTTATTAAGTGATAAATATGACAATACTAATTGTGGCTCAATTGATTATATTGGATTAACAGCGAACTATATTATATCAGGAAAACCAGGATGCATGGGTAAATATATGACTGAAGCAACAATATATGATGAGAACATGAATGTTGTAATTGAGAATATAGAACAAAGCAATATAGAAATATATCTAAATAATTTATACGTAAGCAAAAATAATAAAATTTATAGATTTACAAATGGAAATGAAAAATATGAATCAAACGAATTTGAAAAAGTAATAGATATCATAAATGATCATTTCATAATAGTAGAAAATGGAAATATAGTTATAACTAACGAAAGAAATAAAAAAATAATTGTAGCACCATGGAATGATAATCTAAATTATCAACAGATATTATCTGGCTATAAAAATGAATTAGAATTAAATGATAATGAAAAAGAAGAAGGAATATATATTGTATTTCAAAAGGGAGAATATAACGAATATATAGAATATTTTTATAATCCAATAGATAATAGTATAAAAGAATATATTCATAATGATTTAACAATATAAAAAAGAAAGGAGTAAACAATTATGTACTCATTTGTACTACTAATAACAATTAACTTAGCTCTTTTCTTTTTTTTAAATTATAAAAGAAAGAAAAAGAATGATTATGAAAAAGAAAAATGGATATATATTAAAAGAAAGACTATTTTAGTAGCTTCAATAATAAATATTGAATCAATAATAGTTAATGGTTCAAGTATAATATATTTATATACTAAAAAAATAAATATTAATATAATTGATATAATAT
>CAMNJQ010000032.1 GCA_946541575.1 uncultured Clostridium sp. | reverse complement strand
TAAAAATAGACTCATTAGAAAAAGCAAAGAATGCTCCATGTGTATTTAATAACTGGGCAAACTTTTATAAAGGAAAATTTGTTTCAAATACAATATTAAATGCAAATGCATTAGAGAAATTAATAAAGTAGTTTATAAAGTTAAATATGTAACTAGATGATATAGGATAAATTATAATATAACCTATATAGAGGTGTTTATTTATGGAAATAGTAGAATATAAAGATAAATATCTAGAAGATGTTAAAGACTTATTAGTTGAACTTGAAGAATATATCGTATCAATAGATAAAGATAATTTAGATCAAGTTCATCCTGAATATAGAGAAAAAATGGCAATTTTAGATTTAGAAGAAGTTAACAAAAATAATGGCAAATGTTATTTGGCATTAGAAAATAATAAAGCAATTGGATTAATTATGGGATGTGTATTTCCATATGATGAATATGACTATCTAGACTATAAGTGCCCAAAAAGAGGAGAAATTACAGAATTAATTGTTACAAACAAAATTAGAAGTAAAGGCATTGGACAAAAACTAATAAACAAGATGGAAGAATATTTTAAATCAGTTGGATGTGAATATGTAATAGTAGATGTATTTGCTTACAATCATATTGGTAAGAACTTTTATACTAAGAAAAATTACCATACTAGAATGGAAACAATGATAAAAAAAATATAAAGTTTAAGAGTAATAAATAATTTCAATAAAAGAAAGCACTAATAATTCTTTAGATTTTAATTATTTATATGACATAGTTGTTGGTGAAGATAAAAAAATACTATCAAATACATTTTATTCAGTATTAGTAAAACAAAATAGTAAAAAATTAAGAAGCTATAAGAAGTAAATTAATCTTCTTTTGTGTTATAATATATATTGGAGGATGATTAAATGAGAAAAAACATTAAGACAACAGAAGGAATTTTTCCAATGCCAGTATTGATGGTTGCTACATATAACGAAGATGGAACAGTTAATGTAATGAATGCAGCATGGGGAACAATGTATGAAAGAGATCAAGTACTTTTAAATTTAACTGAATCTCATAAAACAGTAAAGAATATTAAAGAAAGAAAAGCATTTACAGTAAGTATTGCGGATAGTAATCATGTAAAAGAAGCAGATTATTTTGGAGTAGTATCTGGAAATAATACTCCAAATAAGTTTGAAAAAAGTGGGTTAACTGCTACTAAGTCAGAATATGTTGATGCACCTATAATAAATGAATTTCCATTATGCTTAGAATGTGAATTTATAGAATATAATGATTGTGGAGTTTTAGGAAAAGTAGTTAATACTAGTGCTCTTGAAAGTGTAATGAATGGAGAAAATGTAGACATTACTAAAGTATCTGCAATAGCTTTTGATCCATATACTCATGGATATTATAAAGTTGAAGAAAGAGTAGGAAATGCATTTAAAGATGGATTAGATTTAAAATAATCGTAAAAAAACGGGTAATCCGTTTTTTAATTTTTATAAATATGTAACTTACATGTAATTAAAAATGTGTAATATTGCTATATATAGACAAAATTATGAAGAGTAAGCACATTTTTTCTAACATATGTCAAATTTACAAATTAGATATTATAATTTTATAGGTGAAGAATATGAAAATGGAAATGGAAATAACAGTATTAGTAAAAAGTGATTATAATACTTTAAAAGAAGAATTACATAAAAATAACTTTGTGAAAAAAGAAGAATATGAATTAAATGATTATTATATGATTAGGAATGATATAGATTTATCTAAATTATCAAAGCTAGAAATTTTAAAAAATTGTATTTTAGTTAGAGATATAGTAAATATCAAAAAAGAACTTCTTTATAAGTATAAAAAGTATGCTTCTAATGGTGACATTATTGAACAAGGGAAAATAGAATGTCCAATTACTGATATTAACAAAGCTTTAGAATTTATGGAAGCAATTAATTACAGAAAACTATTTAAAATATATGATAAGTGTATAGTATATGCTAATGACGAAACAGAATTAATAGTTCAATTAGTTAATAATAATCATATTTTTATAGAGATGGAATCTTGTTGTGACTATATAAATAAAAAGTATGAATCAATTCAAGAATTGAAAGAAGACTTACTAAGATATAACCTTCCGATAGATACATCAAACTTTTTTGTAAAAAAAGCAGAAATAGTATTAAGTGAACAGGATAAATTATTTTAAAAATATATTTACATTATTTAAATCATTGTGATACAATTAGTTTGCATACAAATAAACTAAGGAGATGATTTAGTATGAATATATACGATTTAAAAGCTAAAACAAGAAAAGGTGAAGATTTTGATTTAAGTACATTAAAAGGAAAAGTATCATTAGTAGTTAATACTGCAACAGGATGTGGGTTCACTCCACAATATGAAGCAATAGAAAATCTTTACGAAAAATATCATGATAAAGGGTTTGAAGTATTAGATTTTCCATGTGATCAATTTGGACATCAAGCTCCTGGTAGTAATGATGAAATACACGAATTTTGTACTGCAAAATACAAGACTCAATTTGATCAATTTGCAAAAATAGAAGTAAATGGAGAAAATGAAAGTCAAATATTTACAATTCTAAAAGAACAACAACCAAAAGAAGAAGTTAAAGGACTTAAAAATAAAATGGCAATGAAAGCAATTTCAAAAATAAGTAAGACATGCGTTAAAGAAGGAGACATCGCATGGAACTTTACTAAATTTTTAGTAGATAAAGAAGGAAATGTAGTTAAAAGATATAATCCTACTTTCGATCCAAAAGATATAGAAAATGATTTAAAAGAACTTTTATAGGAGTATAAAATGAAAAAAGATATAGATACATTAAAACTAAAAAATCAATTGTGCTTTCCACTATATTTATGTTCTAAAGAAATAATTAGAAAATATACACCATTTTTAGATAAATTAGACTTAACTTATACCCAATACATTGTTATGATGTATTTTTGGGAAAAAGAATATAGTAATGTAAAAGAAATTGGTAATACACTTTTATTAGATTCTAGTACCTTAACACCATTATTAAAAAAATTAGAAAAAAAAGGATATATTACAAGAAAAAGATCAACTTCAGATGAAAGAAACTTAGAAGTTGAATTGACAGAAAAAGGTAAAAATTTAAAAGAAGAAGCTATAAATATTCCTAAAGCAGTAGGAGAATGCATAGGCCTAACAGAAAAAGAAGCAGCTGAATTACATAATATTTTATATAAAATATTAGAAAATATTGAAAGGAGCGATGATTAATGAGTGTTATTGAAGTAAATAAAGATAGTTTTGAAAAAGAAGTTTTAAATAATAATATTAAAGTTCTTGCAGATTTCAATGCTAATTGGTGTGGCCCTTGTAGAATGCTTAAACCAATAATAGAAGAAATAGCAGAAAATAATGACAAAATAAAAATTGTATCCATTAATATAGATGATGAAGAAGAATTAGCAGAAAAATATGAGATATCATCTATTCCTTGTTTGATACTATTTGAAAACGGAAAAGAAATTAAAAGAAATATAGGTTTTATATCTAAAGAAGATATTGAAACATTAATAGGAGAATAAATGCTATACGATATAATAATAATAGGAGCAGGACCTGCTGGATTAACATCAGCTATTTATGCAAGAAGAGCATCAAAAAAAACATTGGTATTAGAAGCTAATAGTTATGGTGGACAAATTATAAATACACTTGATATAGAAAACTATCCAACAGAAGAACACATATCTGGATTTGATTTTGCAACGAGATTATATAATCAAGCTAAAAATTTAGGAACAGAAATAATATTTGAAAAAGTTGTTGATATTAATGATACAGGAAAAATAAAAGAAGTTATAACTACAAAGAATAATTACAAAGCCAAGACAGTAATAATTGCAACAGGATCTAAAAATAGAAAATTAAATTTACCTAATGAAGATGAATTAGTAGGAAAAGGTGTTTCTTATTGTGCAACTTGTGATGGAGCTTTTTATAAAAAGAAAAATGTTGCCGTAGTAGGAGGAGGAAATACTGCGTTAGAGGATGCACTTTATCTTTCTAATATAGCAGCATGTGTATATCTTATTCATAGAAGAGATGAATTTAGAGGACAAGAGTCTACAATAAATTTATTGAAAGAAAAAGATAATGTTAAATTCATTTATAATAGCAATATTACTAAACTAAATGCTAATGATAAATTAGAAAGTATTGAAGTAACAAATAAAGATGGAAGTATTAAAAATATAGAAGTGGATGGTCTATTTGTCGCAGTAGGTAGAATTCCTGAAAATCAAAACTTTGCTAAATTAATAAATATTGATGAAGCTGGATATATTATTGCTAATGAGAACTGCCATACAAATGTAGAAGGAATATACGTTGCAGGAGATAATAGAGTTAAAGAAGTAAGACAATTAGTTACTGCAACAAGTGATGGTGCTATTGCTGCAACTTCGGCAATAAAATATATTAATGAAGTATCAAAAAAGAGATAAATTGAAAATACAAGTTAGATACTATTCAAGAAGTGGTAATACTAAAACTTTAGCAGAAGAAATAGCAAAAAGTTTGAATACAAAAGCAATATCAATTGATAGTGAAGACTCTATTATAAAAGAAGAAACAGATATCTTATTTATTGGAGGAGCACTATATGCATATGGACTTGATAATAAATTAAAAATATATATTAAGGAACTAGATCCAAAGCAAATTAAGAAAGCAGTTGTATTTTCTACTTCATGGATTTCAAAGCATTCCATTACATTAATGAAAAAAATATTAAGAGACAAAGGAATCGAAGTAGTTGAAGATTATATTTATTATAAAAATAAACCAAGTGATAATGAATTAAAAGAAGTAGAAAGAAAAGTAAAAGAAATAATTAAGCTCATTTAAAATTAAAAAAATGAGTTTTTTATTTATGTGTGTTAGAATGATGTAGAAGAGGTATAAAATGAAAAGTAAAAGAGAAAAGACAGTTATTAAGACAAGTATAATAAGTATTATTTCTAATATAGTATTAGCAATATTTAAAGCTTCAGTAGGTTTAATTGCAAATTCTATTGCAATTATATCTGATGCTGTTAACAATTTAAGTGATGCAATATCAAGTATAATAACAATAATTGGAACAAAGTTAGCAGAAAGAGAACCTGATAAAAAGCATCCATATGGTCATGGAAGAATAGAATATATGACTTCATTAATTGTATCTGCAATTGTACTATATGCAGGAATTACTGCATTAATAGAATCAATTAAGAAAATCTTTAATCCAGTAAGTGTAGATTATAGTGTTATTACATTAATCATTTTAATTGCAGGTATATTTGTAAAATTTATTTTAGGTATTTATGTTAAGAAAAAAGGTAAAGAAGTAAACTCTGACTCACTTGTAGCTAGTGGTACAGATGCATTTAATGATGGAGTACTTTCCATATCTGTTTTAGCTTCAGCTGTAATATACATGGTATTTGAAGTAAATATTGAAGCATATATAGGTGTTTTATTATCATTATTCATTGTTAAAGCTGGAATAGAATTAATTAGAGAATCAGTAGATAATATGCTAGGAGTAAGAATTGAAAGTAATCTTGCACGATCAATAAAAAAAGAGATAGCAAAAGAAAAAAATGTACAAGGAGCATATGACTTAATTCTTAATGACTATGGACCAGATAAGTATTTAGGGTCAGTACACATAGAAGTTGCTGATACACTAAATGTATCTGAAATAGACAAAATATCAAGAAATATAACTAAAAGAGTACAAGAAAAATATGGAGTAATATTACATACAATTGGAGTGTATTCAATAAATACAAAAGATAAAGAAGTAATTGATGCAAAAAAAGACATAACAAAAATAGTTTTTTCACATGATGGAATATTACAAATGCATGGATTTTATATCGATAAAAAAGAAAAATATATAAGTTTCGATATAATAATTGATTTTAAAATTAAAAATAAAAAAGAAATATATCAAAAAATATATGACGAAATAGAAAACAAATTTAAAGGTTATAGTCTAAATATTACATTAGATGTTGATATAAGTGATTAAATATTAAGCAAGAAAATAATCTTGCTTTTTAAATGCATAAAAAATCTATAATTAGATATTGACACTCTGTCAGAATAGTGAAATAATGAACATAGATTGACACTGTGTCAATAAATGGAGCTAAATATGGAAAAGAATTTAATAGATACTAGAAGAGAAGAAATAATTGATGCCTGTGAAAAACTTTATAAAGAAGTAGGATTTAAAAAAGTAAGTATTAAATTGATAGGAGACAATATAAGTTGTTCTAGGACGTCAATTTATAATTATTTTGAAAAAAAAGAAGAAATATTTTTGGCATTGGTAGAAAGAGAATACAACAAATGGAATAAAGATTTATCTAATATATATAATGAAGTCAAATTATCGAAAGATGAATTAATAGAAAGAATAACATCTTCTTTATCAAAAAGAAAAGTACTATTGAAATTAATATCAATGAATATGTATGAAATGGAAGAAAATAGTTCATATGAAATGGTAAAAAAGTATAAGATTGCATATACCAATTCTGTTAATTTATTTAGAAATTGTTTAGTTAAATTCTTAAACAAAGATTTTGAAGAAGCTACAACAATAGTATTTACTTTCTTTCCATTTATGATTGGAATTTATCCTTATTCAGCAGTTACACCAAAACAAAAGCAAGCACTTGATGAATTAAAATTTAAATATAATTATTATAATATTGAAGAATTAATAAAAATGGGATTAATAAATATATTAGGAGGTAAAAAATGAAAATAACTGTGTTAGCAGGAAGCCCACATGTCAATGGAACTTCAAATACTCTAGTAAATGAATTTAAAAGAGGAGCTGAAGAATCAGGGAAAGAAGTTGAAATAATTGATTTAGCGCATATCTCTATTCATCCATGTATGGGTTGTGATGCATGTGGAATGAATGGCGATTGTATTCAAAAGGATAAAGGTAATGAAATACTAAATAAAATCATAGAATCTGATACTGTAATTTTTGCTTCTCCGGTTTACTATTACAATGTTAGTGCACAACTTAAAATGATGATAGATAGGTTCTATGCTAAAACCATGAAAATAACGAATAAAAACTTAAAAGCAGGAGTTATTATGACATCTTGGAATAATGATGATTGGACTTATGGAGCAATAGATAAATATTTTGATATATTGTTTGATTATATGCACTTTATTGATTCTGGAAGAATATATGGTAAAGGATGTGGAAGTATTTCTATGATGCCTAATAAATATTATGAAGAAGCATATAATCTTGGTAAAAACATATGAAAAAGAAAAAAATAATAATTGATATATTAATGTATATTTTGTTCATAATTCTAATGGGGCATCACATAACAGAAAATTTAATTCATGAAATACTTGGGACTTTATTATTTGTTTTATTTATTATTCATAACATTTTAAATTATCGTTTTTATAAAACAATTTTTAAAGGAAAATATACAATTAAAAGAACGATAATATTGATTATTGACTTACTTTTATTAATATCAATGATTTGTATGATAATTAGTGCTATTAATATATCAAGTGAAGTTTTTTCATTCTTAAACATAGAATCAAAAATATGGGGAAGAAAACTACACATGTTAAGTACTAGTTGGGGATTTATATTTATGTCAATTCATATTGGATTACACATAAATATATTAATTAATAAGTTAAATAAAAAAATGAAAAATAATACTTTTGAATATGTTTATTATTTAATACTTATATTAATTTTTATTTATGGAATTTATAGTTTTATAAAGTTAAACTTCATAAGTGATATGTTTCTATTAAATGCATTTAAATATTATGACTTTAGTGAATCTCCTATAATTTTTTATCTCAATGTATTATCATCTAGTATATTTATAGGTTTAATAATATATTTAATAAGTTGTATAAAGTTTAAAAGAAAGAAGGAAAATAATGAATAAGAAAATAATAGCTTTAATTATAGCAGTAGTAGTTATGACAATTTTAGGATTTGGAATTTGGACAATAAGTTCAAAATCTAATAATGATGAAAAATCAAATAGTAATAGTAAGAATAACAATTTAAGCAATGATAACAAAATAGCAGTAGTTTATTTTTCAGCAACTGGAACAACAAAAAAAGTTGCAGAAACTATATCAAGTGAAACTGGTGGAGAATTAATTGAAATAATTCCTAAAGAAAAATATACAAGCGCTGACTTAAATTGGAATGATTCAAAGAGTAGAACCTCAATAGAATGTAACGATCAAAAATCAAGACCAGAAATTGAAAATACAATTAATGTAGATGATTTTAATGTTATTTATTTAGGTTATCCAATTTGGTGGGGAGATGTACCACACATCATATTAACATTTATGGATACTTATAGATTAGATGGTAAAACAATAATACCTTTTTGTACATCAGGTGGAACTGGAATTATCCAAAGTATGAAAACATTAAAAAAATACAACTCAAATGTTAATTGGATAGATGGAAAAAGATTAGGATCATCAGAAAATGAAATTAAAAGTTGGGTAAATAATATAAATTATTAGGAGGAAAATAATGAGTAAAATATTAGTAAGTTATTATTCAGCAAGTGGAGTAACAAAAAGAAAGGCACAAGAATTAGCAAATGAAGTAAATGGGGATTTATATGAAATAGTTCCAAAACAATTATATACAAAGGAAGATTTAGATTGGACAAACTCAAATAGTAGATCATCAATAGAAATTAAAAACAAAAGTTTTAGACCAGAAATGGAAGATATTACAATTGATTTAGATTCTTATGACACAATTTATATTGGATTTCCAATATGGTGGGGAATAGCTCCAAATATAGTAAAAACATTTATGGATAAAATAGATTTATCTAATAAAAAAATAATCACATTCTGCACTTCAGGCGGTTCATCTCTTCCACCAGCAACAAAAGATTTACAAGAAACATATCCAAATGCTTTAATTGAAAATGGAAGAAGATTATAATTATGAGCTTAACAATTAATATTTATTATAAAGGTGAAAATAGTAACGCAAGAAAGTTTGCTGAAGAAATGGTTTCTAGTGGAATTGTTGATAGAGTAAGAGCTGAAGAAGGAAATCTAAAATATGAATACTTTTTCCCAATGGATGACTTTGAAACTGTAATGCTAATTGATAGATGGAAAGATGAAAAATCACTTGATTTTCATCACAAATCTCCAATGATGGAAGAAATAGCAAAACTAAGGGAAAAATATAAATTAAGTATGAAAGTAGAAAAATATACAGAGGTTAAATAATGGAAAAAATAGATGTATTTGCTCATGTACTTTTACCAAAATATTATAATAGAATGCTAAGTATAGATCCTACTATTCCAAAATCATATTCTTTTACGAATATAGATTCACTAAAAGATATGACTATAAGAAGAAATTATTGGAATAAAGAAACTAAGCAAATAATAAGCTATGCAAATATAAATGCAGAAGATTATTGTAATCCATCTTTATCAGCACAATTAGTAAGAGAAGCAAATAAAGAGCTTATTGAATGTATAAATAATAATAATGATATGTTTATATATGGAATAGGAATGCTCCCATTTAATAATATTGAAGAGGCATTAAAAATATTAGATGAAATAAACACATCTAAAGAATTAATAGGTATTCAAGTTTTTACAAGGCATTTAGGTAAATCAATTGCAGACCCTCTATTTAGGCCAATATTAAAAAAATGTGAAGAGTTAAACCTATTAGTATTGTTACATCCTGTATTTGATGAAAGAAAACCAGATAATAATATAATATTCAGTTGGGAATATGAATTATCTCAAGCAATGCTTCAATTAGTGGAAACAAACATATTTAAAGACTGTCCTAATATTAAAATAATAGTGCATCATGCAGGAGCAATGATACCATTTTTTGCAGGAAGAATAGACAATATTTTGAAGGAAAAGAAAAATGAATTTAAAAAGTTTTTTGTTGATACTGCTATATTAGGTAATTCAAAAGCATTAGAGTTAGCAATTAGTTATTTTGGAATAAATAATGTACTATATGGAACAGATGCCCCTTTTGGAATAATGCCTAATGGTGCTACTAAAGAAATAGAAGAAGCAATAGATTTACTTCCATTAACAAATATAGAAAAGAAAAGAATATTTAATGATAATATTATTGAACTAATAAATAGTAATAGATAAAAATTCATTATTTAAAGTGATTTAAAATATACTTTTATAAATAAATCATATATAATAATGTTAAGTGGTGATGAAAATGAAAAAATTAATAGTAGGACAATCAGGAGGTCCAACTTCTGTAATCAATGGAAGTCTTGCAGGAGTATATTACGAAGCAAAAAAAAGAGGATATGATAAAGTATATGGTATGGTTAATGGAATAGAAGGACTATTACATGATCATATAGTTGATCTTGACGATTACTTTCAAGATAAGAATAATTTAGAATTATTAAAGAGAACTCCTTCTAGTTTTTTAGGAACATGTCGTTTTAAATTAGGAAGTATTGAAAAAAATGAAGATACCTATAAAAAAGTATTCGAGATACTAGATAAGCATTCAATTGATTCATTTATATATATAGGTGGAAATGATTCAATGGATACAGTTGAATCTTTATCAGATTATGCAAAGGCAAATAATAAGAAACAAAATTTTATTGGAGTACCTAAAACAATAGATAATGATTTACCAATAACTGATCATTGTCCTGGATTTGGAAGTGCATGTAAGTACATCGCAACTACATTAAAAGAAATAATTTTAGATAATAGTTGTTATGGTGATACAAAACAAACAGTAGCAATAGTAGAAATTATGGGAAGACATGCAGGATGGTTAACAGCTGCAAGTGCTCTTGCAAAAGATGATACATGCGAAGGAGTAGATGCCATATATTTACCAGAAGTACCATTTAACTTAGATTCATTTATAGAAGAAACAAGTGAATTGTTAAAGAAAAAATCATCTGTTGTAATTGCTGTTTCAGAAGGAATTAGAAATGAAGAAGGTAAATATCTATGTGAACTTATAGATTCAAATTTAATGGTAGATTCTTTTGGACATAAAGAATTAGTTGGATGTGCTGAATTCTTAAGTAAACTTTTAAGAGATAGATTATTTATAAAAACTAGACCAATAACTTTAGCAACTCTTCAAAGAGCAGCAGCTCATTTAGCATCTAAGACAGACTTAGAAGAAGCCTATAATTGTGGAAGAAAAGGTGCTGAATTAGCATACAATGGTGAATCTGGAAAAATGGTTTATATGGAAAGAGTATCAACTAATCCATATAAAGTTGAATATAAAGTATTTGATGATATGCATAAAATCGCAAATGTTGAAAAGAAAGTCCCTCTTGACTGGATTGATGTAGAAAATAATTATGTAAAAGATGATTTAATAGAATATATAAGGCCATTAATACAAGGAGAAGTAAAACAAATATATAAAGATGGACTTCCACAACATATCGTTTTAAAGAAATAAAATAAAAATCTCATTTATAAAATATAATGAGATTTTTTTTAAAAAACAAAATAATGTTATATAATAAAGTCGGAGAGTGATATTTTGAAAAAAAGAGAAAAAGTTTATTTTATAATTACTATAATTTTTTTACTAATATCAATGTTAATTTTAAGAAAAACGAATTTATCTAACAACGTAATACTAAGTAAATCAATTCAAATTATCATTATTTTATATCTAATAAGAATATCAATTGGATGTACAATGTATATAAAAAAACAATATGAAATGAAAAAATATTCTTATGGAATTATTATGAATTTAGGATTATTAATATTTATTAATGTTAATATTTTAAGACATATAAATTTGTTAATACAAAGTTGGAATGCCGTAAATATTATAGATATATATAACAATACTTTAAAATCATTTTCATATTTCATCATGTTAACTCTTCCATGTATTGTAATTATTTCTCTTTATAGTATTATTACAAATATTGTTTTAATAAAAAAAGAAGGTTTTAGTACTAAAAGATTACTAGGGTTTATAATTGGAATTTTAGCATTAATCGGATTATTTGGAAGTCAGTTAATATATACTTTAATTTCAAATTTACTGGTTGGAACAGATAAACAATTTATAAAATATGCTTTAGATATTTGTATTAATGCAACACTATCTTATTTTTATACTTTATTAATTGCTACTTTATATTGTAATATAAGAGCAGGAAAACATATTCCAAGTTATGATAAAGACTTTATCATAATACTAGGATCCAAAATAAAAAGTGATGGAACTTTAACACCATTGTTAAAAGGTAGAGTAGATAGAGCAATTGCTTTTGCAAATAAACAGTATGAAATATCAAAAAAGAAAATTGTATATGTTGCATCTGGAGGAAAAGGAAAAGATGAAGTAATTGCAGAAGCAGAAGCAATTAAAAAGTATTTATTATCAAAAGGAATAAAAGAAAAACAAATAATTATAGAAAACAAATCAAAAAATACAAATGAAAATATGAAATTTTCAAAAAGTAAAATTGATGAAATAAATAAAGATGGAAAAATAATTTTTTCTACAACAAATTATCATGTATTTAGAAGTGGAGTAATAGCAAATAATCAAGGAATTAATTGTGAAGGAATAGGAAGCAAAACAAAGTGGTATTTTTATTCCAATGCTTTAATTAGAGAGTTCTTTGCAAATATTGTTCAAGAAAAGAAAAGCCATTTAATTTTACTATTAATAATAAATATATCTTTATTACTATTAATTTTTATCGGAAAGTATTATAATTTCTTAAATATTATATAAAGGCTTAAGTAGTAGGAGTAAATGAAATGAATAAAAAAAATAACCAAATCATCATATTAAATTTAATAATTTTTATATTAGTGTTATTAGCAACTCTTTTAATGTTTTTAGGAATACAATTTACTAAAGTAGATATCGCATTGGAAACAAATGGAATATATCTATTAAAGTTTTTCACTGTAGAATCCAATATTCTTATGGGAATTACTTCATTATTAATTGTAATAACTGAATTTAAAAAAGAAAAAAAGAAATGGATTGATAGACTAAATTTAATATCAACGACATCGGTCACACTAACGTTTTTAACAGTAGTATTATATTTAGCCCCATGTTCTAATAGTGGATATTTATCTTTCTTTTATAATAGTAATTTCTTTTTCCATTTAATTGTACCAATATTAAGTATAATAAACTTTATCCTAAATGCAAAATCAGAAAATTTAACTATCAAAGATGCTTTGTATGCTCTAATTCCACTAATACTATATTCAGTTTTTTATATAACCAATGCTGTAATAAATATGGAAAATGGCAAGATTATACCAAAGAATGATTGGTATGGCTTCTTTGCAAATGGTATTGTTGCTGCTATCATCATAATGATAGTTTTGTATTTAATAACTTATTTTGCTTCTAGATTACTTATTTACTCTAATAAAAAATATAATGAGAAAAAGTAAATAATAGAGAAGTGAAAGAAAACTTAAGTCAATTTAGATAGTAAAGACGTGATATAAGTTATAAAAATGTAAAGAATAAAACACTTTTTATAAGTTTACAGTGATAGATAATAATAAAAGCTTTTTACAGTGACTTTTGATTAAAATAAACAGCTGATAAAATAAAAACTGATTAAATAATCAGTTTTTTATTGCAATTATAAAAAAATAATATATAATTGTAATATGAAAATCATTTTCAAATTGGAGGAAGTAATGAATAGAAGTTCACAATATAAAACAAAACAAAAAGAACAAATATTAGAAATGATTAAAACATATAATAATGAATTTACTATTAAAGATGTTTATATTTCCTTAAATAAAGAAATTGGATTAACAACTATTTATCGTTTTATAGATAAATTAGTAAAAGAAGGACAAGTTAATAAAAATATAGGAAAGGATAATATTACGTATTACCAGTATTTAGAATCTTGTTCTAGTGAAAATCATTTCTTTTTAAAATGTGATATATGTGGATATATGGAACATGTAGATTGTAATTGCATTAATGAGCTATCAAACCACATAAATAAAAATCATAAATTTAATTTGAATAAAAAAAATATAATAATAAATGGAATATGTAATAAATGTGGAAAAAAATATGAAAAATAATAAAATAAGAATACTTGTAATACTTTTATGTGTATTACTATTTTCTGGATGTGGAAAAGAAGAAAAAAATGCAAAATATAACATTATAGCTACTAATTTCCCAGGATATGACTTTGCAAGAGCTATAGCAAAAGATACAGACATAAACGTAGAAATGTTATTAAAGCCTGGAAGTGAAATACATCATTTTGAACCAACTCCTAAAGATATAATTAATATTCAAAAAAGTGATATTTTCATTTATGTCGGAGGAGAATCAGATGCATGGATTGATGATGTTTTAAAAGATATTGATACAAGTAAAACTAAAGTAATAAAATTAATGGATTATGTTGAAGTATTAGAAGAAGAGATTGTTGAAGGAATGGAATCAGCTGAACATGAGCATGAAGAATATGATGAACATATTTGGACAAGCCCTAAAAACGCAATTACAATAATAAAAAAATTAACACAAGAAATAAAAAATATAGACAATGATGAAATATCAAAAATAGAAAGTAATTCTAACAAATATATCGAAGAAATAGAAACAATCGATAAAAATATTCAAGATATTGTCTCAAATTCGAAAAGAAAAGAAATAGTTTTTGGAGATAGATTTCCACTAAGATACTTTGTTAAACAATATGGTTTAAAATACTTTGCTGCTTTCCCTGGATGCTCAGAACAAACAGAAGCAAGTGCAAAAACAATCGCTTTCTTAATAAAGAAAGTTAAAGATGATAATATACCAGTAATATTTCATATTGAATTGTCAAACAAAAAAATTGCAGAAACAATATCTAGTGAGACTGGAGCAAAAGTATTAGAATTTCATTCAGTACATAATATAAGCCAAAAAGATTTTGATGATGGGATAACTTATACTGATTTAATGAAGAAAAATATAGATGTATTAAGGGAGGCCCTAAACTAATGAGTTTAATAGAAATTAAAAACCTAACTCTTGGGTATGATAAGCATATTATCTTAAAAAACATAAATATGAATATCGAAGAAAATGATTTTATTTGTATTGTTGGACCAAATGGAAGTGGAAAATCAACACTTGTTAAGGGGATTTTAGGACTTATCAAACCAATAAAAGGCAAAGTTATTTATAATGGATTAAAACAAAATTTTATTGGTTACATGCCACAAGAAACAAAAGTGGATTCAAATTTTCCAGCTTCTGTTATGGAAATAGTATTATCTGGTACATTAAATGGTTCTGGACTTAGACCATTCTATAAAAGTAATGAAAAAGAAAAAGCAAATCAAGCATTAAAATTGTTAGGCATAGAAAAATTAAAAAATAGAAATTTTTGTGATTTATCAGGAGGACAAAGACAAAAAGTATTACTTGCAAGAAGTTTATGTGCAACAAGTAAAATGCTAATATTAGATGAGCCATCAAATAATCTTGATAGTAAATCTAAAAAAGAATTATATAAAACAATAACTGAGTTAAATAAAAATTATGGAATTACTATAATTATGATTACCCATGATTTAGATCATAATAACTTAATTGGTAATAAGATTCTTTCGTTAAGAGAAGATGAAATATATTTTGGAGATGTTGAAGACTTTATAAGGAGGATACATAATGATTAACGAAATAATAGAAATGTTTTCTTATTCATTTATGTTAAGAGCTTTTATAGTAGGAATACTTATTTCATTGTGTTCTTCATTACTTGGAGTATCTCTTGTATTAAGGAAAAACTCTATGATAGGAGATGGCTTATCACACGTTGGATTTGGAGCCTTTTCCATTGCTACAATTCTTGGACTTGCTCCATTAGAATTTTCAATACCAATAGTTGTTATTGTATCATTCTTAATATTAAGATTAAATGAAAATAGTAAAATTCATGGAGATGCAATGATTGCTCTTATTTCTGCATCTTCTCTTGCTATTGGAACATTTGCAATTTCAATGTCTGGAGTGAATATAGATATAAATAATTATTTATTTGGGAGTGTACTTTCAATTAATCAAACTGACTTAATATTAAGTATTATTCTTTCTATAATAATTGTTTTACTATACGTCTTAACATATAACAAAATATTTGCAATAACATTTGATGAAAAATTTGCAAAATCAATAGGAATAAATACTAATTTATATAATGCAATTTTTTCTTGCCTTTGCTCAGTAGTAATTGTTTTAGGAATGAGACTAATGGGAGCATTATTAATATCAAGCCTTATAATATTTCCAACATTAAGTTCAATGGAAATATTTAAGAAATTTAAAAGTGTTATAATTTCGAGTGTTATTATTTCTATTTTATGTTTCGTTGTTGGATTAATTGCTTCGTATTTAAATTCTACTCCTACAGGAGCAACAATAGTAATAATTAATCTAATAGTATTAATTATTCTTAAAACATTTACATATATAAAAAATCATTAATTTTCAGTTAATGATTTTTTAATTGTTTTATAATTATATCTTTATCTTTCTTTACTTTTTCTTCTTCATTTTTATCTTTTATAATACAACTTATTTCAGGAATATTACGATATTTTTCATCTAAATCTAATCCATATCCAATAACAAAATGATTAGAAATTGTGAATCCAACATAATCTGCTTTCATATCATTTTTCCTTTTTTCTAATTTATCTAGTAATACACATAACTTAATAGTTTTTGGATTTTTACTAGCTAAATGTTTCATTAGAAATGATGTCGTAAAACCTGAATCAATTATATCATCAACTATTAAAACGTCTTTCCCCTCTATTGAACAATCAAGATCAAGCTTTACTTTAATCTTTCCAGTAGTGTTTTCTCCTTCATAACTTGAAACACGCATAAATTCAAGTTGAATATTTGAAGTTAATTTTCTTGTTAAATCGGAAAAAAAGTAAAAAGCTCCTTTTAATACACACACTACAATTAAATCTTTTCCTTTATAATCGTTATTTATTTCATCAGCCAATTGATTAATTCTTTTTTGTAATGTTTCATTACTAATTAGATTTTCAATATTATTCATAATAGCCTCCTGTTATATAAATATTATAATAAATTTGATAAAACAATGAAATATAAATCTAATTTTATAAATTTCTATTGAAAAAAAGTAAAAAGAAGATATTATATTACTTGTTCAAAAAATATTAATAAAAAAATAACTAAAAATGTGATATAATGTTAAATAGATTTATTTGCGGAGGATTTTATGATAAAAAATATTGCTCACAATTTCAAAAGATATCAATTTTTAATGCATGAATTAATATCCAGAGATTTTAAAGTTAAATATAAAAGAAGTACTTTAGGAGTTCTTTGGAGCTTACTACACCCTATATTAATGATGCTTGTTATGGCAGTAGTGTTTTCTAAGATGTTTAGAATTAGTGTAACAGGTGTTAATTACTTTGTTTATTTTGAGATTGGATTTATTATTTTCAATTACTTTAGTGAAGCAACTAATACTGGTATGTCATCTATAGTTGCAAACTTTAGTTTACTTAATAAAGTATATATACCTAAATATATTTTTCCATTATCTAAATGTTTGTTTTGTGGAATCAACTTTTTATTAACTTTAATTCCGTTATTTGCAGTAATTATTTTTACCGGAACAATTAAAGATATATCATTTTATTATTTGCTTTTACCAATTATTTTTTTCTTCGGTTTTTTATTTACAACTGGTATAAGTTTCATTCTCTCAACAATATCAGTATTTTTTAGAGATATGTTCTATATTTATGGAATCATATTGACTATATGGAACTATGCTACTCCAGTGTTTTATGACATCGCAATTATTCCAGATTCTTTACAAACAATTTTTAAACTAAATCCTTTATATTGTTATATAAATAGTGCTAGGGATATAATTCTATATGGTAAATGTCCATCTGCAATACAATTATTATTAGTAGTATTATATGGAGTTGTTACATTATTTGTTGGTGCAATAGTATTTAGAAGACACCAAGACAACTTTGTATACTATGCATAAGAGGTGATGTTATGATAAAAATAGAGAATGTTTCTATGAAATTTAATATGGGGATAGAAAAAGGCTTATCATTCAAGCAGTTATTTGTAGACCTTTTAGACCCAAGAAAAAGAAAAAAACATAAACATAAAAAAAGTTATTTCATGGCATTAGAGAATATTTCTTTTGAAATAAAAAAAGGAGAAGTAGTTGGTTTAATTGGAAGTAATGGTGCAGGAAAATCAACATTATTAAAAATAGTTAGCGGAGTAATGAAACCAACCAAAGGAAAAATAACAGTAAATGGTACAGTTGCACCAATGATTGAATTAGGTGCGGGATTTGATTCAGAATTGACTGCTAGAGAAAATATATATCTAAATGGAGCAATACTAGGATATTCAAAGGAGCTTATTGATCAAAAGTTTGATGAGATAGTAGAGTTTTCAGAGTTAAAAGACTTCTTAGATGCACCAATAAAGAATTATTCTTCTGGAATGACTGCAAAACTTGCCTTTTCAATTGCTACTATTGTAGATCCTGAAGTATTAATTGTAGATGAAATTCTATCAGTAGGAGATATAAAGTTTCAAGAAAAAAGTAGAGCAAAAATGATGAGTATGATAAAAGGTGGAACAACGGTTTTATACGTATCTCATTCATTAGATAGTATCAAAGAATTATGCACAAAAGTAGTATGGCTAGAACATGGAAATATAAAAATGATTGGTGATCCAGAAGAAGTATGTGCAGCATATTATTATTTCCAAATGGGTGAAACAATTGAAGATGCAAAAAAAAGAATAGAAGAAGAAAAAAAAGAAGAAGTCAAAGCTTCCTCTAAGGAAAAGAAAAAAACTAAAAAATCATCATAAATTGGAGAACAATATGACTAAAAAAATTGTTGCTATTGGTGGCGGAGAAAATGGAAGAAAATTAAAAGATGGAACATATGCTAAATATGAAACTGGACCAATAGATGAAGAAATAATTAAGTTAACTGGAAAAGAACATCCAAACTTTTTATTCTTAGGACATGCTCAACCAATTGATCATCAAAAACAATACTTCAAATGTATGAGAGATATATATAATAAAAGATATGGATGTGCATACAAAACAATTAGAAGCGATGAATTAGATAATGAAGAAAAAGTAGATAAATTAATAGAATGGGCAGATATAATCTATGAAGGTGGAGGAAATACCCTTGATATGATTGAAATGTGGAAAAGTAGTGGCTTTGATAAAAAGCTAGAAAAAGCATGGAAATCAGGAAAAGTTATGTGTGGTGTATCAGCTGGTGGAAATTGTTGGTTTGAATCTTGCTCATCAGATTCTTTAAAAATTAAATATGGACCAAATCAACCTTTTATTTTAGTAGATTGTTTAGGTTTTGCTAAAGGTGTTTTTGTACCGCATTGTGATGAGAAAGGTAGAGAAGAATCAATTAAAGATCTATTAAAAGGAACAGATAAGATTGGTTTATTATTCTCAAATTGTTCAGCACTAGAAATAGTTGATGATAATTATCGAATTATAACTAGTGATGCAAGTAACCATAACATAGAGGCTTATGCGAAAAAGGTATATTGGAATAACAATAAATATATAGAAAAGTTTTTAGACTTATCGGATAATTTGAAACCTATTAAAGATTTATATAAAAAATAAGAAGACAATTATGACATTGCCTTCTTTTCTTTTATTTTATAGTTAACTATAAAAATTACAAATATTCCCAAAATGATAAATAATGAAATTATTATCACAATAAATAAAGTTTTACTAGATATAGTATTTGGAACAACATTAATGGTATAAGAAATATAACTTCCATCATGAAATATAGTAACAATACTTGTACCATAATTAACTCCAACAATTTTATTATCTTCTATTTTAATACTATTTCCACTTAGATGAACATTATCGGTATTTCCAATTGTTTTTACTAACTCTGTTCTTCCAGAATAATAATTTAATAAATAATTAACTTCAAAGTCATTATTTATTCTCAAGTCAACTTTATTATCAATATTTGAAGTAATTGATTCAACGTAATCCATACTATATATATATTTCCACCAATTATTATAAAATCCTTCATCAGTATAACCACCCACATGTGGAAATAAATACAACCAAAATCTTATATACAACCTATTAGGATCTTTATTCTCGTTATCTCCTAAATTTTTATTTACAGGGAAATTTAACCAACTAGAAGAATTACTCAATTTTGGCTTGCTAGATAAATCTGGATAATCAATCCATGCTTCCCAATTAGACATAACATTTGAATCATTATTATAATCATAATCTTTTGTTGCATTAAATGGGAAATGAACATTTCCTACTCCAGAATAATTTCCAGCACCCTGATAGCTAGATAAAGTAAATTTCTCGAATAATGAAAGTTTATTATATTCTTCGTCAGTTAAGTTATAGTAATTTTTAGAATAGTTAGTATTTTCTCTATTAAAAACAATATTCAATATACTTTCAAAGGAATGGCTTAAAGCATGCAAGTTTGCGTCTCTTCGCGAGATAGAAATATTTAAAATAATAAAATTATCACAATTATATGTAAGAGGAGCACCATTTACCCAATAAGGTTTATATCCAACCATTATTGTTTCATATGTACTTGCAGGATCTATAGTATTTAACCATACCTGATCAAATTCTCCATTATTTTTTCTATTAATTAAATCAAATTTTTCAATAATATAATCATAGTCAAATGTATAATCTGTTGGCTTATTATTAGGATAATATATCATATCAATCCAACTACCTACATCTTTAGATGCTCTAGATCTTGAAATTGCTATATATGTATTTTCGTCATATCTTTTAGATTTATTTCCATCGATAAGTTCAATATCATGCTTATATGTAGGAAATTCATTTAAATACTCTTTTTTCACTATTTCTACATCTAGATAATTATGGGACATTTCTTCTAAATCTTCAACTATTTCATTAATAGAGGCTTCATTGTTCTGATTGAAATATTCACTAACAAAAGGATGCCCATCATTATTTTTATATAATTCATTATTTTTTACACTATAAAGAATAGGATTTATCTCAATTACTAAAACCTTAAGTTTTTGCTTTTCACTAGCACTAACTAATGTATTACTAAATAATAATATAAATAATAAAAAATATTTGAGAATTTTTTTTATATAAATCACTATCCTTTCATTAGTAGTATATCATTATTTTAAAAATTTTAATTGAGAAAAAAATTAAATAAAATTAATTTACGTATTATAATATATATAAGAAAAGAGGATTTTATGGAAATATTTATAGTTTATGGTCTTACAATAATATCTTTATTAATAACATTAGGAGCACAAGCATTTATAAGTAGCAGCTATAGTAAATATTCAAAAATAATGAATAATAATAGAATTTTAGGTAAGGATGCCGCAAGAAAGATTTTAGATACAAATGGATTAGGACATATAAAAGTTGTGGAAACAAATGGATATCTATCAGATCATTATGACCCTAAAAATAAAGTAATTCGTCTTTCTAGCGATAATTATAATAAGAGTTCAATAGCAGCAGTATCAGTTGCATGTCATGAATGTGGACATGCTATACAAGATAAAGATGGTTACACATTTTTAAGAATTAGAAGTAGTTTAGTTCCAATTGTAAATTTTTGTTCAACTGCAGGATATTTAGCAATTATTTTAGGAAGCATATTAAGCGCGATTGGATTAATATGGCTTGGAGTTATAGCAGAAGTAATTATTTTATTTTTTCAAGTTGTAACTTTACCAGTAGAATTTAATGCTTCTAAAAGAGGAATTAATGAATTAAAAAAATCAGAAATGTTTAGTAATTCTGAACTATCCGATGGCAAAATAGTTCTTACAGCAGCGGCACTTACTTATGTTGCAAGTGTTGCAACTACATTGATTCAGATTTTAAGATTAATTTTGATATATGGTAATAGAAAAAGTAAATAAATAATTCGTTGTAATAATTGACATCATAAAATTAGTAAGCTAAAATAGATTTATAAGTAATAATAGGAGTGATTACAAATGTATGATGATAGTGAAGAAATAAGCAGAAAAAGAAGAAGACTATATATAATAATAGGAATTGTCGTATTCTTAATTGTATTAATTATTTTGTTTTTATTAATAAGAATGTGGAACAAAGGATCTTCAGGAAAAAGTAATGATTTGTCTTGTAAAATAACAGTAATGAATGATTCTAAACCAGATGAAAATGGTATCTATAGGGAAGAATTGGAGATCGGATTTGCAGAAATCAATTATGATAATAAAAACTCTTCACTAATTAAGCAGACCATAGGAACCGCTGATTCGCCTAGAAATACAGAAACATTTAAAATTACAAAGTCAGGAAATTACAAAATGCATGGCTATCTTCAAGATTCTAATGGAAATGAAGCTACATGTGACTTAGATTTAATAGTAGAGTTAAATTATCCAACTTGTGAATTAGATGTTACTGAAGGAGTAGCTGGAGAAAACGGATGGTATAAATCAGATGTAGTAGTATCATTTAAAGATAGTAATACAAATAATCCTAATACTACAGTGGTAAAACATTTTATAGAAAAATCAAGTACTGCAATTGACATAAATGCACATGCTGATTCAGATAAATTTGTAGTAAGTGATAATAAAGAAACAAGTTTAACTGGATATATTGTTGATTCAGCAGGCACACAAGGAAGTTGTAATATTGTAATAAAAAAAGATAATACAAAACCATCATGCACACTAAAAGTTATAGAAGGAACAACAGATTCAAATGGACAATATACAGATAATCCAAAAATAGGATTTGTAGATGCTAAAGATGAAATTTCTGGAATTAAAGAAAAAGGAATTGGGACAAGCAAAAATTATACAAATGATTCATTTACTGTAAGTACAGAGGGTACTATAACAGTAAATGGATATGTCAAAGATGAAGCTGGTAATGAAGGAACTTGTAGCATATCAGTAACTAAAGCATCACAAGGAGGACAACCAACACCACCAACACCACCAACACCACCAACTCCACCAACACCAGTAGGTACTCTTAGATGTAATCTTTCAACTCTAAATGAAGCATATTTACTTGATTCAAACACAATTCTTCTACCTCCAAATTCAAAGATAGTATTTACTTTGAGTGTAGAAAATGCAACAGCATATGGTATTGGGGAAACAGAAACATATAATGGACAAAGAGAGTATGTAATAGATAAAGAAGGTACATATAGATTTAGAGGATATGCAAAAAATGCAACCCAAAGATGTATTACAGAACCAGAAACATATTATGTAGTAAAAAAAGGAGAATGGTTATTTAATAAAGTAAATAAAGGCGATTTTGTTGAATATGAAGCTGGTAAAAATACTAAATGGATAGTATATGCAGTAAATGGCAAAAATGTTATATTACTTTCAGCTGAAAGCCCTGAAAAAGTAACACATAAAACAGATGCCACTGCTACAATTAATGATATTAATTCAAAAGCAAATAAGCATTTTAACAAAACATATGCTGATTCTGTAAGATCATTAACTTGTTCAGACTTAGCTAGTTGTGCATATAATTTGTTGCCAAATAACCGACTTCTTGTTCAAAGTGATAATTACTTTGCTGCATCTAAAGCGGATAATAACAAAGTATATGTAATACATCCTGATGGAAATCCAGAGGCAGTAACAAATGTGACTGCAGGAATAAAGATAATTGTAACATTGAATGAAAAAGTTGTTACTACAGGTGGTAATGGAACAAGCAGTAATCCATATAAGATTACAAGATATTAAGAGCGCAAGCTCTTTTTCTATTTTGAATAATTGACATCGTGTTATTGCTAAGATAAAATATAATAAAAGGGATGCTAGGGAAAAGAGTGATTAATATGTATAGTGATGAGGACAATGCCAGAGTAAAAAGAAGATTATTATATATGATAATTGGTGTAGTTGTATTCTTGATTTTATTAATAATACTAATATTATTAGTAAAGATAAGCAATGAGAATAAAGCATCATCAAAAGATAAAAAAATCTCTTGTACTCTCGAAGTTTTAAATAATGCTATTCCAAATAATGAGGGAATATATGAAGAAGAAATAGAAATAGGATTTAAAGAAATTAGTTATGATAAAAACAAAGTATCACTTACTAAACAAACAATAGGTATTGAAGACTCAAGTGCTAATTCTGAAAGCTTTAGAATAACAAAACCAGGAGAATATATAGTATATGGTTTTGTTGAAGATTCAAAAGGAAATGCTGCAACATGTAAATTAGATGTTGAAGTGGAATTAACTCATCCTGTCTGTACATTAAAAGTTGCAAAAGGAGTAGAAAAAGAAAAAGGATGGTATAATTCTGATGTAGTGGTATCATTCGATAACGTAAATGCAAATAATGCAAGTGCAGGAGTAGTTAAATATTTCATTGAAAAATCTGGAGAACAAGTAAATATATCAACTCATAGTAATTCAAATGAATTTATTGTTTCCGAAGATGGTGAAACAAAGTTGACTGGATATATTGTCGACACAAATGGAGAACAAGCAACATGTAATATAACTGTTAAAAAAGATAGTATTCCACCAAAATGTACACTAAGTGTGATTAAAGGGAACTCTGATTCTAGTGGAAAATATATGGATAATCCTGTGGTTGGATTTGAAAAAGAAGAAGATAATTTATCAGGAATATCAAATAAAGGAATCGGCATAACAAATAATTATACAGAAGATTCATATTCGGTAACAACAGTAGGAAAAACAACTGTGTATGGCTATGTAAAAGATAATGCAGGAAATGAAGGAAAGTGTAGCATAGATGTTGTAAAAGCAGAGCCGGGAAGTGCAATGCAAAATAATGGAGAGCTAAGTTGTACGTTACATATTTCTTCAGCATATAAATTAGATAAAGAAAATATAGTGTTAATGCCAACTAATAGTAAAGGAGAAAAGAAAATATCTATAACAATGACTACAAAAAATGCAACAGCATATGGAATGGGAGATAGTGAAAACTATAATGGTAGAAATGAATTTGTAATAACAAATGAAGGAAAGTATAAAATAATTGGATATGCTCAAAATTCTCATGGAGTAAAAGTAAAATGTGAAACTCCTGAATTAATTGTGAAAGAAGGAGACTTACTTTATACACAAGTAAAATTTGGAGACTATGTTGCATATGATGCTGGAAGTGGAAGAAACACAGGACAAATTTGTAACGAGTCTGATACAACTGTTATAGGTGGATGGCGAGTTTTAGATTTTGATTATTTAAATAAGCAAGTCATATTGGTATCAGCAGGAAGCCCAGAATGTGTAGATCACCAAAAATCATCTATGACAACATTGACAGATATTAAATCAAAGGCAAAAAATTATATTAACAAAAACTATGCAGTATCCGCCGATGTTTTATCGTGCAATAGTTTTGGAGTGGAAGGGTGCAAGTTCTCACTAGCAAATAGGCCAATACATATTACTAATGGATATTACATATTAGGAAGTAGAGCTAGTGATACCGAAATGTGGGCAATAAGCCCAACTGGAATACCAGAAAAGGTAGTTAATATGAAAGCAGGAATAAGAATCGTTATAACACTTAATAAAAATGTTATAACCACTGGATTTAAAAATGGAAAGTGGATATTGACAACATATTAAAGAGCGCATGCTCTTTTTCTTTTGAATAATTGACATAGTTTCAATGCTAAGATAAAATATAATATATAATACGAAAACGTTAGAAAAGAGTGATAATTATGTATGACACTGATGACGAAATAAAACAAAAAAGGAAAAGATTAATTATAATAGTAGGAATTTCCACATGCATTTTATTAATATTGCTTATATTTTTAGCATCACGCGTTTTTTCAAAAAAGACAAAAACTGTAGCTACTGGTGAATTATCTTGCGAGTTAGAAGTTAATGGAGGTGTACAGCCTTCAAACGATGGAGTATATTATCAAGCAGTAGAAGTAGTATTTAAATCTGCTAATCCAATATCAAATGATTATCCTATAGTCAAAAAAACAATAGGAACAACAGATAACGCAAGAAATACAGATGTTTTTAGAATATTTAAATCAGGACTTTTTAATTTAAATGGATATGTTCAAGATGCAGCAGGAAACAAAGGGACTTGTTCATTAAATATAGAAGTTAATATAAGTACTCCTGAATGTGAACTAGAAGTATCAAGTGGTAAATTGGGAGATAACGATTGGTATGTTTCGGAGAGTATTGAAGTTGGCTTTAAAGAATATAAAACAAATAGTAGTGAGATAAGTTTTGAGAAAATATATATAGAAGAAGTAAATAATGAAATCATAGACGACGAAATTGTTAGAGCTCCAAGCGGTAATATAGATAAGTATAAGATTTCAGAAAATAAAGAAACTACTTTAATAGGATATGTAATTGATGAAAATGGAACTGAAGGAAAGTGTACTATAACAGTTAAAAAAGATTCTGATAAACCAACATGTTCTTTATCTGTGGAAAAAGGAAGTTTAAATAATTTAGGACAATACACAGATAATCCAGTTGTAGTAATATCTAAAGCAGAAGATGAAACTTCAGGGGTGGCTACAAAAGGAATAGGAACTGAGAATGAAAAGAATTATACTCAAGAAAAATATACAGTAACTGTAGAGGGAAGAACTAAAGTCGTTGGATATGTAAAAGATAAAGCAGGAAATGAGGGAACTTGTAGTTTAATAATTGAAAAAGCTAAAACTCAACAACCAACACAACCAACACAACCAACGCAACCAACACAACCAACACAACCAACGCAACCAACACAACCAACGCAACCAACACAACCAACACAGCCAACACAACCAACACAACCAACGCAACCAACACAACCGACAGTTACTTATTTAAACTCCAAAGTAAAAGTTGGGGATTATGTTTCATATGATGCTGGAACTTGGAATGAAACAATTAAAGAGGATAAATCAAAATCAACAAATTATTTTTGGGGAGCCCAAAATGGTGTTTCAAAAAACAATGGAATAGAGTGTAGAGGTGATGGCACTGGAACTACGAAAAAAGGATGGCGTGTATTATCTGTTACAAATAATAAAGTCGTACTAGTTCATGCTGGAACACCTGAATGCTATTTCCATAGTAGCAATCAAACATCATCAAAAGCTGTTTCAGAGCTAAATAATAGAGCTAAACAATATATTAATGGAAAGTTTGCTGAATCAGCTACAAATATGTCATGCGAGCATATTTCTGGTGGATGCATTAATGGACAAAATGTTAAAGAGATTATACCAAGTGATGGATTATTAAATATAACAACACACTATTATCTAGGATCAGCAAAAAGTACAAATACTATGTGGGCAGTTTCAAAGTACGGTAGAATGACTGGTAATAATAACTTTACAAATGGTATAAGACCAGTAGTAGTTTTAAAAGCAAATGTATATGTAACTGGTGGTAATGGATTAAAAAATAGCCCATGGACAATTGCAATTTAATCAAAAAATTTAAAAGATAAATCATGATTATGATTTATCTTTTTTAATATATTAAAATAATATGAATAATTTATAATATAAGTCGCAAAAAACTTAGTTATAACACTCTTTTTTTATGAAGAGTTTTATGATAAAATTAAATTCAAAGAAGGTGTATTCATGAAAATTTATAACACATTAACAAAACAAATAGAAACATTTACTCCAAATGAAGCAAATACTGTAAGAATGTATACATGTGGACCAACAGTGTACCACTATGCTCATATTGGAAACTTAAGATCATATATTGTTGAAGATGTTTTAGAAAAAGGATTAGAATATCTTGGATATGATGTATTAAGAGTTATGAATATAACAGATGTTGGACATTTAGAGAATGATTCTGATGATGGCGAAGACAAAATGTTAAAAAGTGCAAAAAGAGAACATAAGTCTGCCTATGAAATTGCAGAATTTTATGAAAGAGCATTTTTTGAAGATTGTGCAAAACTAAATATTAGAAAACCTAAAGTAGTGGTTCCTGCAACTAAACATATAGATACATATATTGAAATAATAACAAGATTATTAGATAGAGGATTTGCATATAAATCAAATGGAAATATATATTTTGATATCTCAAAGGCAAATAATTACTATCAATTATCTGGCAGAACACAAGATGAACAGTTAATTGGAGTACGTGAAACGGTTAATGAAGATACAAATAAAAGACATCCTAATGATTTTGGACTATGGTTTACTGACTCAAAATTTGCAAATCAAGAAATGAAATGGAATTCACCATGGGGAGTAGGATATCCAGGATGGCATATTGAATGTTCAGGTTTGTCTTATAAATACTTAGGAGAGTACCTTGATATTCATTGCGGAGGAGTAGATAATATATTTCCTCACCATACCAATGAAATAGCTCAATCTGAGGCATTTCTAGGGCATAAATGGTGTAATTATTGGGTACACGTGGAGCATTTAAATGATAAAAACGGAAAGATGAGTAAGTCTAATGGCGATTTTATAACAGTATCAACTTTAGAATCAAAAGGCTATAATCCAAAAGCATATAGATTGTTATGCTTGCAAAGCCATTATAGAAAACAATTAATTTTTACATATGAATCATTAGATGAAGCTCAAAAACTATATAAAAGAATAAAAAATAAAATAAAAAAGTTGGATAGAACTCCTGATTTACATGATGATAAAGTGGATTTTTATAAAAATAATTTTAAAGATGCTATTTCAAATGATTTAAATACATCATTAATGTTAACAGTTCTATTTGATGTATTAAAAGATGATGAACTATCAGATTTCACAAAGCTATACTTAATCGAAGACTTTGATAAAGTTCTTTCACTTGGATTAATAGATGATGACGAAGAACAAAAAATTGATGAAGCAACAGAATCTATGATTTTAAAGAAAATAGAAGAAAGAAATGAAGCTAAGAAAGCTAAAGACTTTGCAACAGCTGATAAGATTAGACAGGAATTATTTGATGATGGTATTAGATTAATAGATGGTAAAGATGGAACAACATATGAAATGATGTAGGTGAAGTATGGATTTGGTATTAATTTGTATTTTAGTTATATTACCATTTTTAGTTACAATTTTTATTTCAGTTAATCTGAATAAATATGGGAAACTTAAAACAAAAAAAGAAGTTTTCGGTTTTGAAGTAGCTAGAAAAATATTAGATGAAAATGAATTAGAAAACATATATATAACTGAATCAAATGAAATTATAATAAGTAATTATGATAGTAAAAGAAAAGTAGTAAGATTAAAAAAAGAAATATTTAATGGAGATGATTTAAAAAGTTGTGCGATTGCATCTCGAGAAGCAGCTAAGGCTATTATGCATAAAAAAAAGAATCAAACATATTTATTATATCTAAGCTTTTCTCCTTTACTTAATGCTTTATTATATGGAGGCTATATAATTATAAGTTGTGGGGCACTATTTGGGCACATAAAGACAATTTATGTTGGTATTGCATTAGTTTATTCTGTATTATTATTTAATATATTTACTTTAAAAGTCGAAAAAAATGCCAATGACTTATCACTAATAGAATTAAAACAATCAAAGTTGTTATCAAGTTTAGAAATTAAAAACATTAGCAAGATATTTGATTCTATGAAATATATAGGACTAGCTAGCATTACATATCCTATTATAGAATTGATAAAGAGAATAATAAAATTTGGAAATAGTAATTAATGATATTGACAAAAAGATAAAATGTAAGTTATAAAAAAAGTAATTAACTTACATTTTTTAATTTTTAAATATTAAATAAAATGAAAAAAGAATGTATAGTAGTAATATAAAGGTATATTATAGATATATAATTAAAATAATATGCAAAGAGCATATTCAATTAAAGGAGGTAAGTATGCCGAAATTTAGCATAATAGTACCAGTATATAACGTAGAAAAATACATAAAAAAATGCCTTGATAGTATTTTTGATCAAACTTTTAAAGATTTTGAAGTAATAGTAGTTAATGATGGAACAAAGGATAATAGCATGGATATCGTAAAAAAGTATGATGTAAAAATTGTAGAACAAACAAACCAGGGCTTAAGTGAAGCAAGAAACAATGGTGTAAAAAAAGCAACTGGGCAATATTTGATATTCATAGATAGTGATGATTATATAGAAAGAGAGCTTTTAGAAAGAATAAATGGAAGCTTAGATAATAATCCAGATTTAGTTAGATTTCAAGTTAAAAATATAATTGATGGAAAAGAAATAGAACATAAAGAAAAAGAATATACTAATTTATCGGGAGAAGAAGCATTTAAAAAAATTATAGAATGTTATTATGTAGAACCAGCATGGCTTTATGCGATAAAAAGAGATTACTACAATAAAAACAAATTTTCATTTAAGAAAAATGCTTATCATGAAGATTTTGGACTAATGCCACTTGTAATTTTTAAAAGCAATAAAGTGAACATAATAAATTATTGTGGTTATTGTTATGTTAAAAGGGAAAATAGTATTATAACAACTAAAGATTATAAAAAGACTTTAAAGAAAATAGACGACACATTAGCCCATTATGAATATCTAATTGATGGTGCAAAGAAAACTAAAAAAGATACAAGCATATATAATAGTTTTGTTTCAAATTCAATAATATTAAAAATTACTGAGCTTAATGGAAAAGATTATAAAAAGTATTTAAAAGAAATAAAAGAGAAAAAGGTATTTGACTATCTATTGAATGATACTATAAGTAGAAAAATAAAAAATAGATTAATAAAAATATCACCAAAATTTTACTATAAATTAAAAAGGAAATAGAAACATATTAATAAGGAGATAATAAATGGAAGAATACATTATAGGAAAAAAGTATCAAATACACAGCTATAAACATGATGGATCGATTCATAGATCGTGGGATGAGGCTGTTTTAATAGAACAGAATGAAGAGTATTTAGTATTTGGTAATGATAGGACTCTTGTTCAAGAATCAGATGGGAGAACATGGAGGACTAAGGAACCAGCAATTTTATTTTTTTATAAAAATAGATGGTTTAATATAATATCTCAATTCAAAAGTGACGGAATTTATTATTATTGTAATATAGCTTCACCATTTATAATTGAGGATGAAACAATAAAATATATTGACTATGATTTAGATTTAAGAGTATTTGCAGACAATAGTTATAAAATATTAGACAAAATAGAATACAAGCATCATAAAGAAAAAATGGAATATCCTAAAGAAATAGATAATATATTAAACAAAGAATTAAAAAATTTAATAATGTTAGTTAAAGAAAAAAATGGACCTTTTGATAGGGGAAATATAGTTAAAATGAAAGAAAAATATGAAAAAATAAAAAAAAGTAAAAAAAGAGTTGACAATAAAATTACTATTTGATATTCTATTAAACGTTGACAGGAAATTCAATAAAAAAACAAATAAAAAAAATGTAAAAATATGTTGACAAAAAAGAATGAATTTGATATTCTATTAAACGTTGACACAAAAAAAAGAAATGCACAGAGATGTGTATAGAAAGTAAAAAAAGCTGTTGACAAAAATGTATTTAAATGATACATTAATAATCGAACTTTTTCAGTAAAAAAAGTGTAAATCAAATTTTAAAAAAAATAAATCTAAAAAATATGTTGACAAAAAAAATAAAATTTGATATATTACTTATGCACTGCAAAAAGTGTAAATGATCTTTGAAAACTAAGCAAAACGTCAATTACATTAAGTCAGGAAATTAATATGTAAATCAAACTTGATAAATTTTTTTGGAGAGTTTGATCCTGGCTCAGGATGAACGCTGGCGGCATGCCTAAGACATGCAAGTCGTACGAGGCGGCCCTTTGAGTTCTGTGCTTGCATAGGATGATTTGGATTCCCGCCTAGTGGCGAAAGGGTGAGTAACACGTGGGTTATCTACCTCAGAGACTGGGATAACTACTGGAAACGGTAGCTAATACCGGATGATATATAAGATGATACGTTATCTTGTATTAAAAGGAGCCTTTAAAGCTTCACTTTGAGATGAGCCTGCGCTGTATTAGCTAGTTGGTGAGGTAATGGCTTACCAAGGCAACGATGCATAGCCGACCTGAGAGGGTGATCGGCCACACTGGGACTGAGACACGGCCCAGACTCCTACGGGAGACAGCAGTTAGGGATATTCGTCAATG
>CAMNJQ010000031.1 GCA_946541575.1 uncultured Clostridium sp. | reverse complement strand
ACCATAATTTTTTTCAACACTAGCTACATTTGTTCCACCATTAGAGTTAAATGTAACTGTATATTTGTTAATTGTCCATTTTGCATATAATACTTTAGTAACATTTTCTAATTCATATGTTACCTGTGCACCATCGCTGTGAACAATTTCACCATTTAGTTCTTCTGTCCATCCAGCAAAAGTATATCCTTCTTTAACAAATCCATTTGTAGTTAATGTACAAGTTTTACCATATTCACAAGTTACACTTGCTGTTTCACCACTTGTATTTCCATTTCCATTAAATGATATTTCATAAGTATTAATTGTCCATTTTGCATAAATTGTCATGTTATCTACTACTTTTGTTGATGCTGTTACTGGATTTTCGAACTCTGAATCACTATACCATCCACCAAATGTATGTCCAGTTTTAGAAGTTGTTGGAAGTGTTCCAAGTTCAGTATTATAATCTCTTGTGAAATTATCTACACTTGTTCCTCCATTTGTATTAAATGTTACGTTATATGTATTAATTGTCCACTTAGCATATATTGTCATGTTATCTAATACTTTTGTTGAAGCATTTACTGGATTTTCAAACTCTGAATCACTATACCATCCACCAAATGTATATCCAGTTTTAGTAGTTGTTGGAAGTGCTCCAAGTTCAGTATTATAATCTCTTGTGAAATTATCTACACTTGTTCCTCCATTTGTATTAACTGTTACATAGTATGTATTAATTGTCCACTTTGCATATATCGTCATATTATCTACTACTTTTGTTGAAGCATTTGCTGGATTTTCAAATTCTGAATCACTATACCATCCACCAAATGTGTATCCAGTTTTAGTAGTTGTTGGAAGCGTTCCGAGTTCATTATTATATTCTCTTGTAAAGTTATCTACACTTGTTCCTCCATTTGTATTAAATGTTACGTTATATGTATTAATTGTCCACTTAGCATATATCGTCATGTTATCTAATACTTTTGTTGATGCTGTTACTGGGCTTTCAAATTCACTATCACTATACCATCCACCAAATGTATATCCAGTTTTAGTAGTTGTTGGAAGTGTTCCAAGTTCAGTATTATAATCTCTTGTGAAATTATCTACACCTGTTCCTCCGTTTGTATTAACAGTAACTTCATAATTATTTATTGTATATTCTGGTGACAATGTTATATCACTTGTAATATTAAACGTATACGTTTTTGCTTGATGTCCATTGTTCCATCCAGCAAAAGTATATCCAGTCTTATCTTTAGCAGTTAAAACAATTTCTGTTTCATATGGATATTTTCTTGTTTCAAATGTAGTATCAATATCTTCTATATTATTTAAAGTTAACTGATATAAAGTTCTTGTATATTCATAAGTAACTTCACTATCACCAGTAGGTTCAATAATTATTTCTTGTGATGATGGGTTGTCAAATCCATTTTTTTCTCTAAATTCTGGTGTAACTTTACTTCCGGTTTCACCAGTTAGATGTTCTTCTTCAACATCGAATCCACCACCTAATTTTTCATATTTGTGATAAACAGTATAATCTGTATTTGGATCTGGTGAGAAATGTGCTACAAAACTTTTATTTCCATAAGACCCTTTAGTAATTGTAACTGTTTTTTGTGGCGTATCTCCATTACTTCCTGTCCATCCATCAAAGATATATCCTTCTTTTACTGGATTAACTAAATTAAATGTATCTGTTTCAACATTATATTCAGTAGAATTATTTGGATCATTTCCACCGTCTAAATCATAATTGATTGTATATTGAATTAATTCATATTTAGCAGTTATTTCTTTATCTTCAGTAATTGGAGTAGTAAAATCATATTCTTCATCTCCAACAAACCATCCGACAAAATTATAACCCGGTTTTTCTACATTAGTTGGCATAGTTGCAGGAGTATTATAATCTACTATCTCAGTTCTTTCTTCTCCGTTTAAAGTATAAGTAACTAACATCTTATCATATAGTTTTAATTCATTTGATATGTTAACTACTATACTTGATTCTATTCCTTTTACTATAGTTGGAATAAATAATGCTAAAAGGAATAAATATTTTTTCTTCTTATTATTTTTAGATTTAAATATAAGAAGTAAAATAAGTCCAATTAAAGAAATAACTCCAGTAATAATATAAGTCATAATATTATCACCAGTTCTTGGATTTACTGTTATATCATCTACTACTACATTTCCTTCTTCATCAATAAGTTCAATTGATAATTTAAAACTATTATTTTGATCTCTATTATTTATATTTGTAAGTTCATTTTTATAAGTTGCAGTTAATATAATATCTAGTGTTGAATCAGCACCTATAGTTTGATTAGTATATGAATCATATGTATATAAAACATTAGCATTAACATTATTATCACTAACTAACTTAACTTTATATTCTTTTGAATCATTATTTTTTATTGTTAATTTATATTTAACATAATCATCTATTTTGTGAAAAGTAACATTAGTGTCAATGCTATTATTATCATAACTATTTATAGAAGCATCTACATTTTCTGACTTTTCTTCAATTAAAGCATTTATTAATTTAAATGTTGGCTCTTCAGCAAGTACCCTTACAAAGCCTACTACTGAAAATAAAAATGTTAATAAAAAAATTGGAAATAATATTCTTTTATACTTCATACTAACAACTCCATAACTATTATTTATTTATTATTATATCCTATATTTAAGATTTTATCATTTTTAAGAAATAAAAGCAAATTTAAGTCCTAAAAAAAGAACATATTTTACAATGTTCTTTTTTATCTTATTCTACTATCCATGGATTAAGAGTTGAACCATCTCCATTAACAATTTTTACACTATTTTTTAATACTATTACTGGTCTTAAACCATTCCATCCATAAGAGTTACTATTTGAAAAATTTCCATTAACATCTATTCCTATAACTCTTGTATTAGTTCCAAGTTGTGTAGCTGGAGACATCGTCCAATACTTTCCTTCAGTCATTATTAAAAGTACGTTAGCTTTTGATAAATAATTTGCTTCACTTGCTCTAATTAATCCAACTGGATATTTAAGTTTTGCTTTGCTGTTTGACAAAGTAAATTGATCTAATTCTCTTTGACAACTTAAATCATCTTTATTTTCATTTTCTTTAAATGAAATATCTTTTGTCATATCACCTTGTCCTTCTATTAGACCTGAAGATTCTGCAAAGCTTCTGTCATTACAGTATACTGCATCTTCTAGATAATCTACTTTGTCCGCAAGATTATTCTCAAACCATTTATCTAAAATAGCTTTTGCTGAAGAATCTACTCTATTTAGATTATCTCCAAATAATAATTCATTAAATACATCTTCTATTGTTCTTCCATTTCTTAATTTAAAAGCAGATAAACTTGATGATAAAGGTGTTTCATATATATAATTCATTACATTACAACTATCAGAAGTACTTCCACAAGTATAGCGATGTGTTTTTATGTCATTATATATTTCACTACTCTTTCCAGTGATTATATCACCACCTAAAGTATATTTATCAGTTTCAGAATCATATGTAACTGTAGAACCAAAGGTATATGTAGAAGTTCTTGATAACCCATAAGTTTCAACTTCACTTTGTGAATCAAGCATATAACTAACTGAAGCTAAAGAAGTATAATTACTATTAAATGAACTTGTTGCAGCATTACTATAAGTAGTATAGTCAATTATATATTTTGAAAGATATGCATAATTTGCTCTTGAATAACTAATAGATTCAACACGATATAACTCTGTACAAGTATTAGAAGTATTCTTGCAAGTATATTTGCCAACTAAATCCCTATAATTATTATTATTAAATGTAGCTGTTTCTGTATCTAGTAAAGTAAAAGTTCCATTATCTAAATCATATGAAAAAGAATTTCCATACAAATAACTATATCCCATATTAACTGTCGTTGCTACTCTTTGTCCAATCATTGTCTTGTGTTCAGCTCTATCAATATCACATTTACCATCAACAGCTTCACCATTATAAATAACTTTTAATCCACCTGTTTCTGTAGTTCTAATTACTTGCCAACAAATATCATCAAAAATAATGTTTCTTTTGTCATCACAAATAGCAAAGTTAACATTTTGAGCAGAAACAGTTTTCCCTAACTCATCAGTTACATTACCTTCATACTTAGAAACACATGATTCACTTTCATCACCAAGTAGTTCCGATAATATATCATTCTTAACTATTTTTATACTAGAGTTAATACTAATTTCACATTTACATACTGCATTTACTGCAATAGGTAGTAATGTCACTAAAGATATAATTAATATTAAAGTTTTAATTTTATAATTTTTATTAAAAATTTTAAGAGTGAATAGTACAAATATAAAAGAAACAATTAGAAAAATAATTATTGGAATGTAATCTTTATCTTTTAATGTATCTGGTACATTAATACTATTATTTAATAATTGAACTTGAACTACTCCAGTATCATCATAAACATTATTTGTAAATGATGTAAGTGGAACCTCATTTTTATATTCAACTTTTAAAAATAATGTTTTTGATGAATTTGCTTTAATTATATTATCTTCATCATCAGATACTAAAGTATAACTAATATAATCTGATTCTAATCCTATACTATCTTCATTAAATTCAAAATCTGAATCTGAATCATTTTTTAATTCTAACTTATATAAGATTGCATCTCCTACATTAGACATCTGTAAATTTATATTAATATCTCTGTTTTCAGACGAAGCAGGCTCTAGTTCACTGGTACCTCCTTCTACATTCTCTAAATAAATTGAATTAATTGTTACCTTATCAGGTTCACATGTTTCAGCATTACATATTAAAGGAAAAAGCATAATTAAAAATAGTATTAAAAGCTTTTTTTTCATATAAGTCCACTCCTTATTCTATAATCATATATTATCAACTAACAAAAATAGTGTCAATTACTTTGTAATAAAAGAGATACTTATTCAGTATCTCTCAAATTAGATATATTATTATCAAAATATAAACATCATAAATTATTATTGTATACTTTTTTATTTTTAATATAGATTACTAACATCATAATACCTGATACTACTATTAAATATACTAATAATAATTTATTATTATTTTTTAATCTAGGATTATTATTTGGATATATTGGAATATCTGTTTTTGGTACTTCTTTAAATTCTTCTTCAGGTGCTTCTACATCTAATGTATAGTTATAGAAGTTAATTGTTTCTTCTTCATCAAATCCTTCAATAGAAGTACTTTTTACTACATATTTGTTATCATAATAATCTACTTCAACTTTTAAAATATAGTTTGAATCATCTAATGCATATTTTTGTGATTCTTGTAATACTTCTCCAATTTTGTAGTAATATGTTCCTACATTTTTAAAGTTTATAGCATCAAATGTTATTTTTCCTTCTTCATCATTTTGTACTATACTTTCATATCCACCATCTATTTTATTTCCTTCACTATCACACTCATAAGCATAGAAATTAAATTTCTTTTCTGTTAATTTATTATCTAAATATTTATATGCATTTATTGTATAAGTAGCTACTCCTCTTGATGTTAATAAAGCACTTATCTTAGCTGATAATAGATTTTTAACTTCTCCTTCTTCTGTATAAGTCTCATCTAATACTTCATTATCTTGTGATATTAAAGCATATGTTGCACTATTTTTAACATCTGGAATTGATCCAGTTGCTGGTGTTGAAAAGTAAACCTGTATTGAATTATATGTAGTTAAGTCATCTATTGTTATTTTTAATACATTATCTGCACATTCAAATAATGGAGTAAAGTCTGTGCGGTTAGAAGTATTATTTGGAAAGTAATATCCACTTACATTAGTTGGACATGATAAAGATTTCTCTAATTTATCTGTAATGACTAACTTTTTATCTCTTAAATATTCACTATCATACTTAGTAAGTAAATTTAAATCAATACTCCAAGTAACCTTATTATTATCACTTGAATAAACACTCTTATAAAAATGTTCTTTAATTTTAAAGTTGTGTTCAGTTTCATCTTTATAAGATTCTGCAAAAATAGAATTAAATGCTTCTGAAATATTTTTTATTAATATTGTAGTATTTCCAACATTACCATCTGCAAAATAGCTATCATAATCTATTTTTAAATTATATGTAATTATTATTTTTTCATTTTTACCTAATGTATCTATTTTTAAAATAAATCCTTTGTCATTTTTTATATCAAACGTTTCATTATTAATATTTAATAATGAATATCCGTTTGGAAGGGACGTATTCTTATCATATATTATTGTATCTTCATTATTCTCATTATATTTTTTTATTACTATATCATTATAATTAAAATATTTTAGATATTGTTCTTCTATATTTAAGACATCTTTTATTTCTAGATTATTAAGTATTATATTTGTATTTGCATAATTAATTGTATATAAATCTTCATAGCCAGAATCTTTCTCTTCTCTTGTTTTTGATAATGGATTAGGTATTCCTAAGTTAATATTTACATTTCCATTGCTATTACTTGTTGTATTACCATTTATAAGATTAGAACTATTAATAATCTTATATTTATCATTTATAGATCCTCCTGATGATACAAAATTATTAATATCAAATTTTAAATCATAAACAATGGTTACTAATTCACCTTTCCCTAAGAATTCTTTATTATTTGTATTATGTAATGTTATACTTAGTTTATTTTTATCTGATGTATTTATTTTTATATTTTCACTTGTAAATCCATTTTCATATGTGTTATTTCTAAATGCATATGTATCACCATATTTAATTGCAAAATTATCATATGAATAATTATCTTTTAATAATGATTCTTGATTAAGTAATTCATTAGTTATACCAAATTCATCGTTAATAACTATATCATTACCATTTTTACTATCTATTGATAATTCCCATGTACTAGTACCATTAATATCACTTGATTTTAACATTTTATTAATGTTTGTGCTATAATTGTAGACCATTATATTTCCTGATCCTGCTACTGATTCTAAATTATAAAAGTTATCGTGACTTGACAATCTATTTCTAAGTGATGCTATTAATTGATTATCTCCTTTATATAATTCTTTATTATCATGTAATATTTTGTGACTAAATGCTTCTTCAGTAAATGAATCCCAGTCTACTCTTGTTTTATATGTTATTTTTAAAGTTGAGTCGTATGGAATGCTGTCCTCATAATTAAGTACAACATTTTTATATTGATATTCATATGGTATTCCTAAATCTAGATATCCAGTTAAATTATTAATTGTGAAACTCATTGTTCCATTAGAATATGTTCTTGATAAACTTTCTGTTATATCTCCATTTATACTTATTATTGGAGTATCTGTATTATTATAACTTATATTAATATCACTATATGTTACATATTTCATTATTAAATTTTTTAAATATGTAAATACTTTTTCTTTTTCTTCATTTGTGATTGTTGAAGTTTCAGAATAATTATCCAAAATATCAGCTGCAAGAATATCAATAAGATCTACTTCAAACATATTACTTTTTCCTGCTGATCCTGTTGACAACTCTATTTGCCAATTTGATCCTTCGTTTGAAGTGCCATAGGATTTATAAATCTCTGGATATTGTAAATATGTTCCACCTGCTCCAGTACTTGCATAACATACCATTACATTATTATCAACATCTTTATAATCTTGGTAATTTCTTATATCAAATCCTTCATTATTTTCTAATTCGTATCCTGTATCCAATGATTTTATATAATCTTTTTCATTAGTAGATACTCCATTTATTGGTATTGCTGCTTGTGAATTTGTGACAATATAGCCAAGATGTCCATCATAATAATCACTTGATCTAAAGGCATCTATTTTTAAAACAGTATTATATTTAATTATAACTTCTGTTCCACCTTTTATCTTTTCATTATTTTTTCTTAATTCCAACTTAAATAATTCACCGTTATTCCAACTAGAATCATTAAATACAATTGCAGAAGAACTATATTCATCAATAAATGTTCCATCTTTATAAACTGTTTTTTTACCACTTGAATCTGGAGGATCTACTATAATCTCTAATTCACTGATTTCCAAATAATTATTTGCAAATTCTTTTATAAAAGTATTTGAATCATATTGATTATTAAATTTTGGAATGGTTGGATTATAGTTTCTATAATATGACACAAAATCAGTTACATATAAGACTTCTGTATCAACATGTCCTACATTTATTGTTTCACTATTTTCTCTAGTATCAAGTGATTTTTCCGTCGTAGTATTCTTTTTTGAATCTTTAACTATTGATAATGCGGCATTAATTTTGATTTTTTCTTCATCTGATACAATTTCTCCATTTAATGAATTATATTTAACTTTATTTATTACTCCTATGCTATTTAAATTTCTATATGTTTCAGATAAATCGTTAAATAATGATGCATAATCTAAATCGAGTACTATTGTCAAATTAATTACATGATTTCCTTCTACATTATGAATTTTTACATCTATTCCATCTGTTATTCCAGTATTTTCTCCAATTGCAGCATTTGTTTCTAAATATATTTTTTTATTTAATCCAAATAGTTTTCCATTACCAAGCTCATATACTCCATCTGAGTCTTTTCTTAGATTGCTTAAATAATAGTTTTCATTATCTAAAACAATCACCATTTCTCTTAGTTTTACGTATTCACTTATATCTATATTAGAGGCAATTACATTATTCTTATTATCATATAAATTAGTTGTCATTATATTGTCTTTAATAATCCAATCTCCATTAAATGTTTTAGTGTCTATGTAGTTTTTTGATTCAATATAAACCTTAAAATTATTATTACTAAATGGACTTACTGATGACTTAATTCCTGGAATTATTGCATACCCTTCATTATAAAAAGTTGATAATTTATAAAAATAAAGATAATTATTAGTGTTACCTTGTAATGGATGATAATTAGAATAAAATGATACTAATCCATCTGCATTATATTCCTTAGGTTCTTTGCCAATTGCTACATCTGATAAGTCAGAAATTAAAATATAATCGTGTGGATTTTCACTTAATTTTGCTGGACTTTCAATATAGCTCTTTACATTATATTTAAAGTCATGTGGAGAATTAGTATAACGACTTCCATAGTAACTATGACGTACTCCATTATCCATTATAGTAATAGATCCTTCTTTTATAATAAGACTATCATCATTAGAATCAACTTCGCATGGGTATAAAAATTTCTGATTATAGCATAAAGTTTTGCTACTTTTATTAAGATTTGTACTCAATTCATATGTAAATACATTATAATTATTAACACTGTATTTATAAGTGTCATTTAGATTATTTTTATTAAACAATCCATCCCATTTTATGATTCCATTTTCAAGCATTGAACCACTTAGTGTATATGGGTTTTTTCCAATTAAGTTTTCATACTTATATGAATAACTATTACTTCTATATGTCGAACCAGCATTATTTGTTGCAGTAAACGAGATAGCATTACTAATATTATTATCATTATTTTCTTCATAAAAAACTTGTAAAGCAATAGAGTTTCCATCTATTACAATATTTTCATTACTAGCATTAAATATATAGAAATCTAAAGTTTCTGGAGTATACATTAAATGACTTGATGGAGGATAATTTAATGTTTCATATTTTCCAAATAAAAATAGTGGTTTTGTTTCATTTGGATTTTTCAAATCACGAGATTTCTTAGGAACAGCTATAATATATGGCTTACCATCAGGATTTAAAGTTTTACTAACATATAAATATGAATATTCATATTCATTTATGTCAGGAACAGTTTTGTTAATCATATAATAGTCTGCGTAACTTAAATTACTATATCTTCCAGCAGTTATTTGATATAATGAATCACCAGTAAAATCAAAATCTACATTTTTTCCATTTATTTGTATAGAAAATGGTTTCCCAGAGCCAAATATAGAGACACTATTATTTGGATCCGTTTGCAAATAATGTTTTAAATAGTTCTTGTTCTTGTAAAAAGAATCACTAGGATATTCATACTTGTACAAAAGATAATTACTATTAGCTGGGTTACATGATATATTAATTAGCTCATTATATCCATTATTATTCCATGTATAATTAAGCCCACCACATCGTGGTGTAGCATTACTTGAAATATGTTTTAAAGAGCGAGTTATTTTTTCATCTCCATAAGATATTTCCACATCATATTTATCTATTGGATTTAGATTATATCTATCGTTTGTAATTTGAAAAGAGATATTATGCTTACCAGTTATAGGCTCTCCTTCAAATGTGCTGGCGGTACTTTCACCAAAAGTTTTAAAAAAATAAATTTTTAATTTATTTGAACTTCTAACACCATTATTTTTCATATCTCCTTTTAATTCTGCCATTCTAATTATAATATATTGGCCTGTATTGCCAATTTGTGTATGAAAGAAAACATTTTGGTTATGCATTCCAAATAGCATTGTTTTAGTTTCTCCATCAATTGTAATTGTAGGTGCAAAAGAAGTTGGTCCTCCTATCATAAAAAAATTATCTTTATATTCAATTTCTATCGGTTCACTCCATACAAAGTCCTCTTCATCGTGTTTAACATTAATATCTAAATAAGATAAACCTTCTGAAGAAGATTTCCAACTAAGTGATGCTGATAAATCATCATACTCTAATTGTGTAGGTGCTTCAGTATCATAATAATAATTAACTGTTCCACCTGATGGACCAAAGTTCATATATTTATAATTACTTTCTGTTCCATCATTTAATATTTTACAAGAAAATTGATAAGACATTTTTATATCTATTTGATTATTTATTTGTTTTGCATTAAACATGAAATAATATTTATTATCTATTTTATATATACCACCATATACTTTTACATCATTATTAGTTAGAAATTCAGATGGTTCTTCTTGACCACCTTCAACTCCTATAATTAACTCTTCGCTAGGTATTACATTTGATGGTAATTCAAGATAATAATTTTTATTTTCTTCTATTCCATTTTCTAAATCATAATCATTAATTTTTGATAAGTATAAGTTGATATAATAATCATCAGTGGGCTTAATCTTTCCATTTGGTATAGTTTCACCATCTGTATATCTATATGAATTTGTTATAATTGTTTCAGGATTATTTGTAGATACTATATTTGAATTAGAATCAATAATTGTAACATACATTTTTTCAACAATATTTTCTAATTTAATACTATTACTATCATTAAGATTTATATCAACTAAACTAGTTTTAGCTTTATTAGAATATAGTCCTAAAGTTCCAAACACTACTGTTATCGCTATAAAAACTAAAATGTATAAATAATTTTTCTTATTCATGTTTAACTCGCCACCTTATTATAAGTAAATTATATCATATTATTCTTATCAAAATAAATATAATTAAGGTATAAATTACATTTTTGTTTTTATTATTATTAAAGTATTATTATTAATAACTCATACTCCATTTATATATAGTTTAAATATAATAAAGCCACTATTAGATTCTATTTCTAATAGTGGCTTTATTTTAAATTTCTCCTTTAATTCAATAAGATTAACTCTAAATTCTTCGCAAAAAATCCATTTCTTACATATTTTTAGTTAACTTATTATTCTATAATTAAATCATCCTTAATCCACATAGCAGGTCTTACACCAACATTCTCATCATTTACTTTAAGTCCACCAGTTCTTATCCATCCTTCACTTCCATTTACTGCTTCATAAGCATATTTATCTTTTCTACATGGAGTCTTTGTCCAATACCAATGAGTAGAATCAAGACCATTTTTAAATGCATACTTAGTCCCATCAGCGATTTTATACTCATCAGTTGGTAAATAACGTTCTAATTGTGAAGAACTTAAAATAGTAATTTTACTTTTCTCACCAGCATCATAATTAATTATAATTTTTTCTCTTACATCTTCTTTAAAAGCTTTATTTATAAATTCATCATTTAACCATTTATTTAATGATGAATCTTCAAAAGATACTTCTTCTTCGTTATCATTTAACATTTTAACATCAATTATATCTTTACTAATAAGTAAAACAGTTCCATCTGGAGCATTGATATCATCTAGAACAATCCAAGTAATTGGTTCATTATAATAACCTATCTTTACTTCATCCCTATAACTTAAATTAAATAAGAATTTTTTATCTTCTTTTTTCTCATTACATCCAGTAATAACAAATAAAGATAAAAACACAATTAATAATAAATATTTTTTCATAAATATATTTCAGCTCCTTATAATAACATTATAATAAAAAAATAATGAATAATAAACAAAAAAATATGAGTGTTTTACTCATATCTTTAGTCCTAGTAAATAAATCTCTAGTATATACTTTATCTTTATACTTACCTATAACATCATCTAATCTATTAGCAAGTATTACATCAGATAAATTATTAAATAATTCAAAATTATTTATTACTACATAATCATTAAATGAATTTTTATTTTTCAATTTTTTCTATCTCACTAACAAGTTCATTTTCAGTTGGCAATATCAATTTATATTTAGAAGCAAACAAATTTTTACTATCATTTAATATCGAGTACTTAACAATAGTATCCTTTTTACTAGAGCAAAGAATTATACCAATAGTAGGATTATCAAAATCATCTTTTATTTCATTATCATAATATCTTACATAAAAATCCATTTGTCCTATATCTTGATGGGTTAATTTTCCTAGTTTTAAATCAATTAAAATAAAACATTTAAGTATATAATTATAAAATACTAAATCTATATAAAAGTTATCACCATCTACATCTATTCTCTTTTGCCTAGAGATAAAAGAAAATCCCCTACCAAGCTCTAACAAAAAATCTTGAAGATGCTCTAATATATTAGACTCTAAGTCTTTTTCCAAAAACTTATTTTCCTTAATATCTAAGAATTCTAAAATATATGGATCTTTTATTAAATCATTAATTGATTCTTTCTTTTCTAATTTATTTATTTCATTTCTTACTTCTTCTTTATTTTTTTCATTAGTAGATAATAATCTTTCATAATAAAAACTATTAATTTGTCTTTCTAGTTGTCTTACACTCCAATTAGATTTAATAGATTCTTCCAAATAAAAATTTCTTTTCTTCTTATCATCAATATTCATTATTATTCTATTGTGACTCCAACTTAGCTGTTGCCACAATGTGGCACCACTACTATTCGACTGGTCACACGCTGTGTGACCACTTATATTATAAGTTAAATAGAACTTTTTCATTGCCTTCAAATTAGATATATTAAAGCCACTTCCATAATTTTTTGTAAGTTTATCAGAAAATTTCTTTATTATTTCATTTTGTGATGATTCAAAATTATATTTTTCTATAAGTTCATTTATTATTCTTCCAATGTTATAGTATAACTCTACCATTTCATAGTTAATATTTCTATTAATACGTTTTTTAGAATTAATAATTAATTCATTAATCTTTTCATAATAGTTATCTAAAACATTATTTTCAACAATAGTTGTATTCATTTGCATCACCTAGAAATGAATAATACAAGAGATTAAAAATAATATCAAATCAACAATTTCAGTAATTCCATAATTAAAAGATAGTTAATTATTATTTTTCTATTTAGAATTATTAATAATATGCAATTATAAAGAAATATTATATAGAATTAAAAGTTTTTATAAATATTTGTTTTTTATTGACATTATAACAATTTAACTATATATTTGATACACTAATGAAAGGAGTGAATAAAATGTATAACCAAATATACTATGTATGGGATGTAACAGATAGAATTAAATTATGTTACAATCTAAGTCTAGTTGCACAACATAGAATGAGTTTTCAAAAAGTAGTATTTGATACTATTACTAATAAAATAGTTAAAAACTATACAAGAAATATATTAAATATTAGATAAAGGAGATTGTATGTTTAATGCAACATAAAAAGCACTATTAATTAAAAATTAATGGTGCTTTTATTGTTATTTTTCTATCAATTTGTCATCTAAGTTTAAATCATCAAATGTGTTATTTAATACTTTTATTTTTATTAATTTAACATCAGATTTTTTTATATTAACATTATATATTAAAATATATTCTATATCTTTTTCTCCATAACCTTCTTTCATATTGTATGTTATTTTATAATTATCTTCTCCCACCTTTTCACAATTATATTCTCCAGCTGTATCACCATAATCTTCATATTCATGTTTTCTCAATAATTCTAAAGAAATAGGATTATTGTGTATTTCTCTTAAAGTTAAATCTTCTACTCTTTTTTCATTTAAAACTTCTACATCTTCATTACTAGTTTCTATTATTTCCTCTTTTTCTTCAAAATAATCTTTTATTGTTTTTATCATTTCTTTAACAAATGGTATATATTTTTCTATAACTATTCCTTTATTAACATTTTCTAATAAATATGTATTATTATTTATATTAGATATTTTGCATTTTAAATCTTCTTTTTGTTTTTCAGTTAAATCATATTGTTCAATTATTTTAATAACTTTTTTTATTTGCTTATTTGGCTCATTTTTATTTCTTATGTCATCTGTAGGAATTGTAATATATTTATAGTTTTGATATTTGTCTATTACTTTCTTTATTTCATCATCAACATTTCCATCAAGTATTACAAATACCTTTTTATATCCCAAGTCATTTAATAAAGAAAGAATTATTCCTGTATTTTTGTATCCACCAGCACCCCATCCATAAAATGAACCACTTGTTTCATACCCATAATTATTAAATACATTATTATATCCAACAACATCTTCTTGTCCTTCAACTACTATTACATTATCACTTAAGAAAAAACTTTCAACTGCATTTAATCCACCAGCATGTGGATGATGAAAATCATTTAATAATGGTTTCATAGCATCCTTCGTATTTTCAGAAATATCATGTATCTCAATACTATTGTTATTATTACATATCCTTTTTATTGTCATTCCATTATTTACAATACTTTTCCAATCAACAAAATATGGAGAATGAGTAGTAATTATTATTTGCCTATCCTTTGAAAATTTAAGTAAAAGTTTGAGTAATTTACGTTGTAATGATGGATGCAAAGATTTTTCAGGTTCATCTATTAATATTGGGGTGTTTACATTAGAATCATACAAAGAATCAATTATATTAAAAATGTTTATTATTCCATCTCCAGAGCCAGAGCTTCTACTCTTTATCCCATTATTATTAAACTCCAAATATTGATTATATGAATTATCTGTTTCTAAATACCAAGTTGGCAAGGGATTTAACACTTCAGATAAATATTTATTAAAAACTGTTTTTGCTCTTTGAGCCGTTCTTAATCTTCCACCAAAATCACCCCTATTATGATTTCTATCACGATATTTTTGAGTTGAATTATGTCCATAACCTAATCGACTAACTTCATTTCCAACATTTAAATTATCATCAATATGTCTTTCACTTGATAAAATAAATATATCAGCAAGATCACTTGAAAAACTAAGTATATCTTCACCATTTCTTTTGAAGAAAATACTTGACCCACCATCTAAATCAGAATTTATTTCGTATTTGTTCTCACCATACTCCAAAGTCATATCAATACGTCCACCATCGTATCTTGCTTCCATTGGAATTCCTTTAATATTATTAGTTTTTGTAAAATAATCTACTGCTTCTATAATTGTTGATTTACCACCATTATTTGGTCCAACAAAAACAGTCATCCCACTACCATCATGATCTCCATCTGGTATAGCAAACTCTATCGTCTTTTCTACACCAAACCCTCTTAATCCCTTAATACTAATTTTTTTTAAATTCATTAGATACCTCCTATATACATAATAATATATTATAAATATAAAAAACTTCTCGCAAAAATAGAGAATTAAGTATCTTTTTTTGAGATAAAAAAAGATATAACTACTTGGACTTGTCAAAGAAAAGTAGACAATAAAAAGATACTATTTGAACCCTAGTTGAGTTCTATACTCAATTGGGGTTTTATATTTTAAAG
>CAMNJQ010000030.1 GCA_946541575.1 uncultured Clostridium sp. | reverse complement strand
ATTTTTTTCCTTCCTCTCTTTATTATAATTAAATACTACCACACTATTTTAGTATAGTCAATTATTGAATTATTATTATATTTAAAAAAATTGAACTTTATGTAAAGTTCAATTAATATACTATTACTGCACCTTTTTGATTAGTTGTAAAGTATTTATTATTCATTTCCATTCTTAATTTATCGTAATTTCCATCTCGTAATAAATCAGTCATTACTTCGTCACCTTTTACAACTAAATCATATCTTCCACTTTCATCAAGTGATGTACTTTTTGCAATATTTATTCCTCTATTATCTGCTACTGAATTATCTTCTGTATTTTTACATTCATCATCAGAACATGATACAAGATGTACATAATATACATAATCATATACTTCTGGCATATCATTTATTGGCTCTTTTGTTATAGCAATAAATGAGTCTTTTAATGAATAATATGTATCAAAGGAAGACACTTCTAGATCTAGATTCTTTATCTTATTTAATGGAAATACAACTATTGTATTTGAATCTGGCCATTCATATTTCGGATTACTTCTTATAGTATATTCTGCTGATGTTATTGCTCTTTGTGCATCTTTAATAAATGTATCTCTTCTATTTTTATCTAATGTTGCAACAATATTAGGAATCGCTATTGTCATTATAACTCCTAATATTACTATAACCGCTATCAATTCTATTAAAGTAAAACCCTTACTATTCTTCTTATTTTTCATAAAATCACCATACCTTAATAAAATTATAATATTTTTACAATTCTTTTTCAATAAATATATCATAAAAAAAAGAACTGATAGACAGTTCTATTTTTGAAGCATGCTCATTAAATTTACTTTAAACATATCTTTTTCTGGATTACTTTTAGAAATCATTACACCTTTATATGTTGATAATTCTGCACGATGTCCTTCATCTAGTATTCCTTCTGGAGTAATATTAGTAAGAAGTACTATTTTATTATCCTCATATACTGTATAATGTAGTCTAATTTGTCCATGAACTTTAGCAAATAATTCTGCTGTTGGTAACTTTAATTCATATGATTTAGTATTTTCTTTCTTTGAAACTGAGACTAGTTCTCCTAAGAAGTTACCATTTCTTATTTCTGGATAAAATTCAAAAGTTAATTTTTTGTAAGCAAACATATTATATTTTCTTAATGTTCTTTCTTTTTTTCTAAAATCATTCTCATTTTGATATTCAAAAATATAACTTTGTTTCATAGTATTCAACCCCCTACATTTACATCTATAACCCCAATTTTTTAGATGTGAATGTATTATAACACACTTTACATAAATTGTCAAATATTTTTGCTTTTTTGTGTTTTTTTATTCTCCATTATAATATCTATTTACTTTAATTTCTGATTTTATCAATTCGACTTCATTTATTTTTGTATTAACTGGTATATATAATTCTTTTAATTCTTCACAATTTTCAAATACATTATTTTCAATTTCATTTAGTTTAGAAGCTCTAGATATATATACTGTAGATAAATTGTTGCAATTTTTAAAAGCTTCTCTTTTAATTTTTGTAACTGTATCTGGTATATTTATTGATCTTAAGTTTTGACAATTATAAAAAGTTTTCTTCTCAATTGTCTTTATTTTATCATTTAATTCAATTGTCTTTAAGTTTTTACAATTCATAAATGTTCCTTTGCCTAAATATTTTAATTCAACAGGTATATTTATTTTCTTTAAGCTTTCATCATTTGCAAAGGCATATGAATTAATCTCTTTAATTGAATTTGGAAGCCTTACTTCTTTAAGATTATATAAATTTCTAAATGCTCTTGTTTCTATTCCTATCACTGGTTTTCCATTGTATATACTTGGTATAATTGCTTTTTCATTATTTGTTAATCCTAAAGTATATGTGCTTACTAAATATCCACTATTATCATTAGTTAATTTATAAAATATTCTTGGTTCTCTAAAGTAGATTAATGGTATTATTATTGATAATATAATTCCTATTGTAAAAATATATTTGCTAGTATCTTTAACTAATGTGCTTTCAATACTTTTAATGGCATCTATTACATTTTCATTTGATCTAGAATTAATTTCTTTTAATAAGTAATTTGATAAGCTTGTTTTTTTAGAAAAGAATGCTAGAAGTAATATTATAATTGCATTGAATAAATAAAAATATTCATTTAAATGAAAAAATATTGATATCATAAATATAAATAAATATGCTACTAGTAAAGTATTTAAATATAATCTTTTTGTGTGCAATTTATTTGGTAATGTTCCTTTTAAACCTATTATTTTCTTGTTTAAATAATATTTTAATAGTTTCTTTTCACTTGATTTATTCTTAAATGGATTTATATTTTTTGCATATACAAAAGTCTCACTTGATTTTATATGACAGTTAGGGCATAGTTCTTCATCAATTCCTACTGGATTTCCACAATTCATACAAAAACCAATTATATTTTTGGTTTTAGTCTTATGACCACAATTTGGGCATAATTTATTGTATTTACTTATTACGTGGTTGCATTTACTACATCTTAAGAATTCATCTTCGTCTATTTTAATTTTAGATTCTTGTTCAAATAATAATAATCTTCTTAATATTTTTTTTGGTCGAAGTATGCATATTATCATGAATACTGAAAAATCTATTATTACTCCTGGTATTGTTAATAAGCCATAAAATAATATAGTCATAATTACTCTCATATATATGAAATTATTTAATACAATCTTTTGCGTTTTTTGTAAATCTAGTATTCTTCTTATAAAGGAATAGTAAATATAACTAAATATTAAACTTAGCAGTATGCTAAAAAAATATAATACTAAAATTGTTTCTTCCATATAAAAACCTCTATATTATATTTTCATTATATCATAATATAGAGATTATTTATTAACATACTTCTATAAGAAATTTTATTGCAGTTTTTTCTTTTTCATCTATGTAGGTTTCTACAAAAGATGGTATACAAGATATATTTTTACCAGTTGGTGCTAAAAGTCCTCTACAAATTATTATTGATTTTACTAATTGGTTTAGTGCTCCTGCTCCAATTACTTGTACTTCTATTTTCTCTTCTTTCCTTAAAAGATTTGCTAATGCTCCTGCTACTTTATTTGAATTTGATTTACTTGATACTTTTATTATTTCCATATTATTTATCCTTTCTATTTAAATAATATGAATTTTATACTTTAATAATAACAAAAAAAGATGATTTTCATCATCTTTTAGAATTCTAATCTTTCAACTTCATCATTTTTTGTTTCTGGAAGTGGAGATTCAATTACTGGTGCTACAGTTGGTGTTTCTACTACTGGTGTAGGTTGTACTGGTGCAACAGGAGTTGTAACTACTTCTGGTACAGTTGGAACTACAGCAGGAGTTTCTACTACTGGCACTGGAGCAACTGGTTGAGTTGCTACTACTGGAGCTACAGATGGAATTTCTACAACTGGTGCAACAGTAGGTGTTTCTACTACTGTTTTTGGTTCTGCATTATATGCTGCATTAACATTTGCAGTAGGTATTGGTGAAGTATTTTCTAATGGATTTGCTCCGCCATATATTTCTCTTGGTTTTTCTTCCAAAACTTCAGGTTTTAAAACTTCAGGGCTTACACCACCATAAACAGTTGGCTGTACTGGAGCTTCAACTGGTGCAACAGTTGGAACTTCAGTTGGTGTTGTCTCAAGTGTTTCAGGTACTACTGGTGTTGGTGTATTAAGTGTTTCAGTTACCACTGGTGCGCTCGGTTCAAGACTTTCTACTACTGGTGCAGTAGGAACTTCTGCTGGTGCTACAACTGGTGCTTCTACTGGGGTTGTTTCATTGAAATTAATAGTTTCAGCGACTTGAGCAACTGGAACTTCTTGTACTCCGTCTCCTTCACTTGGAACTACAACTGGTGTAGCATTTATTGATTCAACTACTGGTGTTTGAGTCTCTACTGTTGTTTCTGTTGTAGTTTCAGTTTGAGTTGTAGGTTGAACGGTTTCAGTAGTTTGAGTTTCGTTAGTATTACTTGCAACTTCGCTAGTTGTTTTTCCTTTCTTGTTCTCAATCAAAAGCATTACTACTCCGATAACAAGGAATACAATTCCTATAATTATTAGTATCCCTGGTCTAGAAGTAATAAACTCTTGAAAATCAAAACTTAAAAATTCAAAAATATTCATATCTATCCTTCTTCCCTAATCTATTCTAATAAAATGATAACAAAATTTAATCTTAATTGCAAGTGATATTTTATATTTTAATATCAAAGATTTGCCACACTTTATTTTTAGGAGGTAAACATCTAAATTTCATCATTTCTCTCTTCACTGGATGCATAAATTCAACCTCATATGCCCATAATGATATTTGGTTTTTATCAACTATTCCATATCTTTGATCACCATATAAAGCATGATTTCTACTTGCAAATTGTACTCTTATTTGATGATGCCTACCTGTTAGTAATAATATTTCTACTAATGATAAATTATTACTTTTATTTTCATCTATAACTTTATATTTTAGTGCTGAATATTTTCCATTTTCTTTATTTGTAATTGAAGTATTACCATTTTCATCTTTTAATAAATAATCTTCAAAAATTCCTTCTTTTTCTTTAAATAATCCATTTACTATGGCTAAATATTTTTTGCTGAAATCATGTTTTTTTATCATTTCAGATAATCTAGATGCTGCCTTAGAACTTTTAGCAAATACCATTACTCCTCCAACTGGTCTATCTAGTCTATGGACTAATCCTAAGTATACATTTCCTGGCTTTTTATATTTCTTTTTTATATAATCTTTTATTAAAGTAACCATATCAATATCGCCAGTTGAATCTTTTTGACTTAATACATTGTAAGGTTTTACTACTACAATTATATGGTTATCTTCATATAGTATTTCTATCTTATTCATTTGATTCAAACCTTGAACATATTCCACATGGAAGCACTAAATTACTTTTTTGTATTTTAAGTCCTATTTCTTCAGAATATATTTTACCTTTATATTTTTTTCCAATTGTTAATTCTAAGACATTTTTAAATATTTCTTTTGAAAGACCCGTAGAATATGAATTTATGATAAAAAATATTGGATTATCACTTAAAATATTGCTGCAAAGTTCTACTAGTTTGTATAAATCTTTTTCAATATCCCATACTTCATTATTTGCTCCCCTTCCATAACTTGGTGGATCCATAACAATTCCGTCATATTTGTTTCCTCTTCTAATTTCTCGATTTACAAATTTTATTACATCATCAACAATGAATCTTACCGGCTTATCTGACAAATTACTTGATTTTACATTTTCTTTAGCCCATTCTACCATTCCTTTTGATGAATCTACATGAACAACACTTGCACCAGCTTTTAAACATGCACAAGTTGCTCCTCCTGTATATGCGAATAGATTTAATACTTTTATATTTCTATTAGATTCTTTTATTTTTTGTGACATAAAATCCCAATTTACGGCTTGTTCCGGAAATAATCCTGTATGTTTAAATCCCATTTGTTTTATATTGAACGTTAAATCTTTATATTTAATTTTCCATGATTCAGGTGTTTTTTTTAGGTTTTCCCAATTTCCTCCGCCTTTATTGCTTCTATGATAATGGGCATTAATGTTGTTATTTTGTTCTCTTAAATTACCACTATCCCATATTATTTGTGGATCTGGTCTTAGTAATATAATGTTTCCCCATCTTTCAAGCTTTTCTCCGTTTGAACAATCAATTAATTCATAATCTTTCCATTCATTTGCTATTATCATATAATCACCTCTTTATTTAATTAAAAAAAAGAACTTAGTCTTTTTTTAGTCCATATTTGTTTCCTAATGCAATTAGTATTCCACCTACACTGTTACCTAATATCATTATTAGTAAGTATAATATTGTGTTAAAATTCCATGCATTAGCAACTGAGAAATAATACATATTTGCAACACAGTGTTCAAAACCACATATTATAAATACTGTGACACATAAAAATACTGCAAAATATCTTCCTACATCTTTTAACTTCTTAAATAAATCTACTGCAAGAAACATTAGCATTCCGCAAAACATAGATAAAACAAAAATACTTAGTAGATTATCGTTTAATTTTGCATCTGCAACTGTTTTTGCAACTTCATGTAATCTATCTCCAAATCTTGTAACTAAAAGTAAATATCCACATGATATAGTTCCAATTAAATTACCAATTAGTGTTAAAAATAATTCCCATAAATAATTAATTTTATTGTCTATTAGATATCCTATTTTACCTGTATATAGATTATATCCATTTACTACTACCATAAATAGGCCTATTCCAAACAAAAATGCTCCTAATTCACTTTTGTTTAAAATTAAAAAAATTGTTCCACCTATACTAATCATTATTCCTGATAGTATTGCTCTTAATAAAATTGCTAAACTTTTATTTTTCATCTTATTACCTCTTTATTTAAATATATCTTTTATTTTTAAGCTTGCTTCATACAAGTCATTTTTCTTTATTTTACTATTAGTACTGCAAATACTTTTAATTGCATCTTTCATGCTACAATCTTCTTTAATCATTGTATCTACTAATAATGCTTCTAGTGATATTTCGGATTTTTCTTCATTTTTTATTTCAATTTCTTTTTCCAAAACTATGACATATTCGCCTTTTTCAATTTTGTCATCATTGGATATTGTTTTGTAAACTTCTTTTATATTTCCAAAAAAACTTCTTTCGTGTATTTTTGTTAAATCAGACGCAATAAAGACATTTGAATTTGGAAATAAATCTTTAAGTTTTTCTATTAGTTTTACTAGTCTTTTTGGAGATTCGTATATTATAAATGTTTTTATTATGCTTTTCTCTATTAATTCAATTTTCTCTTTAAATTTAGTATTATCTGTTGGTAAAAAACCGATAAAGGTAAATTCACTTGTATTCATTCCAGAAATTGATAATGCTGTAATTGATGCACTTGCTCCTGGTACACCATATACTTTAATTCCCTCTTCTTGTGCTTCTTTTACAAGTATATAACCTGGATCTGATATACAAGGTGTTCCTGCATCAGTTATAATTGCTATATTTTTACCATTTTTCAAATTTTCAATTATTGATTTGCTTTTGTCTATTTCATTAAATTTATGATAAGAAATTAGCTTTTTCTTTATATTATAATGATTTAACAATTTAAGTGATTGTCTTGTGTCTTCACATGCAATTATATCTACTGATTTCAATATTTCTAATGCTCTAAATGTAATATCATTTAAATTTCCAATTGGTGTTGCTATAACATATAAAGATCCCATTATCTCACCATTATTATTAAATTATAAATAATTACAATAACAGAGAAAATCATTATTGCTATTGCAAGTTTTTCATAATTATCTAGTTTTCTTTTTTTCATACAATCACCTAAGACGATTTTAACATAAAAAATTAAAAACTACTAGTATTCATTCATTTCTTATGTTATTAGTATTGTTTTTTACTGTTTAAAATTATTTTTTTTGCTTTATTTTGGGCATTTTTTATCTTTATGTCTAATAATAATATTGAAGGTTATGGTTATGATTAAAGAAATTCTTTTATTAAATAAGAAATTTAATGAGGTTAAAAAAATGGGATGGGTCAAATCATTAAGAAACGGAACAACAGGTATAGGATATACTTTTGAAACTCTTTTAGGTAAAAAAGAAGATCGTTCATCGAATCCTGACTATTACGGAATAGAAATTAAAACTATGAAATACTTTAGCAAGAAGAAAATCCATTTATTTAATTTAACTCCAAATAGCAGTCCTCTTATTATAAAGAAAATTATGGAAAAATTTGGATATCCGGATAAAGACTTTCCTGAGTATAAAGTATTTCATGTAAGTTTTAAAGTAAATAAGTTAAAAAGATTAAAAAACGAAATTATTAAATTAAATGTTAATAATGAAAAAAAAGTTATTGAGTTAATAGAACTAGGTAATAATTTTGATTTTGAAAAAGTATTTTTATCGTGGTCATTTGAATCAATAAAAAATGTACTAAATTTAAAGCTTAGTACATTAGCAGTAGTTAAAGCTTGTTATAAAAAAATAGAAAATGAAGATTACTTTTTTTATAATAAAATAAATTTTTATAGAATTAGAAGTTTTGATAATTTTATAAATTTATTAAACAACGGAATCATAGATGTTAATTTTAAAATAGGAATTAAAAAAAATTCTGAAAATTTGGGAGAAATAAGTGATAAAGGTACAGATTTTTCTATAATGGAAAAAGATATTAATCTCTTATTTCAAGAAATAAAATGCTTTGATAAGTAATAAGATAGTTTTTCTTATATTTGGGACTAATGGCATAAAAAAAGCAACTATTTTAGTTGCTTTAAAGACTTTAATGGTCGGGAAGACAGGATTTGAACCTGCAACCCCTTGGTCCCAAACCAAGTGCTCTACCAAATTGAGCCACTTCCCGATCTATGTACACCAAATAAAAAAATGGTGCGCTCGAAGGGATTCGAACCCCTGACCTTTTGGTTCGTAGCCAAACACTCTATCCAGCTGAGCTACGAGCGCATGGATACATTTAACATAATTAATGGTGGCTCCGAATGGAATCGAACCATCGACACAAGGATTTTCAGTCCTCTGCTCTACCGACTGAGCTACAGAGCCATATGGCGGTTTCGACGGGGATTGAACCCGCGATCTTCTGCGTGACAGGCAGACGTGTTAACCACTGCACTACGAAACCATGGTTGCGGAGGAAGGACTCGAACCTACGACCTTCGGGTTATGAGCCCGACGAGCTACCAACTGCTCCACCCCGCGATATATTAAACTTTTAAATTGGCGGAGGAAAAGGGATTCGAACCCCTGCGCCGATTGCTCGACCTCCCGGTTTTCAAGACCGGTCCCTTCAACCAGACTTGGGTATTCCTCCAAATTAGTGGTGCCTAAGGCCGGACTTGAACCGGCACGAGTTATGACACTCGCAGGATTTTAAGTCCTGTGCGTCTACCTATTCCGCCACTCAGGCATTGTCTTTTTTTCGTTAAGACTATTTGATTATATAACACATTTTCTTAATTATCAAGTGTTTTTTTTATTTTTTTATCAATATGATATAAAAATAAAAGGAAGTATTATATTACTTCCTTATTATCATAAATGGTGTCCCGTTGGAGATTCGAACTCCAGACCCTTTGATTAAAAGTCAAATGCTCTACCTACTGAGCTAACGGAACACATATGGCTGCCTCGGCTAGATTCGAACTAGCGCATGTGAGAGTCAAAGTCTCATGCCTTACCACTTGGCTACGAGGCAATCGTATGGTGGAGAGAGATGGATTCGAACCATCGAACCCGAAGGAACAGATTTACAGTCTGCCGCGTTTAGCCACTTCGCTACCTCTCCAAAAATGGTGCCGAAACCAGGACTTGAACCCGGAACCTACTGATTACAAGTCAGTTGCTCTACCAATTGAGCTATTTCGGCACTAACAAAAAAATGGTGGAGGATATAGGACTCGAACCTATGACCCCCTGCTTGTAAGGCAGATGCTCTAACCAACTGAGCTAATCCTCCATTTCGTTGACAATATAAAATATAACATTTTGTTATTGCTTTGTCAACCTAAAAATTAAAAATATCAATATTTCTATCTTATTTTTTTATTATTTCATTATGCTTTTATCAGTTTCATTTTCAATTTCAGTAATCTTGCTTTTTATCCACTTTGGTAACAACTGTTTCAATGTTTCAAATCCATGTAATGTTTCTATTATTCTACTATTCTCTTCATTTCTATAATTTATATGTTTAATTGATGCCTTTATGTGTTTTTTTTCAAAGTCCACATCTAAAACTTTGATTTTAATTTTTTCACCTACACACAAATAATCAGATATATTTCTTACAAAATCATCTGAAATTTCAGAAATATGTATGAGACCCGTAAAATTATCATCCGATGAAAAAAAAGCCCCGTATGATTCAATTCCAGTTATTGTAGCATTTACAATTTTTCCTATCTCTATTTTATCCATTAATACACCTTCGTTTTTGATTATATCAATATTTTTACCTTTTGGCAAATAAACTTCTTTACTATTTGCTAAACGAAATATATAATATTCTTGGTGATTGTAATGGATGTGGAAAAAAGAATAATTAAAGAAATAAATAACCTAAAGCCATTTTTGCAGAATGATGGTGGAGACATCGAGTTTGTTAAATATGAAGATGGAAATGTTTATGTTAGGCTTACTGGTGCTTGTGCTGGATGTTCTTTAATTGATGTTACATTAAAGGATGGTATAGAAGATATTTTGGTTTCAGAAATACCAGAGGTTAAACAAGTAATTAAAGTTGACTAGTCACCTAGCCATTTAATTAAAGGTACGATATTGTATCTTTTTTTTATTTCCAAAATTAAATGATTTATGTAGTTATTGAATGATTTTATTTTATTTATTATATTATAAATTTCTTCATTTTTATAATAGTCATATAAATACGTTGGAAAAAGAAGTCTTGATATTAAAAGACTATAATCATTAATTGTCAAATTGAATTCAAATAAACCACTTATATCTATTACTTCGTTATAAAAAAAATAGAGTTCTTTTATATACTCAGCTATTCCATTAACAATTGGACAATAGTCTATATTTGTTGGGTCATAAAAACTTATAATATTCATTCTATTATGTAGCCTACTAAATGAAAATCCATAAGTAATATCATTATAATTAATATTTTTACAATACTGTATGGCATTTAATGCTATTCCATTAATATAATTAGCTATATAATCATCGCTACCATAGTATTCTTTAAAGTAATTATTTTTTTTGTTCCACAATATATAATAGTTTTTCTTCTCAAAATGTGAATCATTAATCTTATAATCAGAGATAATTTTAAAATCTTGAAGATCTAATATCCTATCATCTTTTATTTTTATGTACATTAATAAATATTTTTTTGTATCATAAAATGATATTATTTCGTTATATTTATTTTTAATTATTCTATGAAAAAAAGAGACTTTTTGAGTAAACGAAATAAAACTATTAACTTTTTCTATTTCTTTTAGCATGAAATAATTATTTTCAAATAAAAAAATTATTCTATTATTGCTTTCAGATATAATTTTATACGAATACATATTATAGAAAAAAGAAAGAATTTGATTCATTTAAATCACCATTAAATATATATGTAAAAAAGAAAAAAGTATCACTTTCGTGATACTTTAAGCTGCCAATTTATGACCTATTTCAGCATCTGGATATCTTAAGAAATCTAATCCTTCAGACTGTAAACTTTGCTTTAATGAATGTAAAGCTTCTTTTCTAATTTCCAAATCATTTACACCATTGTAGAATGATGAAATGCTATTTCTTTGTCTTGAGCTGATTCTTAATGGCTTTGATACTGAAACTATACTGCAGTACCTATCTGTTGGATATAATACTTCAAACATCGGAATATTATGATTTCCTTTTTTATTTTCTTCGATAAGCATTCTTGCTTGATTAGAGGCCGCATCCATCATGTCTGCTTTTGCATTTGCAAGTTGAATATTTTTTGCTTCAACTTCTGCACTTGCAACTAAATCATCATCTTTTGAATTTTCTGATGGTTCATCTGTGTTTTGAATAACTATTTGATCCGCAATATTAGCTAAAGTATTAGCTTCCTTTGGTGTATTTGCTAACATTATTGCTTGTTCTTTTGCTGCCGCTTTTAAAGCTGCTCTTTCGTTCCTATCTTGTTTTTTTGCTCTTTCTGCATCAGCTTGTAATAAGATTGCCTGTTTTTTTGCTTCTTCTATAATGAATGCTCTTTCATTAGTTGCTTGGATCATTCTTGCTTGTTTATCTGCTCCTTCTTTTAAGTAAGCTCTTTCGTTATTTACTTGAAGCATTTTTGCTTGTATATCTGCTCCTTCTTTTAAGTAAGCTTTTTCATTATTTACTTGAAGCATTTTTGCTTGCTTATCTGCTTCCTCTTTTAAGTAAGCTCTTTCATTATTTACTTTAAGCATTTTTGCTTGTTTATCTGCTTCTTCTTTTAAGTAAGCTCTTTCATTATTTACTTGAAGCATTTTTGCTTGCTTATCTGCTTCTTCTTTTAAGTAAGCTCTTTCATTATTTACTTGAAGCATTTTTGCTTGCTTATCTGCTTCCTCTTTTAAGTAAGCTTTTTCATTATTTACTTGAAGCATTCTTGCTTGTTTATCTGCTTCTTCTTTTAAGTAAGCTCTTTCATTATTTACTTGAAGCATTTTTGCTTGTTTATCTGCTTCTTCTTTTAAGTAAGCTCTTTCGTTATTTACTTGAAGCATTTTTGCTTGTTTATCTGCTTCTTCTTTTAATCTATTTTTTTCTTTCTCATTTTTTTCAGTTTGTGTAATAAAGTCATTTAATGTTTTTAACATCATTGCTTGTTCAAGTGCACCTTCTTTAAGCAATATCATTTCATTTTCATGTTCTAACATTTTTGCTTGTTCAACTGCACCATTTTTTATATCAATTAATTCATTTTGTTGTTCAAGTAAATTTGCTTGTTCTACTGCTCCTAAAAGCAATTCATCAATTTCATTTTGTTCTTGAAGCATACGTGCTTGTTCTTCTGCTGAATCCATTATAAGTTGTTTTTCTTCATTTTCTTTATTAATTAATTCAGCTTGTTTAATTGCTCCTAATGACATCAATGTATCTTCATCAACTAAGTCTTCTGTTTCTTCATAATCTAATATATCAACATTAGTATTTTCTTCTGCAATTCTTTCGTTGTCTTTTCTTTCTGCATTCATTACTTTTTCATATACTTCTGGCTGATTAAATGCATATAATACATCTTTATGTCTTAATTCTTCAATTGTTTTAATAACTTCTGGATCTGAGTAGTATTCTTGTAGACTTTGTTCTTTTTCTTTATGTTCTTCTTCAGTTAAAGGTTTTTTGTATCCAATAACTTGTTCAATGAAATTTTGAAATTCTGTATTAGGCGCTTCTACATTAGCAATAACTTTTCTTTTTGAAATATTTTCTACTCCCGATAAATTAGAAAGCATTGATAATAAGTTTTCTTCTCTTTCAGCTAATCCAGCACTAAATGGAGATGCAAGTCCTTTTGTACTAACTTGTAATCTTCTTACTTCTGCTATTTCATCCCCTAATCTCCCAATTAAATTTCTCTTTGAAAGTTCTTCTTCTGATACTCCTTTATCTTCAACTGGAATGTATTCTTCTTCACTTCTATTGTCGTCAATTACAACATTTACTTCTTCATTTTTTGTTGTTTCAATATTATCGAATAAATTTCTCCAATTTGCTTTACTTTCTAAATCATTATTTTCTTCAACTGTTGAATCTGCTTCAATAACCTTATCTGACAATTTATATAAATCATAATTTTTTAATATTTGTTTGTATGTTTTTACATATAGTTGAGTAACACTTAGAGCTTTTGGAGTATATTTTGCTTTAACATTAACTCCAAAATTTTTACCAAGAGTACCAAATTTTTTTTCAAGTTTTAAAGTTTCTATTTTTAATTTTTCAAATCTATCTTTTGCGACTTCTGCACTTGTTATATCTGCAATCATATTGTCTTCAAGGATTTGTTTTTTTCTTTCTTCTTCCTTTTTTAAATCAGTAGATTCGTTTAGTGCATTGTCTCGTGCTTTTTGTTCTGCTGCGGCCACTTCAGCTGTTACAATAGCATTACGTAGTTCAGAATATGTATTATTATATTTATCAACGTTTTTATTAATTAATCCTTTTGTAATATTATCACGTAATGAATTGTATGTTGGAGAAGTTAATCTTAATTTACTAGGCACTTTTCCTATGCTTCGTTCTATTCTATTATTCTTTGCTCCCAACAAATTGGATAATTCCAATACATTGCTCATAAGGCCACCTCCATTCTATAAACTATTTTTATTTATCTACTGGTCTTGATAATTCCTTTAAAACATTCTTTATTCTTGTCCATTCTTCTTCGCTATCAACACTTCCAAGTCGTGGATCTCCACCGTCAGTTCTATCAACGGAAGCAACATAGATTGTCACATTCCCCTTATCATCAGTTTCATTTTTTGTATAAATTAAATATTCAGTATTTGTATCCGTAAATTTAAAAGATAATAAGACTTCAACTTCATCAATTGATCCGTCTTCAAGTACTATTGACATTATTTTCTTATTCTCATCCATAACCTGCCTCCTTATTCTTCATATTATCATTTTATCACATTTGAATTACTTTTCAATAAATTTTATTTATTTTTTTGTTTTTTCTAAAATAAAGTAATTGCATCCATATGAGCAAAAGTCTTTTAGGTAGTTTTCTAGGCCACTATATTTATTTATTTTTGTTGCTTTTTTATTGTCATCACGATAAAATCCTTTTAGCCTTAGTTTGCCATATGAAAAGTCTCCAAATATAAAGTCATATGGTTTAAAGTAATCTGTTGCAAGTGAATTTACAAGCTCACTATCGAATGAGTTATTGTCGTCTTTTATAATGTCATATTCTTGTTCTAATAATCTTATTTTTTTCATCATACCACCTTTTTTATTATATCACAATCTGTCAATAAATATTAGAATTTTTTGAAAATCCTCCAATATAGTAATTCGGTATTTTTCCATTCACTAAGCTCATAAATATTGGAATTTTATTTTCTATATCAACTTTCTTTGTTATAAATGGTATCGTTATTTGCTCTGATACTTTTATATTTATATATATTGTTATCATTGCATTATTTATTCCATATTCAACAACATCTGTAGATATATATGACTCAAATTCTCCGGTTAAAGATAGTTTTATAGGTATGTGTGGACCTAAATTAGAAAAGATATAATTATTTGTTATAAGTCCAATTGGAACTTCTAGAATAATTCCATTATTTTTCTTATTACTTGTTGTTAAAATATTCTCTCTTATATTTAGTTTTGATAAGTCTCCATATTCAAGCATGTCAAACATTTTATATACTCTATCAGTAATCGAATTTAATAAATCATTTATTACTCCCGAATCATATATAATATTTTTTATTTCATTTGTATCGCTGTCTTTAATTATGTCATAAATATCGTTTGCATAATAATTTACTTTTTCACGGACATATGCATTATTTACAATATATTTAGTTATCTTGCTTGCAATCATATGAGAGTAATCTTCTATTTTTTGTTTTGATTTAATATTAATTATCCATATATTTATAATTGAGGAAATAAATATTAGTATGCTTATAGCCACTATTTTTTTTACATTATTTAATCTTTTCATATTAAAGTATATGAAAAAAAATTATCAAATGATAATTTTTCTTTAACTTATTATTTTTATATTTTTACACCTAAGAATTTTAAAATGAAGTATACTACAACAATAATTACAATTAGTAATAGTATTACAATAAATGCAATTTTAGCTTTATTGCCTTCTTCTTCGATGTTCATAAAGTCCTCTGGATTTGTTTCTTTTTCTTCTTGATTCTGAGTTTCTTGATCATCCATTAGATCTTCATTTGATAAATCAAGTGATTTAGAATAAAAAGAATTTGAATCATCTAATTCGTCTTTTAGATTTTCATCAGCTAGTTCTTGGATTTGCGTTTGAGATAATTCACTTTCAAGTTTAATATCTATCGTTGTTGCAAGTAACTCACTTAGTAGCTCTTTTTCTTCTTCATCTTTTATATCATCTACCATTGTTTTAGATGTTATTGTATCTATTAATTCTTTTAATTCTTCGTTATCTTCTTCTGTAAATCCTTTTTGGTGTAAGTATTTTTTGTTGAGATTATTTAATACATTATAGTCTTCTTCTTTTAAATTTCTTTTTTCTTCTAATTCATCAGCTTTTCTATTTTTTTTGGCTTCTTCTAGAACTTTGTTAATATCATAGCTTTTTACTTTAGGTTCTTCTTGTTTTTTTTCTTCTTCTTTTTCACCATCAGTATCTATTATTTCTTTAAAGCTTTTCACTTTCTGATATTCACTTCTTTTTAAATTGTTCATATCTAGTGATGAAAGGTTAATCTCTGAGTTTGTTTCATAAGTAGGAATTTCTTCATAACCAATTTTAGAATTAATATCATCATATAATGAATTATTTTTAGCAACACGAGATTTTACTGCATTGTTTAAATTTTCATCAGTATTATATCTATCACTACGTTTTTCCATAGTATCAACTCCTACATGGTTATTTTATCATAAATATATTAAAAAATAAATATTTGCTATTGCTAATAATGTAAATCATTGTAAAAAACAATTGTCAAGCATTATTAATTATTGTATAATTTTTTTGAAAGGAATTTGAAAATGAAAGTAAAGGTTAACGAAGAAGCTTGTATCGGATGTGGTGCATGTACTGCAGTTTGTCCTAATGTATTTACTTTTTCAGAAGACGGTTCACATGCTGTTGCTAAAGTTGAAGAAGTAAGTGATGCAGATAAAGAAGCAGTAAATGAAGCAAAAGATGGTTGCCCTACTCTTGCTATAAGCGCTGAATAATAAAAATAGTATTCAATTTAGAATACTATTTTTATTTTTCTTTATAAAATATTTCTTCGTCGCCTTCTGAGAAAAGTGTAATTTTTTCGTTCATCATTTTTATTTTGAAATTTAAAAGATCATTTTCAAAAAAGTCACCTTTTAATTTAAATTCGTATGGCATATCATTAAGTGAAATTACAACTTTATCATCAGTTGCAGAAATAACTTTAATATTACTGTCAATAGATTTATAAATTCCTGTATATAAACTACTTCCATCAATCTTTTCTGATTTTAAATATTTATCATATATTTCAAATCCTTCATATGATCCAACTCCAACTAAAGTAAGACCAGCAAGAAGTACAGCAATCCCTATTTTCTTTTTCATATCTTATTACCTTTTTTCGTTTGCTAGTGCATATAAACTAGTAACTTCCTTGTGATTTAATTTTCTATATTCCCCAGATTTTAAACCTGATAAATCTAAAAATGCAATTTTTTCTCTTTTTAGTTTTAATACTTCATGTCCAACTGCTTCAAACATTTTCTTAACTTGATGATTTTTTCCTTCATGAATGGTTATTTCAACTATAGATGTGTTATTTTCGCTATCTACTTTCCTTACTTTAACTTTTGATCTTCTTGTTTTATATCCTTCTATTTTAACTCCTGTTTTAAGCATCATCATTTCTTTAGGAGATAATGTTCCATCAATTTTAGCAATATAACATTTATCTATTTCATTTTTTGGATGCATTAATAAATTAGCAAATTCTCCATCATTAGTTAATATAATTGCTCCTGTTGTGTCATAATCAAGTCTTCCAATTGGGTATATTCTTCTATTATCATTTACTAATTCAACAATTGTTTTCCTTCCTTTATCATCACTTACTGTGCATACTACTTCTCTAGGCTTATTAACTAAATAATATACTTTTTCTTCTTTGCTAATTAAAACTCCATTTACAGTAATTGAATCATTTGCACTAACTTGAGTTCCTAATTTTAAAATTGTTTTCCCATTAACAGCAACTTTTCCATTAAGTATTAGTTCTTCTGCTTTTCTTCTTGAAGTTATGCCGCTATTTGCAATTACCTTTTGTAAACGTTCCATAATTAAATCACCTACTGAAATTATAGCAAACTTTATTTAAAAAGAGAATTAAAAAAGTTCTTTATTTTAACAAATATATTTTGTTTTACTATTTCTTTCTTTAAAGTGTAAATATTTTCTCTATAAATTTCTTTATTATCGAATAAAACATAAATTTCTCCTACTTTATCATGATTAGAATAATTGTCATTATTGTATAGTTCTACATATGTTTTTATTTTATCTTTTTCATTATTTTTTAATGGATAGGAAAAACTATAGTTTACATATAAATAGTCGTAATGATTATTAGTATCAAACTCTATATTATTTTTATCTATTATTAAGTGTTTTTTATATTTGGAAAATATATTTTCATATAATTCTTTTTGAGTATTGTAATGATTGCCATCGTTTAATGTAACTGCAATTAGATTCAAATCGTTTTTACTTGCTGTTGTGACTAGTGTTTTTCCTGCTCTAGGAGTATATCCTGTTTTGCCACCTGTTAAGTATTTATAATCATATAATAGTTTGTTTCTGTTGTTCCAAATATATGCTTTTTTATTGGTCTCAAGTGTCCATTTTTTTGTACCTGATATTTCTACAAATTCTATTAGATTATTTGCATATTTCATAAGTTTTGCCATGTCATATGCCGTTGAGTAATTTTCTGTTTCATCATCTAGTCCATGACAATTTCTAAAAATAGTATTAGTCATTCCTATTTGGCTTGCTTTTTTATTCATCATTTTTACAAATTTTTCTTCACTGCCTGATACATAAGTTGCAATTGTTACAGCAGCATCATTACCGCTTCTTAACATTAATCCATATAATAAATCTCTTAAAGTTAGTTCTTCACCTTCTTCAATATATATGTTTGAGCCATACATCTTAAGTACCTCTTTACCTACTGTTACTTTGTCATTTAAGTTTTTATTTTCAATTGCTATTACTGCTGTCATTATTTTAGTAATTGATGCTATTAGTCTTTTTTCATCCTTATTTTTTTCATAAAGAATTCTTCCACTATCCATATCCATAACAACAGTAGACTTAGAAGTATCAGATGCATATACAATACTTATATGAAAGAAAAAAAGATAAAAAGATAAAATTAAAAAGAATTTCTTCATTAATATCACCATTAAAGAATATGCTAAAGAAATTTATTTAAAAACAAAAAAAGCCATATGGCTTTTTAAACTTTTCAAAAATACTTATTTCAAATTAACAATAATTATTTATCAATAATTAATGTTCTTCAATATAGTTAAACTCTAATGATTCTGTTACATTTTTATTTTCTTTACAATATCAACAATCATTTCTATTTATAGTTAATAATCTGGTTTATAAAAAAATAAGATTAAAAAATCTTATTTTGAGCCAAAGTTTATCATTTTTGTTACTACATTTGTTACTGCTGTTTCTGTAAATGGTTTATTTAATACATCTACTATTGGATAGTCAAATGCTTTCATTATTGTATCTCTTGAATCATCTCCGGTAATTATAGTAACTGGAATTCTATTAAATAATGCATGATTTTTAAAATACTCTAGTACTTGAAATCCGTCAACTTTAGGCATATTAATATCTAATAATATTCCCATTAACGTTTCAACACTTTCAGAAACTATTTTAATAGCTTCGTCACCATCAGTTGCAGTTAAAACTACGTAATCACTTGGAAGCATTTTTTGAACAAAGTTTCTTACAATATTTGAATCATCTACAACTAATATTTTTTTAGCATTGGGATTTATAAATTTAGGAGTAGATGCTGTTTGGTTATCTCCTTCTAAATACATTTTTACTAAAGCAATAATTCTATTAGCTTCTTTAATTAAATTATCATAGTTTGAATTAACAAACACAACATTATTTCCTTTACTTGCCATTTCATGATTATATGCTATTTCTGCTAAAGTAGTAAAACCTAAATATTTAGAATCACTTTTCAAAGAATGTACTAAAATTGCATAGTTAGGCATATCACCATTTTCTTTATATTCTTTTATTTTTGCTAATTTATCATCTACTTCACTTATAAAATCTTTTAGTGTGTCATTATAAGTTTCCATATCTCCTAATAATTCAAGTGCACTATTTATATTTACTCCACCATTTAATAATATATTAGTATTCATAACTCCTCCTATTTTAAAAGTTTAACGTCTTCATTTTGTGTTTCTATTTGTTCTTTAATAATAACTGCTTCTTCAACCTTAATTTCATTATTATTCTTTCTTCCAAAAATGAAACCAATTATTTCAACGACTGCATATGCTGCTATAAACCATCCAGCTCCCCATAATGGCATACCTGGAATTACTGCAAGTAATACTGCAATAAGTATTATTAATAATGAATTAATAAAGTATGGTAATTTGTTTCCTTTTGTTTTAAATGCATAAATCATTCTATAAACACCAACATATAATAAATATACTGCAGCAATAAGTCTTAATACTGTTTCTACTTTATCAAAGAATACTGCAACACATAATATTAAAGCCATTCCGAATAAAATAAATGCTCCACCACTAATTATTTCTTTTTTCTGATTATCATTACTCTTATAGTATAGTAATAGTTTGAATATTCCCATTAGAGTAACAAGAGTTCCAATAATATATAAAGTAATTTTTACTACACCATTTGGATTAGTAATTAAAATAATTCCTAAAATCAAAAATATTATTGCAGCAAAAACAGATTCCCCCATCTCATATGTTTTGATTTGTATCTTTTTCATAAATCCTCCTAAATCTAAAAATATTATATATTAAAACAAAGTAAATGTATACTCTAGAATTAATTTTTTAGAAATTCTAGTCTTTCTGATAGTCCAATAACATTGTCAACTGGTACTGAGAAAAGAATTCCTCTTCCTTCTTGAGATAATCCAACATCTTTTGTTACTTCTTCCATTACTTTTATTTTTTCTTCTTTAGGTGTAATAATTAATACAACATCTTTTTCCGGTTCTATTGTAATACCTAGGAATTTTTTAGCTTCACTGCTTCCAAGACCAATTCCATTTATAAGTGTTCCTCCACTTGCACCAACACGTTTAGCAGCATCCATAGCAGTAGATGCATATCCTTCTGAAACAATTAATACAATTAGTTCATATTCTTTTTCATTAATCATTCTATATTCCTCCTTAGTAATGGTTAAATCTTTATAAATATTTGATAAATATCTACTTGCACTTGTTATTGATACTGAAAAACATATTCCATTTCCTGGCTTATAAAGTTCCAGTTTATTTTGTAAGTCATACATTATTTTAGTTTCAAGTACACATGGAGCTATTGTTAACATAATGCTTTTTTTTACTTCATCTAATCCAAAGTATGAAAGAAGTGAACTAGAAGCTGTTCCTACACCATTTATTAAGCAAGAATATGTTATTCCATGTCTTTTATATAATCTTACAATTCTATCTATTTTGTCTTTATCAGCAATAGTTACTAATAGTTTTGTTTTAACAACATTTTCCATAATTCCTCCTAATAATTAATGATTTCTTCATTGTATTTTGTATCAGTGTAATCAATAACTCTACTTGTTTTGATTTTATATATAATTCCCACTATTTGAATAGTTATAAGTGGTATAGTTGCTACTAATGCAATAAGACCAAAAGCATTTGTTAATACGTTTTTGTTTAGGCTTTCTGCTACTCCAACTGCAAAAGGAAGTAAGAATGTTGCAGTCATCGTTCCGCTTGCAACTCCTCCTGAATCAAATGCTATTGCAGTAAATATTTTAGGTACAAAAAGACTCATTATTAGTGCAAATAAATATCCTGGAAATAAAAACCACCATATTGATATATCAAAAATAATTCTTAGTATAGATAAACCTGTTGCAAGAGATATTGCGATAGCTAGAGAAATATTTAAAATATGCTTCTTAATATTTCCGTTAGTTATTTCTTCTATTTGATCTGTTAATACACCAATTGCTGGTTCGCTAGTTACGATAAAGTAACCAATTATCATAGATAATGGTATTAAGAACCAAACATATTTCGATAATATTTTTCCAACAGTATATCCCATTGGCATAAATCCCACATTAACTCCAGTAAGAAATATTGATAAACCTACATATGTAATTAATAAACCAATAAAAATTCTCTTTAATTCTTTTTTTGGAAGATTTAAAAATATTATATTATAAGCACTAAAGAATAACAAAATTGGGAATAATGACATAAATACTTCTAAGAAGTATTTTGGTAAGTTTTCTATAAAGCTTTTAAATACCATTAGTAAATCTGTATAATTAGGAATATTATATGGAGTATAACTAGATTTAGCATTAAATATTATTGATAATATTAAAACTACTATAATAGGACCTATTGAACAAAATGAAATCATTCCAAAGGTATCATCTTTTTTGTTTTTATCATTTCTTGATACTGTTAGTCCTGCTCCTAAGGCAATTATAAATGGAACGCTAAGAGGTCCTGTTGTAACTCCACCGGAATCAAATGCTAAGGGAACAAACTCTTTTGGAGCGAATAATGCAAGTATAAATGCCAATGCACAAAATATGGCTAATACAAGCGAAAAATTATGTTGAAAAAGCATTCTCATGGTAGCAAAAAGTAGAAACATTCCTACTCCTAGTCCAACTGCACATATTAAGACATCACTTGATATTGAAGATACTTGTGAAGCTAGTACTCTTAAATCTGGTTCAGCTATTGTAATTATAAATCCAATAATTAAACTCATTAATAATATAAATAATACATTCATTTTCTTTGTTAAATGATTACCTATTCTATTTCCAATTTCTATCATAGATATATCTGCACCAATATTAAATAGTGTCATTCCTACAGTTAATAATAGTGATCCTATTAAAAATGCAGGTATTAATCTTATTAAGTCATTATTAGAAAAAAGAACACTAATAATTAGTACAATAAGAGTAATTGGCATTATTGATTTAAAAGATGAAATAAATTGTTCCTTTAATAACTTTTTCATACTACCCTCTCTAATATAATAATTATAACACAAATAAATAAAAAAAAGCTTAATTATTCTTAAGCCTTTTTCTTTGAATTTTTATTACAATAATTACTGATGTTATTAATAATAATGATGAAATTATAAATATTTGAAAATATCTTATAATAGAATCAAAAGTTCTTGGAGACTTTTCATTCTTTTTTATATTAGTAAATGTTATATCTAAATCATCTACTAATCTTCCAGTACTTTTTCCATCAATTTCTTTATCATAATCATCTTCATTTTCTTGAATATTGTACTCTAAAGTATTTGGAACATCTTTGATTATTATTTTTTCATTAGGTTTTAACTGAAATGATGCTTTGTTGTTTACAAACATTAATGTTCCATTTTTTGTTCCTGAATAATCTAATGTTCCATTGTAGTTAAATAATGATATTTCAAAATTAAATTCTTTATTTTCATCACCAACTAATTTTTTATTTATTGTAATATCAACATATTCTTTATCTACAATTAGTAATACTCTATTGTCCTCTTCAATAGTACCATTTATCACAACCTGTCCATCATTATTTATTTCAAATAATATATCTGTTGCATTTATATAACCTTCTGCTTCTTCTATTTGTTTTAAAGTGTATTTTTTATTAAAATCAATTAAATCTTTTAGTACTAAGTCCTCTTTTTCATTTTTCCATTCTTTTAATATATTACCGTCTTCATCTACTAGTTGTAATTTTACATTTTCTACAACGATTCTTTTTCTGTTGACAAGATTTAATCTTATTTTTAAGTTTTCATTGGTCATTGATATTTTTTCAGCAATATTTCCATCTACTTCTACATTACCATTTTCTAATACTTTAAATCTTATATCTTTTGATTTTGTATATCCTACTGGTACTTTAGTTTCTTTTAATATGTACTCTCCTTCCATAAGATGTACTAATGAATTATTGTCATCAGTAATAAATGATAATATCTTTGTATTTTCTGTATTGTAAATAGTTAATTCTGCTCCGCTTAAGTTGTTACCTTCTTCATCTAGTTTTTCAATAGAAACATCTTTTAATATTGCTTTGTTTATTATTATGTCACTATTTAAGAAATTTTCATTTGTAGATGTAAAAGTATAATGAATTGGAACATGCCCATCTATATTTAATAATTCTTCACCTATAGCTTCTGTAAATGTTGTTGATGATGAATTAAATGTCGCTGTTAAGTCTAGCTTATTATTATCCACATAAGGATATATTCTTTTGACATCTAATCCTTCTGTATCACCAATTACATAAAAATCTTCAGATTCTGTTACAGGTATGCATAAAGTATTATTTTTTAAATCACTCGAATAATATGATGGATTAAAAGACTGAGTATATCTTTCATTTTTTAAGTAATAATTATTATTTCCATTTTTAAATATGAAGTACACTGGATTACTATTATCTCTAATATTCTCTCCAAATTCTATACATAACCTATTATAGTCTTTTTTGTCATATGTTGTAGTATATTTATCAACATTTGATTCCTTTATTTGGTAATTTATTTTATTTCCTGAATTATCATATTTAGGTAAATTATTAAATACTCCATTCCACTGTCCATTACTAAAATCAGATTTATTTAATGTTACTTTCTTAAGTGGAAGTATTATATTATTCATATAAAGAGTGAAATCTATGCTTTCTGGTCTATTATATTCAAATCCTTCATCATCCCATATCTTTTCAAATTTAAGATTTAAATAATTAATTTCGTTAGTAATTACATCACTATTTGGGAAATTATTTTTATTTGGTTCCCATACATAATGAAATCCAGTAGACATATTCTTATTTGGATATTCACTTCCAAAATATTCAAATTGTGCAGTTGGATTATTGTAAACTTGAGAATAAACATCATATGAATCTTGATATGTAGGATATATATTTCTAATATCTAAATCATTCGTTTGTCCATATAGATAAATATCCAATGAATCACTTGTAGTTGGCATACATACTGTCTTATTTAACAAATCTTCTCTATAAAATGTAGTAGTAGATAGTTTACTATTATTTAAATAATGGTAGTTTCCATCACTACTTTTTGATACAAAAAGTACCGAACTATTGCTATCCCTTACATTATTTCCAAATTCAATACATAAACCATTAAAATCTTTTTTTGAATAATTTGACAATAAATAATTTTCTACTGATTCTTCGGAAATGTAGTATTCTGCTAAAGTGCCATCTTCATTATATTTAGGAACAGAATCAAAGAGACCATTCCATTTATTTGGATTATTTGAATCAATATTACTATTTGTTAATGTAATACTTTTTACAATTGTGTTTTTATCAAGAACATTATATAAATTAAATTTAACACTTTCTGGTCTTTTATCTTCAAGTCCTTCATCATCCCATATCTTTTCAAATTTATAATTTATAAGATTAATTTGATTTGTAATTATATCATTATTTGGAAAATTATTTTTATTTGGTTCCCATACATAACGATATGTAGTAGATATATTCTTATTTGGATATTCACTTCCTGAATACTTGTATTGTGCAGTTGGATTATAGTAAATTTGAGAATGAACCTCATATGAATCTTGATATGTAGGATATATATTCTTAATATCCAAATCATTTGTTTGTCCATATAGATAAATATCTAATGAATCACTTGTAGTTGGCATACATATTGTCTTATTTAACAAATCCTCTCTATAAAAATAATTATAAGAATTTGTTCCTTTAAGTCTTTGATTTATTAAATAATGGTAGTTTCCATCACTACTTTTTGATACAAAAAGTACTGAACTATTGCTATCCCTTACATTATTTCCAAATTCAATACATAAGCCATTAAAAACTTTTTTTGAATAATTTGACAATAAATAATTTTCTACTGATTCTTCGGAAATGTAGTATTCTGCTAAAGTGCCATCATCATTATATTTAGGAACAGAGTCAAAAACACCATTCCATTTATTTGGATTGTTTGGATCAATATTACTATTTGTTAACGTAATACTTTTTACAATTGTATTTTTATCAAGAACATTATATAAATTGAACTTAACACTTTCTGGTCTTTTATCTTCAAATCCTTCATCATCCCATATTTTTTCAAATTTATATTTACTAACATTAATTTCATTAGCTACAATATCACTATTTAAGAAACTATTTTTATTTGGCTTCCATGTATAATGATATGTACCTACTGATACAAAACTCGGTATATTATCACCAGAGAATCCATCATAACTAATTAAAACATCTTCTTTTTTATCTGATAATTTATACTCACTTTGATATGTAGGATAGATGTTTTTTATCTTTAAATCATATGTTGTTATAAAATAAAAGTCCATTGTATCTTCCGAAACAGGTAAACAAATTGTATTATTTTTTAATAATTCAATTGGGAAAAGCGGTGAATCTATAGAATTTAATAAATTTCTTTTTTCTCCATTTATATTTGTTGTAAATATAGCATTAGCATTTTTTGATTCAATATCACCAAAGTCTATGCAAAGACCATTTATTTCTTTTTTATCGTAAGTAGTTATGTAATCATCATTTATTTCTTCCGTTACAAAGTATTCTGCAACGCTTCTATCAGAATTATATAAAGGTATATCAGTAAAGACACCATTCCATTTTTTTGAATCATTTGGATCAATATTACTATTTGTTAGTGTAACACTTTTTACAATTGTATTATTATCAAGATTATTATATAAATTGAACTTAACACTTTTTGGTCTTTCATCTTCAAATCCTTCATCATCCCATATTTTTTCAAACGTATAATTTCTACGATTATAAATATTTTTTGAGACTACTTCATTACTTTTTGATTCAATTGAACCATTCCAAGTATAATGCCATACGTAATTTTTAGAGCTATCCATATCTGATTTTAAAAAATCTAAATAAAAATCATAACTTGAATTAGGCAAAGGATATGCATTAGCATAACCAATTTCTGTTTTAATTCCTTTTTCAATGAAATTAAAATTAATAGGAGATATATTAGATACTTTAACTTTTTCCGCTTCATTCCCCATAACTAAATAAAAATCTCTTCCAGGAACGTTTATTGTGTGTCCTCCAATAAAACTTTTTTGATTGTAGCTGGTAATTCCATAATTATATGCTTGTCTAGTTAGACAATGATACTTCTTAGTTGTTGCATTATATTCATAACAAATGTATGCTGCCGCTGAATCATCTGAAAAAGTTATGGCAAGACCATTATGTTCATCTTCTTCAATATCATAAATTGTTAAATAATTATCTAGAGGTACCTCAACAATTTTATAATTAATCTCTTTTCCATTAGAATCATATTTTGGTATTTTAAACTCTTTTATCCATGTATAATTATCTACTTTGTCTTCTTCACTTAAAACAATATTATTAATAATTGTGTTAGATTCATCAACAACATTAATTTCAACACTGTTTGGTCTTACATTTTCGTGACCAATATCATCCCACTTTTTTATTATTTTAAAATCCCTTATATTTATTAGTGAGGTAAGAATAACTTCATTTCCAACTGTTCCAATTTCATCTATTAGTAAACCATATTCCATGCTCCAACTTGGAGCGGAAAATATTAAGTAAAAGTCATTAGTATGGCTCGCTGAAGTGTATTTATAATGCCAAGAATGACCTTCTCCAATAGGAAATGGATGATATGATTCTGGATAATCTTTACCGACTAGTTCAACAATTGATTTTTCATCAGAAAACGATGCATAAGTATTTATATGATCCATTGCTTCGGCTTCGGTTATTTCCTGTAATTTTGGATCATCAGGAGATATTTTTAATGTAACTCCACCTAAGCTATTTCCTAAATAACCATATTCATAGTCATAATTATACCATTTACCAGTTTCGTCCTTAATAAATAATTTCAAAGTATATTCACTAGCAACATTAGTTCTTTCATTAAACTTTATATATAATCCTTTATCAGAATCATATGAATTAATATAGCCTTCTATTTCTTTTTCTCTTACAGCATACTCTACTTCTGTTCCATCTAAGTAATATTTTGGAATATTTTCAAATTTACCTATCCAGTGACTAGAATCATTTGGATCTACATCTTCAGTAGATAATGTTATAGTTTGTATTACTGTTTCCATATCTTTCTTATCAAATAAATAAAACTCTGAAGAACTTGGCCTGTAGCTCTCATATCCTTCGTCTTCAAAATATTTATCAAATGATAAATCAAACAATTCAGTTTGGTTATATTCTAAATGTACTACTGAAGTTAGTAAACTTTTGAAAAATGAAGTATCTTTTATAAAAGATGCTCCTAAAACGATAAATACAAATCCAAAAAATATTAAATATTTACCTTTTTTCATTTAAATCACTTACTTCCTATTATTCTATAAAAATTATAACAAAAAAAATTTGAATTGTATATCTTCTAATCACTATATAATCCATTTATTTTAGATAGAGTTTCATTATCTATTTTTCTTAGGTACCATATTTTATTCTTTTTATATAGATTAAATTCAATAATATAATTAATTCTTTCATTTGTTTTTTCTATTTCATTTAGTTTGTAGTCAATGTATTTTGATTCATCCACTATATTATCATCGTTTATAAATAATTCTTGGTTTTTTAAAAAGTAATTGCTTGCTTTTTCTATTGCAGCAATATAGTTATATACTTCTATTTCTACTTTTACAGTTGCAGTGTTTTCATATTCTTTTTCTTCAAGTATTTTATATTTAAGATTTTGATATTGTCTTCTTATACTATTTCTATATAACTCTTTTTCTTTTTCATTATAATTTTTACTTTCAATTTGATATTCTAGTTCTTGCAATACTTTATCATCTAAGTTTTTATATTTATCTAAAAAACTAATTACTTTATTACTTGGACTATTTAATGAATTATTGCATCCAATAATCATAGATATCATTAGAAATGTTATTAGTAATCTTTTCATATTTCCTCCATTTTTATTTATTTACAGGTAAATATAAAATATACAAAAAATTATATTGAAAATAGGCTGTTATATTAGTTTATATAAAAGCACGTAAAATAATTGGGGATTTTTATTACTAATGTCTAATAATTATATTGGATAGACTTTTTATCAGGTACTTTCCTTTCATATTAGGGGGATTATGAAAGGAGTGATTTTATGACTGTTAGAGAAATAACTTTACATGTTATAATTTTATTTTTATTATTAATTGTAATTATTTTACTTTTAAAATAAAAAAGTCCTGATATCCCCAAGAGGTTATCAGGCATCACCGAAAGGAAAGTGCTTGACTACTGAACAAGCCTATCCATTTTTATGGATTTTTCTTTCCAATATTATTATACAATATGTTAACTAGTTTATTCAATATTTTTTATAATTTATAAAAAAAAGAACAACTTTCATTGTTCTAATAATCACAATTTCCTGGTGTTCTAGGGAATGGTATTACATCTCTTATGTTTTCTACTCCAGTTAAATAAATAAGTAATCTTTCAAACCCCATACCAAATCCTGAATGGTAACATCCTCCAAATTTTCTTAAGTTAACATACCATTCTACTACATTTAAATCTACACCTAGTTCTTTAGCACGTTTAATTATTTTGTCGTAATCTTCTTCTCTTTGAGAACCACCCATAAGTTCTCCTGCTCCAGGTACTTCAAGATCTACAGCTGCTACTGTTTTTCCGTCTTTATTTTCTTTCATGTACCAAGCTTTAATATCTTTTGGCCAATCAGTTATAAATACTGGTCCATTAAAGTATTCTGTAATATATTTTTCATGTTCTTTTGCAATGTCATCGTCATAATCTGGTGTAAATTCCCATTTGATATCTGCTTTTTTTAATATATCAATAACATCATGGTGAGAAATTCTTGTAAATTTGGAATTAACAAGTTTTGTTAATTTTTCTTTTAATCCTTTTTCTACCCATTTGTCAAAGAAGTCTATTTCTGTTTCACATTTATCTAAAACATATTTAACTACAAACTTTAGCATATCTTCTTCTATATCCATCAATCCATTCAAATCACAAAATGCTATTTCTGGTTCAATCATCCAAAATTCATTTGCATGAGTTTTAGTATTTGACTTTTCTGTTCTAAATGTTGGTCCAAATGTATATATTTTTTTAAATGACATTGCATAAGCTTCACCATGTAATTGTCCTGTTCCTGTTACAAAAGATAGCTTTCCAAATAAGTCTTTTGACATATCAACTTTTCCATCTTTATCTTTAGGTAAGTTATCAAAATCAAGAGTTGTTATTTTAAACATTTGATTTGATCCTTCACAATCTGCAGTTGTTATTAGTGGAGTATGTACATATACGTAATTATGACTTTGAAAATATTCATGTATAGCATTTGCTGCTACACTTCTTACTCTGAATACTGCTTGGTATTTGTTAGTTCTTGCTCTTAAATATGCTTGCTCACGTAAAAATTCATCAGAATGTCTTTTTGGTTGCATTGGGTAATCTTCTGGGGAATCACCTTCTAATTTTATTGTCTTAACTTTTACTTCAAATTCTTGACCTTTTCCTTCTGATTTAATTACAGTTCCTTTTACTGTAATTGCACAACCTACACGATATTTTTGTATTTCTTCAAATTCTTTTAATTTTTCATCATATACAAGTTGTACATGTTCAAAGCAAGTACCATCTGCGAAATCTATAAATCCAAATTCTTTTTGTTTTCTATGATTTCTTATCCATCCTTGTAATTCTACATCTTTATTCATGTATTTTTTTACATTTTTTATTAATTCTACTACATCCATAATATCCCTCCTAAAATAATAAAAAACACTAGTTCATCCCAGAAGGGACGAAAACTAGTGTTCCGCGGTACCACCCCAATTATTATTAAATCTAATAATCACTTGATACTTTTAACGGGGTAACCGGCTTAGTCTACTTTATTCTTTAAGCACTCACGAATGTTATTCATAGTATATCTTTTTCTAGTTTTCACCAACCACTAGTTCTCTTTAAAAGAATTTACTACTACTTCTTTCGTTCAACGTTTGATTTAATTATATTAATTATTAAATATTTTGTCAAAGAAAATTATTTTATTTTATTAATAATATCTTGATGTTCTTTACTATTTAAATAACTACTATCTAAATAGTTGTTATAATCTTTTTCTATTTTTTCATATTTTAATTTTAATATTTTTCTTACTGATTCATCTATTCTTTTCTCATCTATTTTTCCTTCGTCTACAGCATTTTTAACTGATTTTAAACAAGTTCTAGATGAAGATGGCATTAGTAGTATATCTACTCCAGCTTCTGTTGCTTTTCCACATATTTCTTCATCTTTATAATAATTTGTTAATGCTTTCATATTAAGTGCATCTGTTACAACAAGTCCATTAAAGTTTAATTCTTTTTTTAGAAAATCTGTTATTAGTATTTTTGAAAGCGATGCTGGTGTGTTATCACTGGTTATATTAGGTACTGCTAGATGTCCAATCATTATAACTTTAGCATCATTTTTTATTGCATCAATAAAAGGTATTAAATCTAAATTCATTAATTCTTCTTTTGTCTTAATTACTATTGGAAGATTTTCATGTGAATCAACTGATGTATTACCATGTCCTGGAAAATGTTTAAAAACCGGTATTACTCCATTATCTTCTAATCCTTTTGCAAGTGATAATCCATGTTTTGATACTAGCTCTTCATTATTTCCAAAAGATCTTTTTCCAATTACAGTGTTATCTTTATTAGAATAAACATCTATTACCGGTGCAAAGTCCATATTAATTCCAAATACTTTTAATTCTTCTGCTAGTACTTTTCCAACTTCATATGTTAATTCTGTATCATTTTTAATTCCTAAATCATACATATCAGGAATATCTGTTATATCTTTATCTTTAAGGAAATATAATCTTTGTATTTTTCCTCCTTCTTCGTCAATAGAAATAAACATAGGTATTTTAACAAGTTCTTTTATACTTTTTATAAAAGTTAAGGTTTTATCATATGTTGTTATATTATCCTTAAATAGAATAAATCCTCCAGGTTGAACATCTTTAAGAGCACTGGTTAATTTGCTATCAACGTGATCGCTTGCATAAGTTACAATTATCATTTGACCTATTTTTTCATCAAGTGTCATTTTACTAAGTTGTTCTTCTACTCTTTTATCAATATCACTTAATTCTTTATTATTTATTGCTTCATTATTATCATTTTTTCCACATCCAGCTAGTAATATTACAATTAATAGAATGTATATTATTTTATTTTTTTTCATTTTTATCCTTTCTGTATGGATTTACATGTACCATACAATGTTTAACATTTTCAAACTTTTTTTCAACTGCATCATGAACATTTTCAGCAATGTTATGAGTTTCATTTAATGTTTTTTTACCATCTGCTGATATTTCTATATCTACATATATTTTTTCAGCAAATATTCTAGTTTTTAGATCATCTATTCCCATTACACCTTTTTGTTTCATTACGACTTTTTTTATTTCTTCTACTGTTTTTTCATCGCATGATTTATCTACTAGTTTATTTGTCGCATCTAAGAATATTTCAATTGCTATTTTACAAATAATTATCGCAATTATTATACTTGCTACAACATCAAAATAAGGAAATCCACATCTTGATAGTACTATTCCTATTAAAGCTCCTATTGATGATAATGAATCACTTCTATGATGCCAAGCATCTGCTTTTAATGCATTAGATTTAATTTTCTTTGCTGCATTAATTGTATATTGATACATTAATTCTTTTGTAATTATGGAAATTATTGCTGCAACAATTGCAAAGATTCCAGGTGTCTTTTCATAGTTTCCATCAATCAAAGCATTTATTCCGCTAAGCCCTATTTCAAATCCTACAATAAATAAAATCATCGAAAGAATAATTGATGCAATACATTCTAGTCTTTCATGTCCATATCTATGAGAGTCATCTTCTTCTTTATTTGCAATCATAATTCCAATAAATGCTATTACAGTTGTACCTACATCAGAAAATGAATGAACTGCATCAGATACCATTGCAGAACTATTAGAAAATATTCCTGCTAGTAGTTTTAAAATAGCTAATATTATATTAAATATGATTGTTATATAAGATACTTTTTTAACTATTTTTATTCTATTCATTTTGTCCTCCAAAATAAATACATTTGTGTTTAAAACACAAACGTACTATTTTTTTACAATCATTTCTACTACTCTTTTTATATTTGTCTCATTAAAAGGTTTTTCTAGAATTGCTTTAATTGGATATTCTTTTGTTGTTTCTAAAACTGTACTAGATTCAGTGCCTGTTATTATTGCAACATTTATATCTTTAAATATATCATTTGTTTTCATAAATTTTAATACTTCATAGCCATCTACATTAGGCATATTTAAATCTAGTAACATAGCAGCTATTTCTTCTTTTAAATTAGATAATTTATCTATTGCTTCCATACCATCTTTTGCTACTATAACACTATATGAGTTATTAAATATTTTAGAAACAAAATTTGAAATAATATTTGAGTCATCTACTACTAGGATAGAACTATCTTTTTTATTTGTGTTACTTACTTCCTTTTTCTCATAGTCCCATCCCATATATTCTCTAACTAAGTTTGTAATTCTTTTTATTTCTTGCATTAATTCATCATAATTATCATAGATATAATACATATCATTTTCTTTACTTTTCATTTCATGATTATATGCAAGTTCTGCTAAGCGAGTAAATCCAAAGTATTTTGCATCACTTTTAATAGAATGAACTATAATTGCATAATTAGCCATATCAGCATTTTCTTTATATTTTGCTAAATTATCTAAATTTTTTTCAACACCGTCCAAAAATTCATCTAAGTTATCATTATAAGTTGCAATATCTCCAAATAATTCTAAGCTTTTATTAAGGTCTACTCCATTATTTATAAGTAAATCTGTATTAAACATACTTTATCCTCCTATAACAAGTAAATTATAGCATAATTATACTTTTTTTGATAATATTTTGCAAATATCATCATATCTTTCATAATCATTTGTAATTATTAATTTTTTCTTTGATTCTTGCTCTGTCAATTCTACATTTTTAAAACTAAAGAACCCTTTTCCTTTCCATACTTTTTCTTTAACATTTGCATATATTTTTATATTATTAACATTCTTGTGTATTTTTATTATTTTCGTAATTTCTCCACAGTCAATACCAAAATATTCTTTTATATTTTTATAAATATCAGTTGGACTAACATTTTTTAGTACATCATCATATTCATAACTTGTTATAAATCTTCCATCACGATCGTCGTGCGCTTCAATATATTTTATTGAGTTATCATCAATTAAATATATTGTCTCTCTATTTTCCAGCAAATCGTTCAAAATAAATCTAGTTGATAACAATATTGAAATAATAAAAGAAACCCCTATCGCATTATCAAAATCTTTACCCAAAAAATAAAAAATTAGAAAAGATACACTAAAACTTATAATTAATACTAAACATATTTTCATATAATTTATTTTTTCATACCATCTTATACTTTTATATTCACATTTATATTCTTTCATAAAATCCTCTATAACTCTTTAAAGAAAATATCTGTATCTTTAATAGTCATTTTTTCACTTAGATACATTTTTCTTGCAGATTCTCTATTTTTATTAGAAGTTAATTCTAAATAATTTACATTTTCATTTTTTGCTATCTGTTCTACTTCTTTAAATAGTTTTCTTCCTAAACCTTTTCCCCTATAATTTTCCTTTATGCAAATGTAGTCTAAATAATATGTTTTAGTATTATTTATTGGATTATTTTTTAATGTAATTAAACAAGTACCAATTACTTCATTATCATTTTTTAATAACAATAGTTTTTGATTATCTGACAATATAAATTTTTCTTTTGAAGCATTAGTATTAAAAGTACTATTAATTAAATCTAGTGCATCATATTCATTTGTAAAATAACTAAATTCCATATTTATCTCCTTTTAAGATACTCACTTAATACTTCTATTGTATCTTTTACTACTGCTTCTCTAGTGCATGTATTTAAGCTGTTATTTAAATGTTCTAAAACATTGTTTTCATTTAAGTATTCTAGTCTAAAATTTCCTTTTTTTTCATCATTAGTCAAATGGATCTTTGAATAATTTGGAATTACTTCTTCTTTTACTTCAAAATATTTAGCTATACTTTTTGAATTAATTCCTGTAGTAGGATAATCTTTACTATAATGCACTATTGTTAGTATTGGTTTATCAAGCTTTAAAGGTATATATACTCCAACTTCTTCTTTTAACTCTCTTTTTAAACATTCTTCATAAGTTTCAGATTCTTCTAGATGTCCTCCTGGAAGATGATAATTACCATTGACGCATGCTAATAAAATTTGATTCTTTGAATTTTTTATTATTGCTTTTGATCTTTTGGAAATTCTATTTATATCTATATCTTTTAAGTTATCTTTATTGTAAACGATCTCTTTCATATTTTTAACCTCTAATAATAGAATAACATAAATTTGTTTTTTTTTGAAAAAAAAAGATAGATAACTATCTTCTATTCTGAAAAATAATATGATCTTCCAAGATTTTCTGTTGAAACATAATTTCCATCTTGATATACATGTCTTAGCGCTTCATAAGAACCATATCCATGACGTATTGATTCAGTTTTATAAGTCTTTCCACCAAGAGCTTTATCATTTGACCATATTTCAACTGTAAGTGTTCCTTCATTTGTAAATGCTGATATATATATTGGATAATCTAATACATTTTGGAATTTAAAGTCAGTTACAAATCCACTTGTAACTGCAACAGTAGCATCAAGTCCTCCATCAACATAAACAGATTTTACTCCATGATTATATCTTGTTACTGTTTTAAGTCCTGCAAGAAGCTCTGCATTATATAATGTTGTAGCAACTTGACATACTCCATTTCCTTTCATACCTAAGTAATATACATATCCTTCTTTTGTATAAGGTCCAGCATTTTCAAAGAAAGAAAATACTTGTCCAGGATAAACTATTACTCCGTCTATGTACTTAGCACCTGCCATTAAATTATATTTTCTTCCAATTGTATTATCATAAGTAGTAGAAAAACTAGATATTTTTGTATTTATTGTTTTTAAAGTATCTTCTTCGTAACTTGCTGTTTCTTTTAATTCTATTAAATTTACATATTCACCTTTTTCAAAAGCATTTTTTATTTCTGTGAAACTATTTTCTATTTCTAAATAATATCCAGCAACTTCATCTACATATTTAAGTTGTCTATCACTTCCCATAGAAAGTCTTCCTTTTTGTGGAGAAGTATCAGTAGTTGCTTTTAAGTTTTTTAAAAAAGTTAATAGTTTTTCATCATTTACAATATATTTATATGCAAAAGTCTTTTTTTCAAATTTATCTTTATCAATATTGTTGTAAAGTGTCCAATAATCTATTTCATTTACATAATTAACTATTTCATTGTATAGTTCTCTTTTATTTATTTCTATTCCTATTTCATTTAATTTAAATGTTTTTACTTTATTTGTTAATGCTATAGTGATTTCTTTATCTACTACTTCTTTTTCTATTTCTTCAAGTTTATTATTTAATTCACCTATACTTAAATGTGAAATATTATAATCATTAATATACGTATTTGGAATAATTTTAGTTTCATAATCTTTAACTTGACTATTAACATTTACTATTTTTTGGAATGATACTGTAAACAACAATACTGCTGCAATGAAAAACAAGTATGGTACTTTTAGTATTTTTTTCATTAATATCACTCCTCTTGCGCTTATTATATATCAATATATATGTTAAGAAAACAAGAAATATGACTGTTTTTTGTAAATTTTACATATTTTTACATAGTAAAAAAATAAAAACTCCTTTTTGGAGCTTTATTCTGTCATTATATCGCAAATTAAATTTGTTATTTCTGTAGGATTTTCAACAGGTAATCCTTCAATTAATCTTGCACCTGCATATAATACTTTTGTGTATTTTTTAAGTTCTTCTTTATCTTCTTTGTATAATTTTTTTATTTTTTCTGCAATTGGATGATTGTCATTTATTTCAAGTACTTTTTCTGCAGTTATTCTTTCATCAGTAGGCATTGCATTTATAACTTTTTCCATTTCTACAGATACATTTCCTTCAGTTGTTAAACATACTGGATGATTTTTTAATTTATTAGTAAATCTTACATCTTTAATTTTTATTTCTTCTTTCATTATTTCAAACATATCTTTAAATTCTTTGTTTGTTTTTTCTATTTGTTCTTTTTCTTCTTTTGAAGATAAATCAATTTGTTCACTAGATATATTTGCAAATTTCTTTCCTTCGTAATCTGCTAACATTTGTAATGCAAATTCATCAACATATTCAGTTAAATATAAAACCTCATATTCTTTTTCTTTAAATCTATCTATTTGTGGTAATAATTCAATTTTTGCAACTGATTCTCCACACGCATAATAAATCTTATCTTGTCCTTCTTTCATTCTGTCTACATATTCTTTTAAAGTAACATATTTATTTTCTTTAGAAGAATAGAATAATAATAAATCTTTTAAAGTGTCTTTGTTAGCACCAAAACTGTTATAAATACCAAACTTTATATTAAGTCCAAATGTCTTAAAGAAGTTTTCATAATCTTCTCTTCTTTCTTTTAGCATTGTTTCAAGTTCATTTTTTATTTTAGTTTCAATGCTTTTTGCTATTATCTTAACTTGAGAATCCTTTTGTAACATTTCACGTGAAATGTTTAGTGATACATCTGGTGTGTCTACTAATCCTCTTACAAAGCTGAAGTAGTCTGGCAAAAGATCCGCACATTTTTCCATTATAAGTACTCCATTTGAATATAGTTCAAGACCTTTTTCAAAATCTTTAGAATAAAAATCATATGGAGCTTTTGAAGGTATAAACATTAAAGCATTAAATTCGCATTTTCCTTCTACTTTAGTATGAATTACACTTAATGGTTTTTCATAATCATAGAATTTATCCATGTAAAATGCATTATATTCTTCTTCTTTAATTTCATTTTTATTTTTCTTCCATAATGGAACCATACTATTTATAATTTGTTCTTCAGTATGTTTTTCTACTTCATCACTATCTTCTTTTTTATGTTCATGAGTTAAATCCATCTTTATTGGATATTTAATATAATCAGAATATTTTTTAATTAATCCTTCAATTGTAAATTCATCAGTATATTTTGAATATTTATCATCTTCTGTATCTTCTTTTAAGTGAAGAGTTATAGTAGTACCATAGTCTTCTTTATCACATTCATCAATTGTGTAACCGTCTACACCTTTTGATTTCCATATATGAGCTTTATTTTCTCCAAACTTTTTACTTACTACTTCTATTTCATCACTTACCATAAAAGCTGAATAGAATCCAACACCAAATTGTCCAATGCATTCAGTTTGTTTATCTTTATTCTCTTCTTTGAATAATAGAGTTCCTGATTCTGCAATAGTACCTAAATTGTTTTCTAGTTCTTCTTCACTCATACCTATACCATTATCTTCAACAACAATGGTATTTTTTTCTTTATCCAATTTAATCTTAATTGAAAAATCATCTTTTTCAAGTTTTATTTTTCTATCTGTTAATGATTTATAATATAGTTTATCTATAGCATCACTAGCATTAGATATTAACTCTCTTAAGAATATTTCTTTATTTGTATATATTGAATTAATCATTAAATCCAATAGTCTTTTTGACTCTGCTTTAAACTCTTTCTTTTTCATAATTTGTCCTTTCTTAAACTTACAAAGTAAATGTTAGCACCAATTTTAGCACTTGTCAATATTAAGTGCTAATTTGTTAACAAAAAAAATATCATTGATATTTCAATGATATTATTTATTATTTTTTGCTCTATACTCTTTATTTAGCTTTCTGATTTTTTCTTTTTCATCAGTATATCTTTTGAATTCAGCAATTCCGTGTTTTACTGTTTTATAAACGATATACCCTCCAGCCACAGTTAATAATAGACTATGTAGTCCAAAAACTAAATTTACTACTGCAAGTGATACAATTCCATCTTGTAACATGTTTAAAGCAAAAGTTGTATTATTTTTTGCTGCTTCATAAAATGGATTGTGATTTACTTTTAGATTATTAATACTATTTAGAATTGCTTCTTTAATTGTTGTATTAGAGCTTGCATAAGCTGTTTGTCCAGTCATATATATCACTCCTTATTTTTTTAATATCTTTTCTTTTTTATTATCAAGTGTTCCATCTAAATATCTTGATCTAACTTCATTAAAAGCTTTTACAATAAATGGTATCTTATTTTCCTTCATGTATTTTATTATAGCTGTTTTGTCTTCATTTGTTAATTCCATTTCATTAATTATATATTTAGTTTCATAAATATCTTTTGGAGTTATTGATACAATATTAGAATTGATAATTGAGTTTTCATATAAATAATGCATAATTTTAATTGTTTTTGAACTATCTATTGAATCAAAGAATATTTTTAATCTTTTATCAACATTAGTAGCTCCTTTTAAATTAAAGTCATTTAATACTTCTCTAGAATTATCTTCATTATAGAATGGTAAATTTTTGAATACTTCTAATTTATCAAAGTTTTCCTTTTCTTCTGTAATCCCTTTAACTAAAGTTTCATATTTATTTATTGTTGTTATTTTTCTTTCTTCTCGATTAATTCTATATTTTTCTAAAAATTTGTCATATAGTTCTGAATTAAAATATCTTACTATATCAACATATGACATTAATGATTGTTCACTTATTTTATATTCGTTACAAAAATCACTTAAGTATACTGAATCATTATAATCAAGATATAGTTCTACTAACTGGCATGCAGCATGGTATTGATCAAAATAACCCAATTCTTCTTTTTCTAATATCTCTTTTGCTATTTCAGGAATATTTTTTTCTTCTTCTTTTTTTAAATAATCATATATTATCTTTGCAACTTGATATACTCCTTGAGTATCTTCAAGTTCTTTGTACCTATCTAAACAAGAGAATTTTTTTCTAACTTCATCTGCTGTTTTATATATTTTTCTTAGTTCATTTACTTTTCTTATTTCAATTAAATCACTTTGATATATTTTATATGCTTCTTCTAGATTATAAATAGCATTATGCTTTCTATCATATCCATTTAATGACTCTCTATCATTAATGTAATTTAGCATATCTGCTACTCTTTTATTTGTTATATTACTTTTATCAATTTCCATATTATTTACCTCTCTTTAATACTTTTGGTTCATTATATACAATTAAATTATGTTGTGCTCTAGTACAAGCTACATAATATAAATATTTATCATTTTCCTCGTAAGGATTGTCTTTACTATTATAACTAATTACTGCATCAAATTCTAATCCTTTTGCTAAATATGATGCTGCTACATATAAGTTATTATTATATTCAAGCGTATCTGTTAGTATTTCTAAATTATCTATTTTATCTTTAAAAGATTCATATAATGCTTTTGCCTCTTTATTACTTCTAGTTATTATACATATTTTTTCAAGTCCATTTTCTTTTAGTTTTAAAATATCACTTATCAATGTTTTAAAAATATCATTTTTATCAACTTCTTTAACACTTACAGGAACATTTTGACTATTTCTAACTGGAATTATTTTCTCATTATTAATTAAACTCTTTACATAATTCATAATTTCAGGGCTTGATCTATAAGCTTTATTTAATTCCATATATTTTGTACTTCTTCCTAAAATATTACTCATTTCATTTAATGATTCATATTTGTGATAAGGATTTATAGTTTGATTACAATCACCTAAAGCAGTAATTGTTGCACCATTAAACATCTTTGAAATCATTTCCATTTGAAGTGGTACATAATCTTGTACTTCATCTATAACTAAATGGTTTATTAAATTATTATCTGGATAACCAACTATTTCAAAATTTAAATATAGTAATCCGAGTAAATCAGGATATTCTAATAGTTTTATATTTAATTTCTTTCCTTTTTTGCCAAAGGCATTAATATATTCCTCTGATTCAAGGAATTTATTATAAGCTATTCTTGGGTCAAATGCTGGCTTAATTAATTCTTTTGCTATTTTCTTTTTTAATCCATTTTTACTTAAAGATTTTTTATCAGAAAACATTTGGAAAATATCATCTGCAATTAAATCTATTTTATCTTGTAAAGATGTTTTATCATTAGATAAACTATCAACTAACCTATTCATATATGAGCATGGAATTGTTAAATCATTATATGAAAAATCATCTTTAAATCTATAGCTATTAGATAGTTTCTTTATAAACTTGTCTAATGCGTCTTTATATTCTATCGTAAATTTAAATTTATTTTCACTATTTTTTTCATCAGTATTAATATTTTCATAGTATTTTGAAACAAATTCAGTAAACGATTCTAATTTTTCAAATCTAGAAACAAATGAATTTGCAAAATCACTAAATGTTGTTTGCATTACATTATCTTCTCCAAGCTCTGGTAAAACATTAGAAATATATGAAGAAAAAGTATCACTTGGAGAAAGAATCAACATATTCTCTGCTTTAGATTTTTTATCATTATATAACAAATATGCAATTCTATGTAATGCAACTGATGTTTTTCCACTTCCAGCACACCCTTGAACAATTATTTTATTGTCATTCAAATTTCTTATTACTTCATTTTGTTCTTCTTGAATAGTGCTTACAATATTTTTCATTTTACCAGTTGATGATTTACTTAATACTTCTTGAAGTTCATCATCGTTTATATACAAATCACTTTCAAGTATTCTTTTTATTTTTCCATTATCTATTTTTATTTGTTTTCTTTGCTCTAAGTTACAACTAATCATTCCCATTGGTGCTTTATATTCAGTATTTCCTAGTTTAGAATTATAAAAAAGTGAAGCTATCGGACTTCTCCAATCAGTTACAATATTATTGTAATCTTCCATAATTTGGATAAGACCTATATATATTTCTTCTTGCTCTCCTTCTATTTCTAAATTAAGTTTTCCAAAGTATGGATTGTCATAAGCTTTTCTAAGTTTTTTTAATCTACTTAATTCAGAATTAGTAAGTTTTGCACTAAAATTAACATCATATCTCAATGTTGCTCTTTCTACTTCATCCATTTCACTTCGATATTGCCAATGATATTTACTTAGTTTTTGTACATAATCAATACCTTTTTCGCAATCATTTTCTTTATCTTTTATTTGTTCTTTAATTATCTTAAGTGCATTATCAAGATATTTTTGTTCATGTTTAAAATTTTCATCTAATATTTCCATAGCCATCCCCCTCAAACTATTTAATATATTTTACTGATAATCCTAATCCATATGTTTGCATATTATAACATATTTATTAAAAAAATGCAAGAAAAAACTAGGTTTCCCTAGCTAATTACAATTTGGTGACTCGTATGGAATTCGAATCCATGAATGTTGCCTTGAGAGGGCAATGTGTTAAGCCACTTCACCAACGAGCCAAAAATAATGCCTTTTCATAAAAGACATTATTATTTTAACATATTATTTTATTTTTAACAATCTATTTTTTATTCATCTTCGTAATAGTAGTCATCGTCATCTAAAGCTTCTTCTTCAAATAAATTATCAAAAATTTCCATATTATCTCACTTACCTATTTATTGCTGTAATAGTGTATCCTTCTTGTTTCAATAGATTGGCTAAACCATTTTCACCGACAATATGAGCTGCTCCTACCATAAATAAGACTTTTTGATTATTGTTGAAATAAGAATTAAATTTTTCTTTCATACCAATATTTCTTTTATCAACTACTTCATAGTTATAGTTATTAATTAATTTTTTATCTTCCGCTGTAATTCCTTCAATAGTATCTAATGAATCTTCTTTAATTAATTCAACAAGCTCTTCTTCATTACCATTTTTCCATATTTTATAAAGTCTTTGCATTTCTTTTACTTGAGCATCAAAATTATCTATTGCTGATATTATTGATAGTTCATAAAGTCTATCTGGAAAACTATTTAATAAGTTTTCTTGAAACTCGTATGACTCAACCTCTAATACATTTTTATTTTCTTTTTTAGCTTTTTTTAAGAAAAATGTATCTACTCCGTCTTCTGAATTAATTCCTGCTTCTTGAACAATTATGTTAGAGATAATGCTTTCAAAAAATGATGCCTTATATATATCAAGCTGTTCATTATACATGTAATGTTCTTCTAAAAATTTGACTAACTTATTGTAAGTGCTTTCACTTATATGATTTTTAATTGTAGTACCATCACTGTACATTGATGATAATAAATAATTAGTTGCAAAATCTTTTTGTTGCTGTACTGCTATTATATCTGCTTCTACCGCTAAATAGTCACTATTTTCGTATGCATCTAATACATATTTAGGAAAATCAAATTCTTTTAAGTTAACTAAGTGCATGCTCCCAAAAAGATAAATAACATTATCGCTACCATTCTTTGTAACTTTGTACATTAATGGAGTTATTTGTTCCTTTTTGGATTCTTCTTTTGACTCTTCTTTTGTTTCTTTATCTTCTTCTTTTGTTTCCTTTTTATTATTTGTTGCAATGAAATAGCTAGATAAGGCAATTAATAATACTGCTAAAACTGCAACAATTATTGTTATTAACTTTTGACTTTTTTTCGTTTCTTTTAAATCTTTCATATCACACCTCTTATTTATTATAGTAGAAATAATTTAAATCCACAACTGAATTTATTCCAGGAACTATTCCTTTATCTGAAAATTGCCATATTATATAGTCTTTTGAATAATTTGTTTTATCTGTATAATGAGCAAGCCATGTATCATATTCATCTAAATCCCATAACTTTTCTAAATAATTTTTACTTCCATAATTGATGGCTTTATATCCATTATCAGATATGATTTTTAAGAATTCTCTTCCCATTTCATTAAATTCATGAGTATTAAAGTGAAAATCATTAAAGTATTTCCAACATTCCCAGTCAAGTGATACAAATAAATCTATTCTATAATTTTTTAGTTGTTCAACAACCCAATTTGCTTGTTTAATTATATCTTCTTTATCATTAGCATAAGAGTAATAGTATACTCCAACTTTAATTCCATATTTTTGTGCTTGTTTTATGTTTGTATCAAAATAAGCATCTAATACTGATTCATCATCTATTCCTTTTTGAGTACCTAGTCTCATCATTGCATAATTAATTCCAGATTCTTTTACTTTTTTCCAATCAATATCTTTTTGCCACTTTGATACATCTATCATAAGTGCTACTCCATCATCCAGTTTAATATCTTTTATATTTATTTTATTTTTATTATCATCTTTTGGTTTTTCTATTACTTTTAAAATAAAATCTTTTTCTGTTTTATTACCACTTTCATCAACAGATTCAATTTTTAATGGAGTTTCACCGAGAACATTGATATTATATTCTCCAATAATATTACATTTAACATTCTTGTCATAATTATCAACACAAATAACATCTTTATCAAATGTAAAATTTGTATTAATAATATGACTGTAGTGATCTCCTACTCCAATATATGGTGGAGTCTTGTCCACTACGTTAACTGTTATTTCTTTTATTTCTCCATTATTTTCATATTTTATTACTTCTTTTCCTAATTTGTCTGTATTTATTTCTTTTTGATTATCATCTCCAGTTAAATCTTTAACACTTGTTTTTGAATAAACTTCTACATCAAATGTAGTTTGAACTTCATTTTTTACTTTTACTGGCTCTTTTTCTTCTAATATTTTTTCTTCATCATTTTTTCTAAAAAAAAGAAAAAATGAAAAAAATCCTACTATAAGTATTATTAATACAATTAATATTTTTTTCATCATATCACCTATTATTATTATACTACATTTTTTAGATGTTTTTTTATGTTTTGTTATATAATATAGTTAGGTGATAATACATGATTTGTAAAAAATGTGGTAGTCAAATAGATAATGGAACATATTGTATAAATTGTGAAAGTGAAAATAGTGATAATATAATTAATAATCAATTAGATAAAGAAAAAAATAAAAGTGATAAAACCAAATCACAAACAATAGCTCACTTTTATATAGTTTTTCTTATTATTGCTATTATTATTCAATTAATATTTTATTTTATGAATAATTCATTTAATTCTTGTGTTGAAAAAGTTGGGCACAAGGAATGCGGACTTGGAACATTATGTGATAAAAATTGTATGCCCCCATTTTATTTTACTATGCAGATACTTCAGTTATTTTCTGGAATGTTTTTACTTACAACTCCATTATTTTTAATACTTTATTTGTATTATAGAGTAAAAGAAAAAAATAGATTTTATTAAATTCTATTTTTTTCTTTATAATAATCATAATTTCCAAGATAACAATTCATTTGTTGATTATTTATTTCATATATTTTATTTATTACTTTATTTATAAAATATCTATCATGAGAAACACATAAAAGAGTTCCTTTATATTTTAATAATGCATCTTCTAAAACTGAACGTGTTTCAATGTCTATATGGTTTGTTGGTTCATCAAGAATTAAAAAATTCGAGTTTTTTAATATCAATTCAAATAATTTTAACCTTACTTTTTCACCACCCGATAAGTTTTCTATTTTTTTACTTATATCATCATCAAAAAAATGAAAATTAAATAAAGAACTTCTTAAATGATTATCTTCTCCTTCAAAAAAATTTCTTGCATATTCATAAACTGTTTCTTTAGGATTATCAAACTTTATTTCTTGTGGAATATAACCTACTTTAATATTGCTTCCTATCTTTATTTGTTCATCAATTTCATTATTATCAATCAAATTTAAAATATATTTAATTAATGTAGTCTTACCTATTCCATTTTTTCCTATTATACAGACTTTTTCTCCATAATAAATATCCATAAATATTCTTTTTACTAATAATCTATCTTTTATGTATAAATCTTTTTTCTTAATTATTAAAACATCTTTACCACTTCTTCTATCAACATTAAATTCTAAATTAATATCATTATCATTCTTTGGCTTATCTATTAACACCATTTTGTCTAGTCTTTTTTGGATAGATGCTGCACGTCTAAAAAACATACCACCTTCAGGGGAAGCTCTTCTTCCGTATTCTTTTAATTTTTTAATAGATTCTTTCATGGCATTTATCTTTTTTTCCTGTGTTTTATAATTTTCAAATTCAATCATTATTCTTTTTTCGTGTTCTTCTTCAAAATAAGTATAATTACCAAAATATACTTCACAACTTCCTTTTTCCAAAAATAAAGTTTTTGATGCAACTTTATCTAAAAAATATCTATCATGAGATACAATAAGAATCGTTTTTTTAATGCTTTTTAAATATTCTTCAAACCACTCTAAAGTTTCAATATCTAAATGGTTAGTTGGTTCATCAAGTAAAATTATATCAGGATTTTGAAGAATTAAACTTGCAAGTGATACAATTCTTTTTTCTCCTCCAGATAGCTTATTATATTCACTATCTAGTAAGTTTTCTAACTTAAAACCTTTTACAATTTTTCCTAATCTTTTTGATGCTTGATAACCATCATTTAAAATAAATTTGTCTTGTAAATTTGTATATTTAGTAACAAGTTTTTCTATTTCTTGAACACTTGCTTTCTCCATTTTTAATTCAAGTTCAAAAAGACGTTGTTCCATATCAAAGATATCTTTTAAACTTTCATTTAATACTTCTCTAACAGTTTTATTATTATTATCTACTATTTGTTTTAAATAACCTATTTTAGATCCATTTCTAATTGTTACTTTTCCACTTGTGACATTTTCATCTCCACTTATAATATTTAAGATTGTTGATTTTCCTGCACCATTATTTCCAACAAGTGCAACTATTTCACCTGTTTTAATTTCAAAACTAATACCATCTAAAACATTACCGAATCCAAAATTTTTATATACTTTATTAAAATTTATTTCTAACATAATTTCTCCTCCATTAAAAAAATCATATAGACCTATATCCATATGATTTGAATATAGGCACAACAAAGAAGTCATGCCTATTTTATTTTTTTAATAAAAGAGACATGACTATTTATATACATACATGATAGTTTTATCAAGGTATGACATAATAGTCCCTCCATTTCAAATATATTGTATCATATTTTAATATTTTTTCAATGTTAAATAAAATAAATGATGAATAGCATTTCTTTCATTGCTAACTAATATAAATTAAAGAATCAAAAAAATAAAGTAGGATTGTTCCTACTTTATTTCCTAAATTGAAATCTCAACCGCACCACCTGGTGCGGCTTTTTGATACAATAAAAGGAGCCAAATCCCGGCAAGGAGGCTCCCATATG
>CAMNJQ010000029.1 GCA_946541575.1 uncultured Clostridium sp. | reverse complement strand
TACTGAACCGGCATGTGTTCTTGATAAGAGTGGAGACTATGGAGATAATTCATGGTATATAACAGATGTAGCATTAAGTTTTAAAAAGAACGAAGATTTACTACAAACTAATAATGAATCAATAAGTGGAGTAAGAGTAAGTAATATAACATTAAGTACAGGGACTCTTTCAAGAACTACAAATAAATTAACGGTGACACATAAAAATGATGGCGCAAATATTACTTACATCGGATATGTAGAAGATAATGCTAAGAATTTTGCTACATGTACAATTAACTTTAAGAAAGATTCAAAGCTTCCTTCTGTAGTGATGAAAGCAACTAAAAAAAATGGTGGAGCAGCAGTTAACAGTAATACTTGGTCTAATGATTACTTAAATTTCAAATTAACTCAATCAAATGTTGGCCCTAGTGGAGCTAAAATATATTATTGTAAAGATACAGATAATACATGTAGTCCTACTACGAATATATCAAATAATGCAACTATTACAAATTATAATTCATTAGATGGAATATATTATATAAGGTATAAGATAATTAGTGGAGCTGGTATTGAATCGACTGTTGGAAGTTATACTGCAAAAGTAGATATGAATGATCCTACGTGTACGATAACAGAAACTGGGTCAGGTACAAGTGGTGTTGATGTAAAGGTAGAATGTATTGATAATGTTAGTGGTTGTGTTACTCCGGTAAAAACAGAATTTGGTTTAAAAGAAGGAAAGAGTTATACTGTAACAGATAATGCTGGAAGAACAGGAACATGTAGTATAGATATATCAATGGAAGTATATGATTGTGAACAATCATGTTATACAAGAACATGTGATGGATGGGATCTTTCAGATGGAGTTTTACATCATGAAACTTGGGAATGCGATATATGTGATGGTGGTTCATCTTGTACTACTAGCTATAAAAAAACAAGCATTGCTGTAGTAACAGCAACAAAAATGACTAGTGGAACTCCTGTAAATACTGGTGAATGGTCTTCTGAAGGATTAAATTATAAGTTTAACTCTATATCATCATCAGCAGGAACTAAAATTTATTACTGTAAAGATACTGATAATACATGTCATCCTAATAAGAAAGTAACAGGTGGTTCTTTAGTTACTGAATTAAATAGAGAAACAGGAATATATTATGTAAGATATATGGCTTTTGATGGCAATTCAGATAATCCAGAAGCTGCTGTATCAACTTTCACAGCTAGAGTTGATACTACTACACCTTCAATGTCTATGATGGCAATAAAGAAAGATAGCCATGTTATAGTACCAAGTGATACTTGGTCTGATGAAGGATTAGAATTCCAATTCAATTTTGAAAATATTGGAGCAAGTGGAGCGAAGATGTATTATTGCAAAGATGCATTTAATATATGTAATCCAAATATAGAAGTAAATGATTATTCTATAATTAAAGATTATAATACTACAACTGGTACATATTATATAAGATATAAAATTGTAAATGGTGTTGGTAAATCATCATCTACTAGCTCATATAAGGCAAAGGTTGATTTAGCTACTCCAACTTGTACTATAACTAATGGTACTTCAGGAAATGCAAAGAACGTTTCTCTTACTGTAACTGGTGGTACTAGTTTAAGTGGCCTTGCAACAGATGCATATTCTTGGACAAGTGCAACAAGCGGATTTTCATCCAATAATACGACTACAGTAACAAGTAATGGAACTTATACAGCTTATGTAAAAAATAATGCCGGTAAGGTTGGTTCATGTTCTATAGATGTTAATAATATAATATCAAAAGTAACATATACATTATCATTTAGTTGTGGTGAAGGATCTGGATCTCCTCCAAGTGCAAGGTCGTGTCAAGCAGATGAGGGAGGGTCATGTACTGTTAACATTAATACTTCCTCTTTAAGTAATACTTGTAAAAAAGCTGGAGTTAGTCCATGTGGATGGGATAATTTGAGTTCTACATTATCATCTAACATGACAGCCATTGCAAAATATTCATGTGAAGGAATTAGTCCTACTACTCCATCAAGTTGTCCAAATGGATATATAGTTACTAAAAAAAATCCAACAGGAACATCTTGTTCAGGAGGTGGGTTTGCAAAATGCAACGATGATGGAAGTTGCAATGATTATTGCTGTGATAGTGAACAATATTGTCAAGCTGGTCGTGTAGGTGAAATATATAGCTGTACATGTGGATGTGCTTAATAAAATGGAGGCATTATGAATAAAAAAGTTAAATATTTATTTATTATTATTGGAATAATATTACTATTGTTTGGAATAATATTTATACTTAAAAATAATAATAAAGAACAAAATAAAAATACTAATGAAGAAATTAATGAAAAAATATATCCCTTCAATGGTGTATTTAAAAATGAAAATAAAGTAATATATATGTATCAATGTGATGAAAATAATGCCTTTGTTTCTTCAAAAGATGGAAATATAAAGATGAGACTAATGATTGATGCTAAAGCTGAAAATATTGCAAAAGGATATCTTGATATTGATGAATGTAATTTTGAAATAAATGATGAAATATTAAAAATTGAAACGAATAATGATAGATTACAAAATGGTGATTATAAAAAAGAAAGCAGTATATCAGCTGAAGAGTTTTTTGAAGTATTAATTGGAAAGACAGATTATTTTAATGAAAAAAAGTATAATGGATTATATAAACTTGAGAATAGTAATTTATATATGTTTCAATATAGTAATGATGAAGTTTATGTGATTATTGATAGTGATAAAGGTTCTTATATGAATAAGGCATACATTTCTGATGAAAACAATCTTTTTATGGGAGATTTTAGTTCGAATTATCAAATTGTTTTAGATAAGGATTCCTTAACTTTCATAATAGTATCAAAAAATGAAATGTCTACTTCTAGTGATGATATATTTGATGGACTTTATACTAAAGTTAAAGAAATAACTCCTTTAGATGTTATTTCTATTCCAGGAATTTATATGTAATTTATATATGACTGTTGTAAATTAATTGCAACAGTCTTTTTTTTCTTTTTAAACATATGATTATTATTGTAATAATTACTTATTTTTGTTAAAATAACTTTTAAAATGTTTAAGGAGATAATATGAAAAAAGGTTTTGGTTTTATATTTATTGGATTTATATTTTGTTATCTTTCTTTTTTATCGTATAAAGATAATGAAGCAACAAAAACTATGATATTAGGGTTAACTAATGAAATTAAAATTATAACAGGTGTATCTAATAAAATTAAAGAGAATAATATGTTATATGTTTCTATAAATGATAGAATTGATGAAGTTACTGTTTCTTTGAAAAGAGAAGATTATAATACTGTTTTAGAAGATATTAATAATGTTTCTGATGAACAAGCAAAAGAAAAGCTACTTAATAGAATGCCTTCTTTATTAGATGCAATAACTAAAGAAGAGGAAAGAGTACGTAAATATACTTCTATTGAAAATTTGAATGGAAAAGTAACTGCATATACAGCTTTTTGTAGTGATGGATGTCATGGATATACAGCATCTGGAAGATATGTTGGTGATTCTATTTATTATTATGATAAAGATTATGGTAAAGTTATGATAGTTGCAGCTGATAGAAGTTATCCCTTTGGTACAATTGTTAGATTTAATAATTTAAGCTATTTTGGACATGAAGTGTTTGCAATAGTTCTTGATAGAGGAGGAGCAATAGGTAAAAATAAAAGAGCTTTGTTTGATTTATTGCTTGAAACTGAAAAAAGTGCTAATGATTTTGGTGTTGCAAAAGCTGTTTCATGTGATATTTTAAGATTAGGTTATTAATTTTTAGTCTTTTCTTTAATTTTTTTATGTGTTATATTTATTAATGTAAGAATAGAGGTGTTAAAATGAGTAGAAGAAAAATGTTTAGTGCTAGTATGATAGTTATATTAATAATTCTATTTATTAATCTTTTTCTTCCATTTGTTGAAGATGAATATGAAAGCTATAGCTTTTGGGATTTTACAGTATTAGAGAATGCTTATGGAGGTTCAGTTTTAAGAGTTATAGTTATTTTGGAACTTGTTGCTGCTTTAGTTATTTGTACGTTACAGCTTGTTGGAATTATGAATGATTTTAAGGGTGTTTATTTGACTCTTGGGTATTATTTTACTTACTATATAAGTTCTTTGTTTAATTTTATGGATGAGGATGTTTATTACATTGCTAAGTTAGGTGTTTGGATCGGCATAATTTTTTCTTTGATTGGTATTATAGCTACTGCTGTTGGAAATCATATGAATAATGAAACAAATCCAAAAATGTATGACGATAATGGTGGTAATGGTCCAATAGGATATGATCCAAAAACAGGTAGACCTATATATGCACCTGTAATGAATAATAATCAAATGGGGTATAATCAACCTCAAGGAAGACCTTATTATAGATAATTATAAGTAGTAATTAGTTACTACTTTTATTTTTTTGTAAAAAAAACTTCATATTTTCAAGTTTTTGTGATATATTTTATTTAGAGGAAAGAGGTGTTTTAAATGAAACTAAGTTTAAGAAAGATATTTGACATTGTGATTGCTAGTTTAGGATTACTATTATTCATATTTATGTTCATTCCATATTTTGGAAATGATTTTTATAAGATGAGTATGTGGAAGTTTTCTACAGCAATGTCTGTATTTATGTTACTTAATGTACTTGGAATCATGGCTGTTTACTTATTACACTTATTCGGTGTATTAAAGGACAAATGGATGGTATTTGCTAATTATGCAGTTGGTGGTGTTACATTATGGCATGTTGCTTTCTTATTCCATATGATGGATGCAACTAGAGTAGGAATTTGGCTTGGAACATTTGTTACTTTAGCAATGTTTGTTATTTCAATTTTATGGAATCTTTTAGGTGGTAATGAAAGCAAAGCTAACACTAAAAAAATCACTGGATATGATCCAAAAACAGGAAAACCAATTTATGAGTAAAAAACACGAAAGTGTTTTTTCTTTTTGTGTTTGAATATTATTTTTTCTTTTACATAAACTAAAGTATGAGAAATGTTTTATTTGTAGTTAGTTTTTTTCTTTCAGTTACCGGATTGTCTTATATTATTATTTATCTAAATTTATTAGTAATGGGTTATTCCTTTTTAGACTATGTTAAATTTCTTTTTAGTAAAGTGGAATGCCTATCTTTTTTTTTAGGTTATATAATTATTATATTTTTAATAATTAAAAGGAGAAAATAATGAATTATATTTACGATATTATTTTAAATTTTTCTAATGGTAATTTGTATTATGACTTTTTTGAATGGAAAAGTGATGACAATTTAATAAATGTAAAAAAAATACCTATTTTTTATGTTTCAAAAAATACAATTAATGATTTCATTAATTCTGATATTAATGTAAGTGCTAATTTTATTAAGAATATTCATGGGAAATCGATTATGTCAAAAAATGATCAAAATAAGTATATGTTTATTTGTTTATTATCAGATAAGGAAAAAACTATTGGAGTAAGATTTAGTAGTAATGGAAGAAAAATAGGAGTTAGTTCTATGCTTATAGATGAAGAAAATGATTGTAACACTTCTAATTCAAATAATTATATAATTAATTATATAAAGAAAAAGACAAATAATAATTTCTTTATTTCTAGAGATGAATATTTAAAAAAGAAATATTTAAAAAAAGAGATAAAGAAGATTTATTATGATTGTAATTATAATAAACTT
>CAMNJQ010000028.1 GCA_946541575.1 uncultured Clostridium sp. | reverse complement strand
GTATATATAATGATTATGATATATTAAATAAAGAAATAGTAGAATATTTTAAACTAGATACTGACTATTTAAAAAAAATATTAAAAGACTATGTACAAGATATTAACAAAGAAAAATTAGACTTTAATATTAAATGTCTAAATATTAAAAAAGAAGGAACAACAAAATATTTAGAAAAAAATGATTTTCTTAACTTTTTAGAAAATATTTCAAAAAAAATAACGAAAGATATTAGAGAAGTAATAAAAACTAATTAATCATTTCCTTTACAATATTTTTAAAAATAATTATAATGATTAATATAGAAGGTAGTTGTAGTGAAAAATAAATTATATTATAGAGACATAGATTTTATAAGATTATTATCGTGCATTGCAGTGTTATTGTACCATCTAGACTTATTAAAAGGTGGATACTTAGCTGTATGTACTTTTTTTGTGTTAACTGGATTTTTATCAAGTGCAACAGCATTAAAAAAAGAAAAATTTTCAATTTTAAATTATTATAAAAACAGAATAATAAATATTTATTTACCTTTATTAATAGTAGTATTTATAAGTATATTTCTTGTAACTATATTAACTAGTTTTAACTGGATTAACTTAAAGCCTGAAACTACATCAGTTATTTTTGGCTACAATAATTATTGGCAACTAAGTGCAAATCAAGATTATTTTACAAGATTTATTACATCACCGTTTACTCATTTTTGGTATATGGGAATACTTTTACAATTTGAATTGATATTCCCATTTGTTTTCATTATTTTAAAAAAAATTGGTGATAAAATACATAAACTTATCCCTTGCTTGTTATTATCTATATTATCAATAATATCAGTTACTTATTTTTATTTAAATTCATCATTGACAAGCATTATGAATGTATACTATGATTCACTAAGTAGAATATTCTCAATATTATTTGGAGTAACTATTGGATTCATTTATCATTATTACAATAATTATGTACCAAAAATATTTAACAATAAAATAATAAATAGATTAATATTTTATACTTATGTTTTATTACTAATAGTATTATTAATATCTATACCATCAGCATCAAAGTACTTTTCTATTGCTATGATAATTACCACATTAATAACATGCAGATTAATTAAATATGGAATAATGATTAATAGTAACAAACAAAACAAAATAATAAAGTCTTTAGCAAATATTAGTTATGAAGTATATCTAATCCAATATCCAGTATTATTTTTAATTCAAAATCTTGAAATTAAAAATCAAATATTAAGTAATACCATTATTATCTTATTAACTGTTATATGTTCTGCTATTCTTCATTTTGCAATTAATTATAAAAAGAATGAAAATAGTAAAATAAGATTCAAAAAAACAAAATATTTAGTATTGTCTATGTTAATAATTATTTCATCATTTGGAGTATATAAATATATAAATAGTAAAGACTATACACAAGATGCAGAAGATTTAAAAAATAAATTAGAAGAAAATGAAAGATTAATGTTAGAAAAACAAAAGGAATATGAACTACATCTAAAAGAAGAAACAGATAATTGGCAAAAAGTATTAGATGATTTAAATGCTGGAGAGGAAAATATAAAAAATGTAGTTTCAAATCTTCATGTTATAGGAATAGGTGATTCTGTAATATTAGATGCAATACCATATTTATATAAATTATTCCCAAATGGCTATTTTGATGCAAAACAATCTAGAACAGATTATGAAGCAGATGACATAGTTATTGATTTAAAAAGAAAAAATATGTTAGGCGAACCAATTGTTTTTGGTTTGGGAACTAATGGACAATGTGGACTTAGATGTCAAAGAGAAATAGTTAGCCTATGTGAAAATAGAAAAATATTTTGGATTAACGTCACAAATGACAGAGAAGTACATGTTAATAGTACAATTGAAAGATTAGCAAATGAATATGAAAATGTATATTTAATTGATTGGAATAAAATCGCAGAAGGACATAATGAATACTTTATATATGATGGAGTACATTTAAAAAGAGCAGGTCAAATAGCATATGCAAATGCAATTTACGATAGTATATATAAAGTATATTTAGATGAATTTTTAGCAAAGAAAAATGAAATAATAGAAAAACATAACTTAGAAAAAAAAGACAAATTAAGCTTTTATGGAAATGAATTATTATTAAATGTTATGGAATATATGCAAGATGAATATAAAGGTATAGAATTTAATATTGACAAGAACTATACATTTAAAGATTTGTATAATGAAATAAAAAATAAAAAAGATCAAGATTTATTGACTAATAATATAACATTTGTTTTTGATAACAACTTTAATATAAATGAAAACGAATTTAAAGAACTTATGGAACTATGTAAAGACAATAAAGTTACATTTATATCTTTAAATGAAAATAAAATAAAAACTGAATATGAAAATTTAAAATATATAAATATATTTGATGAAATATTTAATAATGATGAATACATTTTATTTGACAAGAAGCATTTATCAGAAAAAGCAAATATTTACATAAGCAATATAATAAAAAATACAAATGAAAAACAAGGAGATTAAATCCTTGTTTTAATTATCTTTTTTTTTACAATAATATCATTTTCTACATTTTGGAAAAAGTTTCCTATTTTTAACATTTTTATATCTTCTATAATTTTATTAGCTGAAATAGGATTAGTTCGATTTCTCGTATGAAACATTCCAAATTCATTATCGTCTTTGATTTCAATTTGACTAATGAAGGGAAGATCAAGTTCATCATTTTCTTTTCCAAGATATGACATAATTCCGATTGATTGCAAATTCCCACTAACTTTGACCATACGTTTAATTGATGGATCATTTTTCCAGTAATGACTATTAAAATCAATATTTTTTCTAGCATCATTTACTTCTACAATATAAAAGACAAAAAAGAAATCGTTCATTTGCTTATTGTATAATTGAGATAGACAAAGTTTTAAACTACCTAAATCTTTAATTTTATGATCGCAAAAATAACCTGATTCATCTTTTGATTGAAAGAAGTTATCAAACTTTTCAACTAAATGTGTACATTCATAAAAAATATTTTTACAATTATTCATAAATACACTCCTTAAGTGAAGATATTTTACAATAAAAGTATAAATAATTCAATATTTTTAAAAATAATTGTGATAAAATAAAGAACATCAAAGGAGAAATTATATGGATGAGCTATTTAAAGAAAAATTAATAATTGCTGGGCCATGTTCTTTTGGTTCTTATGAAGAATTAAGTAAGATTGCTAAATTATTAAAAGAAAGAAATATAGAATACCTTAGGGCGGGAACTTTTAAAATGAGAACTAATCCAGACTCTTTTCAAGGCTTAAGAGAAGAAGGTATGGAAATATTAATTAAAATAAAAAAAGAATATAATATAAAAATAGTAAGTGAATTAACTACAATAGAACAGGTAAGAAAATACAAAGATGATTTAGATATCATTCAAATTGGTGCAAGAAATATGTACAATTATGAATTGTTAAAAGAAGTAGGTAAAACAGATAAGCCAATTATATTAAAAAGAGCTTTTTGTGCTACTTATAATGAGTGGATAAATGCTGCAAGATATATATCAAAAGAAGGAAATAATAAAATAATACTATGTGAAAGAGGAATTAGAAATATGATTTCTAATGAGACTAGAAATGTTCTAGATATTCAAGCTATTCCATACATTAAGAAAAATACTGATTATAAAATTATAGTAGATCCATCACATGCAAGTGGACAATCATATATGGTTGAATCAATGAGTAAAGCATCACTAGTAGCAGGAGCAGATGGCTTGTTAATTGAAACTCATTATAATCCTAAAGAAAGCTTGTCAGATAGTAATCAAACAATTGACTTCAATACGTTAGATAAAATTATAGAATTTAGAAATAATATGTTATGATAAATATATAGGAGGGAATAGAATATGAAAAATAAAAATATTGTAATCACAATTTTAGTATCTTTAATAATCGGAATAAGTTGCTTTTTTGTAGGAAGAATTACAGTTTCAAAGACAGATAATCAAGATAAAGAAACAAAAGACGAAACAATAGAAAAAGAAAACAATACAAATAATACAAATAATACAAATAATACAAATAATACAAATAATACAAATAATACAAATAATACAAATAATACAAATAATGAAAAAGACCTTATCGGTCATACTTTCAAAAGAACATATAATATTAATCATATTGCATATAGTAACGATTTTAATTATTTATACATTACAATAAGAGAATTCCAAGCTGAAGAAATTGAAACTGTAAAAGTATTACACCAGTTTTTTGAAAAAGCTAATCCAGGAGATAATTACGAAATAACTTTTAAAATAAAAAACAATAACATAGAAGACAATATAAAGTCAATTTTTGAAAACTCAGAAATAATAAGTGCTAATAAAACAGATAAAACTGGACTAGAGCAAGTAAATGAAAATATAGAATAAAAAACTTCTTATAATAAATAAGAAGTTTTTATTTTAATTCAGAACATTTTAGTCCAAAGAATTCCTCTTCACTATTGTTGATTATTTCTTCTTTAGATTTATTTTTAAACCATTCACCATTATCAACAACATAAATATGTCCATTAAGATCATTACCATTAATTACATATGAACACTCTTTAATCCATTCTTTTTCAAAGTCTCCTTCACCACCACATGCTTTTTCCTCAGCAACTTTAACTTTTTCTTCAGTAGTATTACCTTTTGGAGTAATTATATAATAATCAAAAGAAGTAGGAGCATCATTTTTGTCAAAATAAGCATATATGGATATTTCTAAATCCGTATCTTGAACTTTGCATTCCAAAGCATTGTTATCAATATTATGTTCTTTTATTGTATCTTTATTTATAAAATTATTAGAGCTTTTTCCACAACCAGCTAAAGATAAAGATAACATTATTGTTGAAAACCCAAATAATATTTTTTTCATATTCCCTCCAATATATTTTTATAATAACATAACAATTACAAAAATGCTATAATTGAAATAGAGGTATATATGAATAAGATAGATGAGTTAAAAAAAATTATAGATGATTCGAACAACATAGTAGTATTAACTGGAGCAGGTGTATCAACAGATAGTGGAATAAAAGATTTTAGAAGTCGAGATGGATTATCAAATACAAGTAATATACCAATGGAAATACTTTTAAGTAGTGATTATTTTTATAGTAATACAGAAGACTTTTATGATTTTTATAAAAAAGTATTTAATTGTTCAAATATAGAACCAAATATAACTCATAAATATTTAAAAGGCTTAGAAGAAACTGGAAAGTTAAAGTCAATAATTACTCAAAATATAGATGGATTGCATAGTAAAGCAGGAAATAAAAATGTATTGGAACTTCATGGAACTACATTTTCAAATCATTGTATAAAATGTAATAAAAAATATGATTATAAAAAAGTATTTAATGCCAAAGGCATTCCTAAATGTAGTTGTGGTGGAATAATAAAACCAGATGTAGTCCTTTATGGTGAATCACTTCCAGAAAAAGCACTAGAAGAGTCAATAAGAAGAATTGAAGAAGCAGAAACTTTAATAGTTTTAGGTTCATCACTTGTAGTATATCCAGCTGCAGGTTTAATTAACTATTTCGGTGGAAAAAATTTAGTAATTATAAACATTGATGAAACTCCATATGATGGAAAAGCTAATTTAGTAATACACGATAATTTATCAAAGGTATTCCAAAAATTGATATCTATGGATGATAAATAATGAAAATATTGAAATAATAATTAAGTATGATAAAATAAGTTTTCAAAAAGGAGTTTATAGATGCTAGAACTAAAAGATATAAAGAAAAGTTACATTGTAGGTGGAAAAAAACAAGAAGTTTTAAAAGGAATAGATTTAAAATTTAATAAAAACGAATTTACTTCAATATTGGGAGTATCAGGAAGTGGGAAAACCACACTTCTTAACATAATTGGTGGACTAGATAGATATGATTATGGTGAACTACTAATAGATGGAGAAAGTACTGAATACTACACAAATAGAGAATGGGATAGTTATAGAAATTATAGAGTTGGATTTATATTTCAAAGCTATAATTTAATAGGACATCAAACAGTTCTATCAAATGTTGAAATTGCCTTAACTTTATCTGGAGTTTCTAAAAAAGAAAGAAGAAAAAGAGCTAAAGAAGCTCTTGAAAAAGTAGGATTAGGTGACCAACTAACAAAGAAGCCAAATCAATTATCTGGTGGGCAAATGCAAAGAGTAGCAATAGCAAGAGCACTTGTAAATAATCCAGAAATAATACTTGCAGATGAGCCAACTGGTGCACTTGATTCAGAAACTAGTATTCAAATAATGGATATTTTAAAAGAAATATCTAAAACCAAGCTTGTAATAATGGTTACTCACAATCCTGAAATTGCTAAAAAGTATTCAACTAGAATAATAGAATTAAAGGATGGTATGATTCTAAAAGACTCAAATAAACCTAAAGAAAGAAAAGAAGAAAAAAATTATAGAAAAATTAATAAAACATCTATGTCATTATTATCATCTTTAGCTTTATCGTTTAACAATTTGTTAACAAAAAAAGGAAGAACTTTTTTAACCGCATTTGCGGGATCAATAGGAATAATAGGTATTGCACTTATATTATCTTTAACAAACGGAGTAAATAGTTTCGTTAAGGAAATGGAAAGGAATTCATTAAGTGAATTTCCTATCTCAATCGAGAAAGAGTCTATTATCTTATCAAAATTATTTCAAGATATAGAGACAAAAGAAGTAAAATGTGATAACGATAAAATATGTTCACAAAATGATATTGAATCAAAAATAAATTTAATAAATAGTGGAATTATTAAAAAGAATAATTTATCAAAATTTAAAAAATATATTGATACTAATGAGGAAATAAAAAAATACGTTACTGATATAAAATATGGATATAATTTAGATTTACAAATCTTTTCAAACAATAATAATAAAGTTAACCCTAATGAATTTAATATTTTTTCAGGATTAGATTATGAAAGTGAACAAGCTCAAAGCATAGTATCAACAAGTTCAACAAACGGAAGTGTATTTGTTGAATTATTGGATAATGATGATGTACTAAAAAGCCAATATGATATATTAGCAGGAAGCCTTCCAAAAGAATACAATGAATTAGTGCTAATTGTATCCAAAGATAATATTATTTCTGATTCTGTTTTATATGCACTTGATATAAAAGATAGAAATGATTTCCTAAGTAACATTCTAGAAATGGATGAGACAAACTCTACTTCGTATAGTTATGATGATTTGTTAAATAGAACATTTAAATTAATTCTAAATACTGACTATTATAGAAAAGAAAATGGAATTTATATAGACCATTCAAAAGACTACAACTATATGAAAAACATAATAAAGAATGGATTAGATATTAAAATTGTAGGTATATTAAAAGCAAAGAATGAAGAAGCACACGATATAGTTGGATATAAACATTCTTTAACAGAATATGTTATAAATGAAATAGGTAAAACAGATATATATAAAGATCAAACATCTAATAAAGAAATAAATGTTTTAACTGGAGTTAAGTTTAGTGATACAGGAACTACTTATGAAGCAACTGCTAAATCAATTGGAATAGTAGATATAAATAATCCTAGTACAATTAATATTTATCCAAAAGATTTTGAATCAAAAGAATCAATTATTTCAATTATAGATAAATACAATGCAGAACAAAGAAAAAATAATCAATCAGAAAATGAAATAGAATATACAGATATGTTAAAGTCACTTGTAAGTGTAATTACATCTTCTGTAACAATTATTTCAGCAGTACTAATTGGATTCGTTGCAATAAGTTTAATTGTATCAAGCATAATGATTTCAATAATAACTTATATTTCAGTTCTTGAAAGAACAAAAGAAATAGGAATACTAAGAGCCATTGGAGCAAGTAAAAAAGATGTATCACGTGTATTTATTGCAGAAACAATTATCGAAGGATTATTAGCAGGATGTATGGGAATTATAGTTGCTTTATTAATTTGCATTCCAGTTAATTCTATAGTTAAGTCTGTTGTTGATATATCTAGTATAGCTATTATGCCAATTGGGGGAGCATTATTCCTAATAGCATTAAGTGTATTATTAAATGTAGTTGCAGGATTAATACCAGCTAAAATGGCATCTAAGAAAGATCCAGTAATAGCATTAAGAAGTGAATAAAAAAAGACCAAATTTTGGTCTTTTTGTATGTAAAAATAACATATAGTACAAAAAATGTGTTAAATAAAACAATAAGAATAATATATAGCCAATAAATACATTTAAACGATATCAAATTTTTGTAAATATTATTCATTTAATAACTTACATTTATGTTCATATAATAAATCATTAATATCTGTTAAATTATATATTTCATTAATAAAACAAAATCTAATTATTAAATCATAAACATTATTTTTAGGTAGAGAATAAGAAGCACTTTCTAATAAAGAAACAAGTTCATCTTCATTAAGTTCTAAAGCAATTGCAAAAAGAATAATAGTTTCCTTACTAGGATGATAGTTTTCATCACTTCTAATTTTAGAAAACAATCTTCTATCTATATTTACTTTGTTATAGACATCACTATCTTTAAGATTTTTCTCATCTATATATTTAAATAACAATTTCTGAAACTTATTTTCATCTTTATTTTGATTTATAAAATTTTCAATTGATTCATCACTTAAAGAACAGCTTTCATATAAACTAGATCTCATTTTAAATGCTTGTTCTTTTTCTAAATTATCATTGATATATTTATTTAACAATTTTTTAATATCCATAAAATGTCTCCTTTCAAGCGACCAAAGATTTATATAAATATAATATCATTATTTTAGAAAGAGAGGAAAAGAATATGAAAAAGAAAATTAATGTTGTATTTATATTAGATAGGAGTGGATCAATGCATAATAGTGTACAAGATACTATTGGAGGATATAATAGTTATCTTGAAAAAGAAAGAAAAAATAATTCTTTAATAACTACAATTCTATTTGATGATGAATATGAAGTATTACATTATAGAAAGGAAGCTAAAAATATAAATAATCTAACTGAAAAAGATTATTATGTAAGAGGATGTACTGCACTTTATGATGCCATAGGTAAAACAATAACTAAATTAGATCATGATGTAAAAGATGAAAAAGTATTATTTATAATAACAACAGATGGATTAGAAAATGCATCAAGAGAATATAACAAGAGAAGCATAGCAAAGCTAATAAAAAAACATAAAAACTGGGATTTTATATATTTAGGAGCAAACATTGACTCATATGCAGAAGGAGAATCAATTGGAATAAGTAGGGATAGAATATCTAACTTTAAAAAGTCAAAAGAAGGAATTAAAGAAGTATTTAATTCAGTAGCATATATGGAAGATTGTATGACATATGATAGAGAAATAGATAATAATTGGAAGTCAAAATTAAATAATTGATTTATTATTTACATATAATAACTTGCTATAATTGAATTTTAGATGAATTTGTCATATTTTTACATGAAATTGTAAATTTACAAGAAAAAAGTCTTGCATTATAATGTTTTTATAATATAATTGGAGGATTGTAAAAATATGAAGAAGGGTTGTAAGTTATTCATAGTTATTTTACTATCAGTTTTATTACTACCAATTAATACCTTAGCTGAAGAAATTGATAATAAAGAAGTAACAAATGAAGAAGTTGAAGAACATAATGAGTTAAATATCGATGAGGATAATAACAAGAAAGCTAAAGAACAAATTGAATTAAATGAAAAAGAAGAAACAAAGGAAAAAGAAATAAAACAAGATGAGTTAGCTGAAGAAAAAAATGATGAAACAATAGAAACTAATAAAATTAATGAAGAAAAAGAACAAAATGAATATGAAGAAGTAACTGAAGAAAAAGATATTATTGAAGAAATTGAAAAGAAAAAGAAATAGAAATTGAAGATATTAAAGAAATATCAAAGACATTATTAAAAGCACCATCTAACAATGTAACAGCAGATTCATTTGAAACTTTAAAAGAAGTAGATGCAGCAAAAAAATAATTACTTTTACAGGAGAAGCTATTACTTTAGAAGAAGACTATGTATTAAAAGGAAGATTAATAATTGAAAGCGATGTAGTAATTAATCTAAATGGACATTCTTTAACTTTATCAAATGTTGGGAACAATTATGCAATTACTGTAAATAAATCTTTAACAATTGATGGTGAAGGAGAAGTAATAATTAATTCTATCTATGGAATTCAAACAGGAAGTGCTGCTGATTCTAAAATAACAATTAATGGAGGAACTTTTACTCAAATTGAAAATGGTTATTATATGTTTGGACTTACAACTGGTGAAATAGAAATAAATGATGGAACTTTTACAGCTCCTGATTGTATAGTTAATAACTTTGCTGGATATTATAGAGAAGATCCAGATGAATTATATAATGGAGAATATAGTGATTTTAAAGGAACTGTAACTATTAATGGTGGAAAGTTTACTGTATCAAATGAGTATGGCTATGCCTTTGTAAACTCTGATATTATGACAATTAATAATGGAGAAATATTAGTAACAGGTGATGAAGCAATAGCAGTATATACAACACTAAATGGAAAGACTACCATTATAAATGGAACAATTAATGTTACTGGAAAAGATTCATTAGACATATATAATGAAGGAGAAACAACAATATCTGGTGGAAAATTTAATGCTCCTGATGGTGGATGCATTTATAATGATGAAGAAACAAATGGAAAAACTACGATTTCAGGTGGAGAATTTAGTGATACTGAATTAGATATAGATGATGATGTAGCAGAAGGCTTTGTTAAATATGTAATCGATGAAAATACAGTAGGAGTAGGTCAATCTACAAAAGAGTTATCAATTGTTGAAGAAAACGAAGAAACAACAATACCTGAAGAAGAAAAGCAAGCTATACAAGAATCAATTAGTGATAATGAAAAAGTTGGAGCATTTTATGAAGTTAATTATAATGAATTAGATCCAATAGGAAATGTAATAAGTGAAATAACTGAAACAGATCAAAAATTAAAATTAACTTTTGATGTATCAAAATTTGAAAAGTCTACAGATGTAATTTCAAGAACATACAATGTATATAGATATCATAATAGCGAAGTAGATTCATTAGATGTTACAGATAACAAAGATGGAACAATTTCAGCAGAAAGTGATAAATTCTCAACATATGCAGTAACATATACAGATGAAATAATTAAAAACCCAGAAACACTTGATAATATTGAAAAAAGCATAGTAACACTAGCAATATCTATTTCAATGATAGGAATGGCATTAGTAGTTAAAAAATATTGTAAATAAAAATTTGATGATTTATTCATCATTTTTTTGAATAAATTTTAAGTTAACTTTTTATAATAATAACAGTGAAGATTGAAATAAAAGAATAAAAATGATATCATTAATATAATAGGTGATTAACATGAAGATAATAAAGCATTTAATTATAAGTGTAATATTTTTAATAATATGCATAAATCCAGTTTTTGCTGCAAGTGATTACTATAAGGATATTGTTGTAAATTTTAATAGTAATGAATGTAGTGAAAATGCTGGAAAAGAAGTAACGATACAATTATTCGCAGATGGTGAAAAAGTAGATGGAAAAGAAATTAAATTAAATAGTGAAACTGGCTATTCTTATGTTTTTGAGAATTTAAAAGTTTTTGAAGAAAATAGCCCTAATGAAATAAGGTATGAAGTAAAAGTACTTGAAGATGGTGTATATAAATTAATCTCTCCAAGAAGTTATTCCACGAAAAAAGAAAGAATTGAAAAATGGGTTCAAGTATTACCAGAAGACATAAAGCCTGGACATACATATGTTATTACAACGGATAACTGGAATGTTGATAATAATGGATTCAGTAAAGTTATTTATTTAAGAGGAGATATAACTGCAAAAGGAGCTTTAGTTGAACCAGAATACAATTTAATTGATGGAAAACAATCTTATTATGTAATCAATGGTGAACCAATAGAAAATACAAAATGGACAGTTTCATCTGTTCCAGAAGATGATCCTGATTATGAAGAGTTTAAAGATTATCTAGTATTTACAAATGAAAGTGGAAAGAAATTAACACTATCCGGATATAATAAAGGTGATTATATTGATTTCATTTATAAACATTCTAGTAAAAATGGATATATTGAAAATGAAGATGCAATATATACAAATAAAGTAACTTTAACATATGTACCAAATTCTAAAGGAAGATTTTATATAGGAACAAAAAATCTATATCCAGAGCCAAATAATATGATGCAATATCTTACATTAACAGGACAAAACCAATATGTTGCAGGTTCTGTAATGGAAAGGGCAGCACAATTTAAAGCCTTTGAATATGTTGAAAAAGATGTTGAATTAGGAACTATTGAATATATTGATGAATCTTTATGTGAAAAAGATTATGTTGTTTTAGACAAAAATACAGAATTTAAAAAAACAATAGATATAGACTTTAATTGTGATGATTGTGAAGAAAGAAAAAAAGAAGGAGTAACACTTCAATTATTTGCAAATGGTGTCAAAGTTGATGATGGAGAAATTACACTTAATGAATCTGCAGGATTTTCATACGTATTTAATAACCTACCAATTTTTGATGAGACAATGAAAGAAATTGAATATGAAGTAAAAATGGTAAAAGAAGATAAGTATATCTCTATGCCAAGTGAATTTTCTAATTATGAAAAAATAACTTCAGGAAGTTGGACTCAAGTAATGCCTAATAATATTAAGCCAGGTAATTCTTATTTCTTTATTACAGAAAATCTAAATTATTTAAACAATGGATTTAGTAGATATATTTATTTACGAGGAGATATAACAGCAAAAGGAGCAAATATCACTAGAGACTTAAACATTACAAATGGAAATAAATATTATTATTCTTTTACAGGTGAACCAATAGAAAACACTCTATGGGAAGTATCTAATGTAGAAGAAGATGATGAAAATTATTCTACTTTCAAAGACTATTTAACATTTTCAAATGCGGATGGAAAAAAGCTTACATTAACTGGATATAATCAAGGAGATTATGTAAACTTTATATATAAGCATTCTAGTAAAGATGGATACATTGATTACGAAGACGCAATGTATACAAATAAAGCAATGATAATACCTACAAATGATTCATTTGGAACGTTCTATATAGGAACAAAAAACTTATATCCAGAACCAAACAATATGATGCAATACATCGCATTAAGTGATATGAACCAATACGTTGCAGAAGAGAATATCGAATATGCAGCAAAATTTATAGCATTTGAATATACTGAAGAAGAAACAATTATTGCAAGTAAAATGGTTATCCATCCAACTCTATGTGAAGTATTAGAAGTAATAGATAACACGATTTCAGTACCAAATACACAAAAAGATAAAAGCATACTAGAATTATTATTAATAATAATTTTAATGATAATTTTATTAGTAGGTACAATTTATGTAAGAAAAAATTCAAAAGAAAAATAAAATAATTCGGTTAAATGTCGAATTATTTTTTATGTTATAATTTAGTAAATAAAGGTGTTATTATGAAAAGTAAAAGAGTCTATATAATTATATTATTTATTATTGTCTTGCTATGTTCGTTATTACTTCTAAATCAAAATAAAATTAGTAATATAAAAGAAGGAACATTTACATTTATTCCATCAATGGAATCAGAAACAAAAGAAGGAAAATATTATTATTCAGATGACTATTTTACAAAACTATCTGGTAATGATATAAATCCCCATTTAAGAACTATGGCAATGAACATTGTATTAGCAACAGGTAAATCTTATGATAAAAAAGATAAATCATCATATATAAAAGACTTATTAAATAAGATAGATTTTGAAGAAATAAAAGTGTATGACTATGTTGAAAATAATCCTAATTCTATTGGTACAGTAATTGCCCATAAATCAATTAAAGATTATGATGTATTAATTGTATCAATCCGTGGAACTAGATATGATATAGAATGGGAGTCAAATTTTATAGCAAATGAAACAGGGAACATAAAGGGATTTGAAGATGCAAGTCAAAAAGTAATTTCAAGAATAAAAGAATACATCGATGAGAAAAACTTAAATAAACCTATCAAAATATTAGTTACTGGATATAGTAGAGGAGGAGCAGTAGCAAACTTAACTGGTGTATATTTAAATGAACATCAGGAAGAATTTAACATAAAAAGTGAAAAAAATATTTATGTATATACATTTGAAGCTCCTAATTCATCAAGTAGTAATAAGATTTATAAAAATATCCACAATGTTGTGAATAAAAATGATATTTTTATATATATTTATCCAAATAAATGGGGATTAAACAATAATGGAGTAATTGAAGAATTAAATGATAATGATATATTAATTAATACTTATAGTCTAAATATCTTTAATAAGGATGATAAAATAGTTAAAGAAAAAGAAATAAAAATAAATGAATTTCTAGAAGACACTATAAACTGGTTAGCAGATGATGATTTAATAAATAGAAAGATTTACACAAAAACTGTGGAAAAATATTTACCTAAATTAATTGATATTGTCTATAATGAGTCAAATAATGAAAAAAGTATTATTGATTTTTTATCTAATGAATTTGCAAATGAAGTAATTAAAGAACAAGAAGATATAATTCAACATTTATTTGATAATGAAGCAAAAGATATATTTAATAATAAAATAAGTAGATGGATTGAAGATGCAAGAAATAATAGTAAAGATAAAATAAGTAATGAAAAGTATACATTTATTAAAGAAATGCTAACAGATAAAAATAATATTGAACTAGTTTTAAAAATACTATTAAAATCATTAACTGAAGAACCATCAACTTATCATATATCAACTTTATTATCAAACCTAGATTTATTGTTTAAGCAGCATTATCCAGAAGTTAATTATGAGTTGATAAAAAAAGAAGATTCATACTATTAATTCAAAAATTAACAGAAATTGACAAATCTAATATGAAAAAAATAATTAAAGTATAAATTAAAAAAAATATCAATGTTATAATCTAACAAAGGAGAAATACTATGGAAGAAGAAAAAAAAGAAGAACCAGTTACAGAAGAAACTAAAAAAGAAAATATTTTAACAAAGAAAAAAGAAGTAAAAGGTACACCATTAAAGATATGGTTAATAGTAATGATTGCAGTATTTATGCTAATAACATTTGGACTAGGTGTATATTTTGGAAAAGAAGTATTTACTAAAAAGGAAAAAAAGAAATCTAATGAAACTACTCCAGTGGAAGAGAAGAAAGAAACAAAAGAAGAAAAAGAAAATATTCAATATGACACGAATGCAACAATAACTCAAGAAGAAGCTGAAAGCTTTCTAGCTGAAGCTTTGGATTTATTAATTGAAGACAATAAGGATGATAATTATATTGAATCTAGAATTTTTTATTACTGTATAAGCTATTTAGTGAAAAGTAATAAATATACAAAAAATGAAGAAGGAAGATTTATCTTCAAAGAATCTGATGTAAAAGAAGTATTACGTAAGTACTATATGAGAGAAAATGTTAAATACGAATCTGAAGGATTTAACGTTATATATGATGAAGAAAACAAAACTCTTAATATACTAATAGGAATAGCGCTTGAGCATGAGCTTTCAAGTGAAGGACCTAAAGTTGATGTAACTAAATCTGTTACAAACTTTAAATTAGAAAATGGAATTGCAAAAATAACTTATAATGAAAAAAAATTATTATTTAATGGTGAGAATGATCAATCACCAAAAGAAGAAAATAGAAAAATTCAAATTGAATTATTTAAAGTAAACAATGAACTACGAGTTAAAGAAGTTAAAATAAGCTAAAAATAAAAGAATATTGAAAAAAATCAATATTCTTTTTTCATAATTAGGTATTAATTATAAGTACATTTAAACTTTTTAATATAATATATTGAAAGGTGATGATTTAATAAAAAATATTATACTTAAGTTTTTGGGTACTGGTCTATTAGATAAATATCAAGCTCATGTAAAAGTTTATGATGATAAAAACATTTATTATTGTGGAAATACATATAATGGTGAGATTCATATATCCTTAGAAGAAAATAAATCATATAAAGTATTAGCAACTTTCGGAAATGAAGTAATTAGTAGAGTATTCTATGTTACAAATCAAAAAATATATTTCTTTTATTTTAATAATATTATTTATATTCCCTATCGTTTAGTCACCTTTCAACTAAAAGATTATTATTACAATATTCCAATTATGAAAGGAGAGATTATACTTGAAAAAAATAATTAATATTACTAATGGTACTGGAACAGGTGAATTAATAAATGATTCATATAAAGTAGAAGCTAACGTAGTAGGATATGATAATACATCAATTAATCCTAGTAATGTAGATATAGTAGAAGGAACTAATGATTATTCATTTACAATTGCAGCAACTGGAACATTAACATTACATGTAACTGATAATGGTACAGCAAGTGGAAATCCAATTATTGGAGCAACTTTTATAAGAACAGATAGTACAGGTACTGAATATGGAAAACAAATAACAACTGATGATAATGGAGATGCAGTATTTGAAAATGTACCTTTTGCAGCAACTGGAGCTCCTCTAATTTATTATAAGCAAACTGCATCAGATGGTGACCATGAATTTAGTACAGATGTCCAAAACACATCTATGACTATGAGCGAAGAAACATTACAAATTGAAAATGCAACTGGTGCAACAAGAACAATTAATCTAGTTGATTCAAACTATTCTAATCTACCAATAGAAGAAGCAACTATTACGTTAACAAACTAAATAAATTAAAAACAAAACCCTAAAAGCACTATAATTGTTTGATAGAAAAAAAGAGGAGTTCCTCTTTTTTTGTTGTAATTAAATCATATGTTTTTTTAATAAAGATTTAGCATATTCATTTCTTGATCTTTGACTTTTTTTAGGCTGATTTTTTAATATTCTAATGTTTTGTATACTCTTTGATTTCCATTCAAAAATTTGATATACTTCTTGAGCCTTTTCCAATTTTTGTTCATCTGTTTCTATAAAAGGAGAAACTTTCATAAGAAACTCATAAGGTTGAAGCTCTTCCATATAATTTTCAAGTGGTAATCCATTCATAAGCATTTCTGTAGTTACAAATTTTGCAGTTTGATTCATAAAATTTAAAGTACAATAACTTCTAATGCCTTCTTCATTAGTAAAGAATTCTCTTGTTACAGGAATTTCTTGATTAAACTTATTAGCCTTATTTGGATCCATTTTATATTTTTCATAAATATAAAGAGGTCCATATTCAGTAGTTAATTCATAATAACGATAAAATGCTTCACTTTTTCTCATCTCGATTTCCTTATTTATCATATTCACCTCCAACTATTTATTTTTAAATCAACATAGTATTATATAAAAATACCAGTTAATTAAATACTGATAAATAAAAAAGGCGCATTAAAATAATGCCCTTTAAAGATTAATAATAAACAAAATTAAAGTGAAGAAAAACATAGTAAAAACATTATTTAATTTTACTTTAAAATCTTTCTTCATACTTCCTCCGCTATATTAATTATAGCATTTAAATTTAAATTAATCAAACTGAGTAAATAAGATAATCTTAATCAACTTTACTTATTTAACAACTTATTAATTTCTTCTTCAACTGTTTCATTAATTCTATTTAAGTCTTCAAGAAGTCTTGTATTTTCATCTACAATTCTATTAATATCTTTTATCTCTGTACTTTTACTTAACTCATATAAACTAAAACCAATTCTAGAATTATTACTAATAACTTCTTCATAATTAGTTTTAACAAGAATATCTTTTTGCTTTCTATTATTCTCAATAATACTTTTTAACTTATCAATGGACTTAATCTTTTCTTTATCATAATTAATAATAGATATCTCTCTACTTCTTCTATTAAAAATAAGTATAGCTTGATCATTATCTAAAATAACTGTTTTAAGATATCTTAAAACTCTTCTACCATTTCTAAAATTACTTATTTTATTATATCTAGTATATAAAACAATATTATCTATTTTAGATATATAATCACTTATTTGACTAAATTCATTATAATCTTTTATAAATCTATATTTTGGTTTAGTATCATGAATACATAAGTAATTGTATTTACTAAAATCTATTTCTTCTTCAAGTAAATACTTATTATTAACTTTAAATATTTCATCTAAAGCTTTAAATATTTCAAAAAAGTATTCATAACTATTTTCATTCTTAGTTATATAAGTAGTTAAACCACTTGGATCATAACAAGAAAGATTTATAAAACCTGATAGATATCCTGAAATTGAATTAATAACCATTATTTTTTCTTCTTTATCATCATAAATAGGCATTATTGATTCAAATTCATTTAAATATTCTTTAGCAAGATCAATAGAATTATAAATAGAAATATTTCTTAATAAGCTGTTTATTGGAACATCATCAAAATAACTTTTATATACTTTAATAGAATGAAATAATTCATATATATTATCATCATATATTACTTCTTCATATTTATATTTTCCTTCTTCACATAAATGTTTTAAATAAATTAGATAAAGTACAAGTAAATTATTATATCTTCTAACTAATCGATTAGAACTTTTTCCTAGTAATCTATTAACATCTTCTTTTAATTCATTAATCATTATCTTCACCTGTTATTTTACTAATTGCATATTTAATAATTTGTTCATCATTTTCTAAAATAGTACTATAAGAAGCACTACGTTCATTAATTGCATTTAATAATCTTGAAATAGTCATTTGTTTTTCTTTTGTAATATTAGGAAGTTCAATTTCTTCAATTTCTGTTTTACTTAAATTACCAGTAATATTATTTTCTTTAACATATTTTGAAATTCCAAACTTTTCTAAATAATTAGTAACAAATATATAACTATATAAATCCATATTTATTCCTCTTAAAACAATAAAATTATTTGGAATAATTAAATTTAAATCATTAGTTTTAGAATAAGTTCCAACACGATAGGGTGGTTTAACAAAAATCAAAATATCTCTAGGTTGCATTAAATATTTCTTTTTAACATCAGTTCCAATCTTTTTTTCTATTAATTTTTTTTCAATTATATTAGTATACTGAATACTATCTTTTTGTAATGTATTATAGTACTTAGCAAACTTATTATCCGTCGTTAAACTATTAATATTAAAACCAGTAAATACTTCTTCAAATACATCTTTTACTTTCATAATATTCCTCCAATTTGACTGTATTATATCATAAAATAAATTTATAATCAATTTGATTATAAAGTCATGACTTGCTTATATGGTTTTTACTAACTTTTTTTAACATATAATTACCTCCTTCAGTTATTAAATTCAAATAATGTATAATTCTCTATAAATTTATTTAAAAATATTTTATCTTCTTCTGTAATATTAGTATTGTTCTTTCTTTTAGCTTGTACAACTTTACCATCAATAACTTCAACAGTTACTAAAGATTTATTAATATTTTCTTTTTCTCTCATAAAATATATTTCACAGTAATGATCAACGATCCTATCAATATAAGTTCTAACACAATTATTCATTTGATAACTTTCATCAACTAAACTATCAATATCATATGCTGGAAATATAATATATTTATTATCTTCAAAAATATTGATTTTTAAATAATTATGAATTCTTATTATTTTTTCATTCCTTTTTTTATCTTCAATAGTAATAAGTTGTTTGCACAATCTATTATGTTCATATTTAAAGTCCACTGGATATTTTATTATTATATTTTTAATATTAAGACCTAGTTTCTTTGCCCATTCTAAATAATCATAATAATCATAAATATCAATTTCATTTTCTTTACAATAATCAAAAAAAGTTTCAAAATCTTTCTTAAATAAATTAAAAAACCATATAAAACTTTTCTTACTTTTGCTAACAGTTTTAATATTAGAATAATCAAATCTCATAGTAATTTTACTTAAATATTTTAATAAATCTATATTATCAGTATTACATAGTTGAAGTGCTAATAATTCAAATTGACCAATATCATGTTCTTTCATAAATTTATAATACTTTTTTGGAACTCCAAATATTTCATAAAAACTTTTACCTTCATTAAAAATAGACAAATTACAATTAGCAAGATGATATAATTCCATTTTTAATAAATATTCAAATTTTTTATCATAAGTAGGAGTAAGAAGTAAACTAAATAGATTATTATAATAATTTTGTTTATTAAGATATATTTTATATTTATCTATATCAATATATTTAAATAAATCATTCTTATTTAAATCATTTAGATTATCTTGATAAACTATGTTTATATCATCATTAGGGTAGTATTTTCTGTTTTCTGAACTAATTCTTTTTTTGAACAAAAAAACATAATCGTTTATATTTAATAAATCAAATACACCTTTCTTATCAATTGACAATGCATAAAATTTTGAAGGAATAATAGTTTCCTTTTTTAATTCAAAATCATAATTAACTAAATATATAATTACATATGCAATTAAATTTTTTTCATCAGCTTCTATAACCAAATAACCTAAATCATAATTAATTCTACTCTCAAAAGTTTCAACATACATTTCATTTAAATTGCTATAATCAATATTACAATGATTACATTTTTCGTTTTCTAAAATAGAATAGCATTTCGAACAATATGATTTTAATGATTCATCACATATATCAGTTAATGAAAAATATCTATTTTTATCAAAATATTCTTTAAAATAAGTTTTATATTTACTAGGAAATTCTAAATAAGTTTTATAGTAGTTCATGGTTTAACTCCTTATAATATAAATATTTAATAATTAAAGAATATTTAATAATCAAATTTAATTCATTTAACATTCTGTTAACTACTTTTTCTATTTTATTTTTTTTAAATATTAAATCATGTTTTATTTCTTCCTCAATGTTTATCATTATTAATCACACTACCTAATCTTTTTTTAATTTCTTCATAATTTATTTTGTTTTGTTGATACTCAAGTAAATCTTTACCACAAGAATTTAAAAAACTTCTTAATTTTTCATTATTAGTAGGAGAAAGAGAATTAAAGTTTTTATTTATCTTTTTTCTTGGATTTATAATCTTTTTTTCTATTACTTTTTTATTTTCAAATATAGAAACTATTAAGTTTCTTTCAAAGAAAAATAAATCATTTTCTTTTCTAGGCCAAAAATTAAAATAAATTTCTTTTTCTAATTTTAGATAATCATTTATTGTTTTATTAATATTAGAAAAAACATATCCTTTTAACCATAAACTCATAATTATTCCTCCTTATAAAATATTATCAACTATTCCAAACTCTAAAGCCTCTTTACTATTCATAAAATAATCTTTAATAAAATAATTATTAATTTCTTTTTTAGATTTTTTTGAATTCTTTGAAATAATATCTATTAATACATCTTTACACTTATTAAGTCTTTTACTACTAACATCAACATCATCACATTTTCCATATGCCATACCACTTGGACTATGAATCATTACTTCAGAATTTTTGAGACAAAATCTTTTATTTTTAGTACCACAACATAAGATAACTGCAGCCATACTAAATGATGATCCAACACAATAGGTTTTAACATCACTTTTAATAATTCTCATCGTATCTATTATGGCTAGTCCATCATTAACACTTCCACCAGGAGAATTAATATATAAACTAATATCATCATTATTTAAAGAATCTAAATATAATAATCTTGAAATAACATCATTAGATAATTCTTCATTAATTTCTCCCTTAATAAAAATAATTCTATTATCAAGTAATTTATCATTCATTATGAATCAAACCCCATTCTTTTAGTATTATTACTTTCATACTTTGGTATATCTTCTTTAGTAATTGTAAAAGTATCACTTGAATTATTAGAATGATTCATAATTAATTCTTGTGAAAGCTTTAATATACTTCTAGCATTACCAAAGTTAGTATCTTTCTTTAAATTATCAATATAATTTAAAATATCTTTTTTAATACTTTTATCAATACTTAAACCTTGTTCTTCTAAATCATTTGAAAGTATTCTATATAATTCATCTTTTGTATAATCATTAAATTCAATTTCTTTATAAATTCTTGATTTAAGACCAGGATTAGCATCATATAACTTTCTCATCTCTTTAGCATAACCTGCAAAAATAACAATATTTTTAGGGTCTTCTAAATATTTCATTAACTCTACAATAGCTTCATCCATATAAGGATTATTTCCAGATTTATAATTAGAGTTATACAAAAGATATGCTTCATCTATAAATAAAAGTTTTCCATGAGCTTTATTTAAAATTTCTCTTGCTGTATCACGAGTTTGTCCAACATATTCTCCAATTAAATCAGTAGGAACAACTTTAATAACTTCATCTTTTTCTAAAAATCCCATTTCAAATAACTTAGTAGAAATCATATTAGCAACCATTGTCTTACCAGTGCCAGGATTACCTAAGAAAAATAAATTTAAATAAGTAGAATCTTTAGAATTAATTTTCTTTTTATAAGAAACATAATTAAATAATCTATTAATTTCTTTCTTAATACTATCTAACCCAGTAAAAGATTTAATTTCTTTTTTATTAGAAGTTATTTCTTTAACTTCATTTCCTTTAATAATAGAATTAAAAGAATCAATTGTAACTATATCATTATTATTAATACATTTATTAAC
>CAMNJQ010000027.1 GCA_946541575.1 uncultured Clostridium sp. | reverse complement strand
CTTCTTTAATAGCAAGTAAAGTATTAACATTATATTCTAGTTTTTCCATATACATTCCTTCTTTCAATTTTATTTTAATAAAGAATTAATAAATTATCAAATAATTTATAAAACAAAAAAAGAAGAATATTATTCTCCTTCTTTAGCGTTATATTCCTTTGACATATTGTCAATGAAGTTAAGTTTTGCTCTTCTAACTACACCTTTTTTAACTACTTGGATTGAATCAATTAATGGTGAGTTTACTTTGAAAACTCTTTTTACCCAAACACTACCAGATTTTTTTCTAACAGTGAATGTTTTACCTACTGATCCACCTTTAATAGCTACAACGATACCTTGGAAAGCTTGAATTCTTTCTTTGTTACCTTCTTTAATTTTGTAGTCTACTTTTACAGTATTACCAACACGAAACTCAGGAATATCTTTTCTTACAGATTTAGCATTTACTTTATCAACTAAATTCATAAAAAACCATCCTTTCTTTAAAATTACACCCACATAATCATAGAACACATTTCCCAGCGGATTACATTTAGCTTTTTTCACAAAGCAACGTTAGTATAGCATGTTTTTATAATTCATGCAATACTTATATTTCATCTTCGTTCCAAAGAACTTTAACTACTCCATTATCATATTGTAACTTAGTATCTAAATTTAGATATTTTCCTGTTTTAGGACTAATAATATTATCTTTTAAATAACCATTTTTATATAAATCACTTATCGTGGAATTATTTTCACATTTACTTTCTATAAAACATCTTTTAGCTTTATATGTTATTTGATTCTTAATTGATATAGTTCTTTTAGCTTTATAATCTTTATCATATTCTTTATATACTTTAATTGTTAAGAATATGGCTAATAGACCAATTACAAGTAAGAATGTAATTATATTTTGACCTTTTTTCACGTATATCTTCCTTCATGCTTTTATTACTAAGGTAATTATATCATTAATAAATAAAAAAAGAAGATAAATTAATCTTCTTTATATGGTACTTTACCATCATAATAATTTTTAATAAATTCTTCTCTGTATTCAAGGATAGAATCATTCTTTATTGCTTCTCTTAAGTCTTCAGCAATTCTAATTAAGAATCTAATATTATGTATTGAAAGTAGTCTTTGACCAAATGTTTCTTCACTTCTAATTAAATGATGAATATAGGCTTTAGTATAGTTTTTACAACAATAACAATCACATGTTTCATCAATTGGTGTGAAATCTCTTTCAAACTTAGCATTCTTAATATTTATTTTTCCATATTTAGTATGTGCATGACCATGACGAGCAAGTCTTGTTGGTGCAACACAGTCAAATATATCAACACCACGTATTACATTTTCAATTAAATCAATTGGATCTCCTACACCCATTAGATATCTTACTTTATCTTTAGGTAAGTATTTACAAGAATATTCTACTTGTTTATATTGAACATCTTTAGGTTCACCTACAGCTGTTCCTCCAATTGAATATCCATCGAAATCCATCTTAACTAATTCTTCTACACAGTGTTTTCTTAAATCTTCAAATTCTCCACCTTGTACAATACCAAATAGAGATTGTCTTGGATTATTAAATACTTTTTTGCCACGTTTTGCCCAGCGTAGAGTTCTTTCTACTGAATCTTCTACATACTTTCTTGTATGAGGAAAACCAATACACTCATCAAAAGACATTGCAATGTCTGAATCTAATTTGTTTTGTATTTCTATACTTTTTTCAGGAGTAAGTAATAATTCTCTTCCATCTAAGTGTGATTTGAATTTAACTCCTTCTTCAGTAATCCATTTAGGTTTAGATAAAGAGAATACTTGGAATCCACCTGAGTCAGTAAGAATTGGCCCATCCCAATTCATGAATTTATGTAATCCACCTGCTTCATCAACTATATCCTCTCCAGGACGAAGCCATAAATGATATGTATTAGCTAGAATTATTCCTGAATTAACTTCTTTTAATTCTTCTGGAGAAAGAGTTTTAACTGTTGCTTGTGTTCCTACTGGCATAAACATTGGAGTATCATATGTACCATAATTGGTTTCTATTTTTCCAAGTCTAGCATTAGTATGTGCTTCAGTCTTAATTAATTCATAGTTTATCGGGCCCATTTTTTCTCTTTTCACCTTGTAATTCCCTCTTTCTAGATTTTACAAATTTATCATTCGTATCATAATATTTATCATATTTTTTAAATGTTGTTTCTTTAGTGCGTTCTATAAGTGATGATTTATATTGATTGTAAGATTCTTGAACGTTTTCACCCAAAAATGAATAGTCATCAAATCTATCATTAAAAACTACTCCATTTGGTCTATAATCCTCATCTAAAGTAAATATTATATTAACTATTTGATTAATATCAGGTATAACTATTTCATCCGCTACATAATATATTCTTTCTTCATGATCAAATACATAATAAATATTTTTTATTACTACCTCATTAGTTTTTCTATTAATTAAATCTCTTCTATAAATCATATAAACACCACCTATTTTTTAATTTAATCTTCTATTATAAGCATAGCATCTCCAAAGGAGAAAAATCTATATTTATTATCAACTGCTTCTTTATAGGCTTTCATTATATTATCTTTTCCAGCAAGTGCTGAAACAAGCATAACTAAAGTACTCTTTGGTAAATGAAAGTTTGTAATAAGATTATCTATTCCTTT
>CAMNJQ010000026.1 GCA_946541575.1 uncultured Clostridium sp. | reverse complement strand
TCATATGGGAGCCTCCTTGCCGGGATTTGGCTCCTTTTATTGTATCAAAAAGCCGCACCAGGTGGTGCGGTTGAGATTTCAATTTAGGAAGCTTCTAAAGAAGCTTTTTTTCATGCTTATTTATGTTCCCTACTTTCTCTTATTTGTTCAAATAGAGCTAAATAAATCATAATACCTGCAGTAATAGAAAGAAGAATTCCAAATAAATAATCATTTATATTTTTTAAAAATAAAAATCCAATAATCGCACCAATTGGTTCTTCTAAAGCAGCAATTAAAGTATAGAAAAATGCTTTACTTTTACTTTTTGTACTATAAAAAATAGGAATTGCAATTGCAATACCTTCAGGAATATTATGAAGTGCAATAGAAAGCGCTATAGAACTTCCTAATTTAATGTCTTTAGTAGTAGTTATAAAAGTAATAATTCCTTCAGGAAAATTATGAATAATCATAGCTATCATAGAAATAATACCAATTTTATATAATTTATCTTTAGAATTATTTAAATCATTTATTATTTCTACAATAATAAAGCCAAATATAATATAAATAGAAATAAGCATGATAGATACAATTAAATTATAATTTAAACTTATATACATATATGAATTAGGAATTAAATCAAATAATGATACATATAGCATGATTAAAGAAGAAAAAATTAAACTATATCTAATTACTCTATTTTGATTATTAATCTTAAAAAATATAGGAAATATACCTAGCATAGTAGATAAACCAGATAATAAAGAGATAATAAAACTTAAAAAAAAGTTATTCATATAATCACCATTTAATTATATAAATAACTTTATTTTTTTATTCACATATTAATGTTATGTTTTATTCTTCATTTTCTTTATTTTCTTCTTCTTTTTTATCTAGATATACAGTAAATAAATATACTGCTAATACAAAGCTTATAATCGCATATTTAAATTTAATTACTATGTTTAATATTCCTCCAGATAATACTACTTTTCCTTTGACATCATCTATATCAATTGATTCATCTAATGTATTATTGGCATCTCCTTTAGTTGTAATTTTATTTCCTTCTATTTCTACAACTCTATGAGTTACAAATCCATTATTTTTAGTAAATGTAATTACATCATCTTTTTTTATATTTTTTGTTTTATATATTAAGATGTAATCTCCAACATGAATATTATCTTCCATTGATCCAGTTTGTACTTCAAATATTTCTACTTTGTTAGTAAATCTTAATACTGCATATACCGAAAGTACTATTAAAGCAATTATAAATATTATATCTATTATTTTTTTAATTATTTTTATCATTGTGCACTTTCAGCCTCTACGTTTATTTTTAAGTCAAATAATACGTTAGGAGTTTTTCCTATTTCTGTATCATTATCGCTACTTACCCATTTCCATTCTAAGTCATATGAGTCATTAGTGTTAGAGTTTATTAATACATCACTAAGATTTAATTCATTTGCTGATACATATTCTTCTTTTACATAAGTTCCATTTTTCTTTAGTTTATATTTCATATTTATTCCATGTTCATTTGTCTCTGTAAATATAATATTATATTTAATTTGTGAATTTGTTTCATTTTTTACAATGAAGTTATATGTTCCAGTTGATTCTGGTGCAATTGTCCCTTCTACTTTTGCAGTAGATGATTCAAATATTTTTGCATCTGTTGTTTCACTCCATGTTGCATTGCTATCTTTTACTATTAGTTTTCCTTCTACTTCTTCCTCTTTATTTTCATCTGGTTTTTCTACTGGCTTTTCTGTTGGTTTTTCTACTGGCTTATCAACAGGAGTTGTTTTTTCTTCTACAAGAGTTAATACTAAAGTACTTTTTGAAGTATATAAGTCTTTTATTGTTTGTCCTTTTTTATTTGATTGTTTTATAATTGTTCCAGCTGTATTAGAAGAAGATTTATTTTCATATTTAGTTTTAATCGGAACATCAATTGAATCTAACCAGTTTTGTACATCTTTTTTTGTCGCTCCAGTAAAGTTTGGAATTAAACATATTGGATTACTGTCATCTACTAAACAATTTACTTTATCACTGTTTGCAAATGTTATTACCAACTCTTTATTGTTTTCAATTAAATCTTTTACTGTTTTACCTTTATCTGATTGATTTGTAACTGTACCTGTTTTTTTATTTGATTTTTCTTCTTTAAATTCTGATTTTAAATTGTTTGTAACTTTGTCTAACCAATCTAATACATCTTGTTTTGTTTTTCCTGTAAAGTCTGGTATTATACATAATTCATTATAAATATCTTTTAAGCAATCTACTTGCTCTTTTCTTGAATTTGCAAATGTTACTGACAAGTTTTGATTTTCATCTAATAAATCTTTTATTCTTTTTCCTTTATTAGATTGATCTATTATAGTTCCTTCTTTTTTATTATAGTCTTTTACTTCATATTGAACATCTATTAAGTTGTTAATAGATTCTAGCCATTTTTCTACATCATCTTTTGTTTTTCCTGTAAAATCTGGTACTAAACAAAGTCTATTGTTAACATCTTTTAAGCAATCTACTTTATTATCTTTATTATTTGATATTTTAATTATTAACTCTTCATTATCGTTAATTAAGTCTTTTAATGATTTTCCTTTACTAGATTGATCAAAGATTATTCCATTTTGTTCTTCATTATATTCATATACGTATTTTATTTTTATTTTATTTTCTATTTTTTCTAGCCATTCTTCTACATCTTTTCTTGTTTTTCCTGTAAAGTCTGGTATTATACATAAGCTATTTTTAGAATCTTTTGAGCAATCAACTTTACTTCCACATTCTTTTCCATCACATAAGTTAATTACTGCTCCATCTGGAGTACCATCATCTTTTTTACCATTACAACAACTATGTAGTAATAATAAAATTATTATTATAATAATTATGATTGTTATTATTATGTTTCTTGTTCTATGATTTTCTTTTTCTTCCATAAATGACCTCCTTAGATTCTAATTTTTTACTAACTTTATATGCTTTGTTTATATCTTTATTATATATATAATTTTACATTTCTCGACATTTTAAGTCAACCTTTTTGATATTTTATATCTATATAAAAAGAAATCACTATATTAATGATTTCTTTCTTTTTTTATATTTACATATATCAATTAATTTGCATTCTTCACATATTGGTTTTTTAGCAGTACATTTATATCTTCCAAATAATACTAATTGATGATGAATTTTAGCCCATGATTCTTTTGGAAATTTCTTCATAAGTTTCTTTTCTATTGTAAGTACATCATCTTTTTCTTTTGCTAAATTTAGTCTTTTACTTACACGTGATACATGAGTATCTACTGCTATTGCTGGGTAATTAAATAAATTACTTCTAACAACATTACTTGTTTTTCTTCCAACTCCAGGAATACTAGTTAATATTTTTTCATCATTTGGAACAATTCCATTACAATTATCTAATAAATATTTTGCTATTTCTTTTACAAATACACTTTTTTTATTAAATGTTCCAATTGGTTTTATTATTTGTTTTATATCTTCTAAGTCAGCATTACTTAGTTTTTCTAATGAATCATATTTATTAAATAATATTTTAGTTACTTGATTTACTCTTTTATCTGTTGTTTGTGCAGAAAGTACTACTGCAATTAATAATTCATAATCTTTATTATAATTTAATTCACATTTTGGATTTTTATATAATTCATCTAAATATTCTTCAATTATATTATGATTCATCATCATCCATCCAATCATAGTCAAATACATCTACTTTTTCTTTTTTAGGTTTATCTTTTTCTCTAAATTCTTTTTTGTTTTTTTCTACATCTTCTTTTGTCTTTATACCTTTTTTATACCATTCATAAAGAATTTTATCCATATAACGAAGTCCTGCTACTCCATTCATTACAGATTCTCTTAAAGCTTCCGTTATTATTTCATCAGTATAACCTTTTTCTTTCCATGCTTTAACTATTTCTACTTCCATATTTGAAAGTTCTCTTCCAAATTCACTTTCCATTGTTTTGTATATATTTGTATCTTCTTTTTCTACTTTATTATCATTAATTTCATCAATTAAGAGTAAAGATATTTTGTCATAGAAAAAGTCTAGACAAATATATTCTTCCATTATATTTTTCTCATTTGTTATTACTTTAATTTCTATTAATTTTTTATCTTGTAAATTAGAAATATACATCAATACTTCTGTTTCATCACAATAGAATTCTTCACAAATTCTTTTTATATCAAATAATATATTATTACCTTTTCCATTTAAATACATTAGAAATATGAAAGACTCTAAATCTATATCAAGTTTTTTATATTCTTTATATAGATATAAAGGTATTGTTATATTTCCACTTTTTATTATGCTATTTAATCTATCATATTTCATAAAACCCTCCTATTTGTAGTTATCCACTATATACTTAATAATATTTCCCTTTTCATTTTTTATTTCATTATTTAATATTTTTATTTCAATATCATTATAAATTGTTTTATATATAGGTCCTGGTTCAATATTTAAAATATCTTTTAAATCAGATGAATTAAGATCTATTTCTTTTCTCATTTTTATAGGTAAGTCTTCATATAGACCTACTACTTCTGATTTATCTATATTTTGCATATTTGCTACAATTTGATTAGCATATAGTCCATATTTATATAGTGTATAATTTGTTATCCCTGTTTTTAATATTTCTTTTACATAATTAATTATTTCTTTTTCACTATTAGTAAATTCATGTTCATATCTATTACTTACTGTTAGAGATGCCCATATACCAATTATGTCATTATTTAAGTTTATTCTATCTAAATTATATATTTCTAAGTCTTGATCAAGTCCAAGCTCTAATAGTAGTTTTACTCCATATTTTGAATTGCTGCTTGAAAAGATTTTATCAAGTTCTTGTTTTTTTCTATTATATGATAGTTTTCTTAATAAACTTTTGTTCTTTATTATAGCACTTTTTACTTCATCACTTAATGTAAAATTTAAATTTGTTGCAAATCTTATTGCTCTTAATATTCTAAGTGAATCTTGAGAAAATTTGTAGTCACTATCTCCTACTGTATTTATTATCTTTCTTTCTATATCTTTTTTTCCACCTAGTAGATCTAAAATATTTCCATTCTTATCCATACATAATGTATTTATTGTAAAATCTCTTCTATTTAAGTCATCAAGTAAACTACTTATATATTCTATTTCTATAGGTTTTCTATTATTTAAATAAGTTATTTCTTTTCTAAAGGTAGTTATTTCAAATCTATCATTTTTTATATATAGAGTAATTGATCCATATTCTTCTTTTGGAAGTACTGATGTTTTAAATATTTCCATTATTTCTTTTGGAGTTGCTGATGTTGCTATATCTACATCAGTAGATTTTATTCCTAATATGTAATCTCTTACAAATCCACCTACTATATAGGCAGCATGTCCGTTTTCTTCAATTTGACTTAATATTCTTAATGCTTGTTTTAACATCTAATCACCATTTAAATTATATCATATTTTGGCATTAAAAAAGAGCTTTATGTAGCTCTATTTTATTTTAGTTTACAGCTTCTTTTAAAGCAGTTCCAGCTTTGAATGAAACAGCTTTTCTTGCAGGAATCTTAACTGTTTCACCAGTTTGAGGGTTACGTCCTTCTCTTGCTTTTCTCTTAGAAACATTGAATGTTCCAAATCCAGCAACAGGAACTTTTTCTCCCTTCTTTAGTGCTTTAGTTATTACTTCAAATGTAGCTTCTAAAGCACGAGTTGCGTCAGCTTTAGTTAAGCCAGTTTTTTCTGCAATAGCTTCTACTAATTCAGCTTTTTTCATTATATATTACCTCCATTTTTTAAGCACGATATGCTTACATATACAAATTATCACAATTTTTTGATTAAAGCAATAATTTTTGTTTATTTTTCAACGATTTTACACTTTTCTATTATAGTGTTTCTATTTAAAAGAAGAATAAGTGGTAAAGTAGTATAATTTCTCGTATTTTTTAAATAATTATGACTGGTCTAAGACCCATGGTCATATCACTGGTACTATCAAGTGCACCGAAAACAGAATTAGATACTGCCCATAAAAGATTCTCGCTTCTAGCTGTTCCTGTCCAAAATGAAATTTTACCTATGAAGCTTGGTGCATTTTGACAAGTATGAACTTCCATGTTACATCCTAATTCCAATAACTCTTCTAATTTTATTAATCTAGCCTTTTTTATTGTTGCACCTTGTTGTTCTAAATATGATTTATAAGAATTTAAGTATTGGTATAGATTACTATGACTATCATATACATAAGCGCATTTTGTTTCTGGAGTGTAATCATCTACATCATAATCACAATAGTTACCAGGATATGTTGTTCCTACTCCACTACTCCAATAATGTACTTCTGAAAAAGGAATTGATCCACTATATGTTGATACACGTAATAAAAATCCACTAGCATCACTACTTTGTAGTCCATAACCTTCAGAATCTGTTGGATATGATCCAATTACATTTTTATTACCATCACAAATATTTCCTAATTTTAAATTATACCTAGCAAGTAATACTAAATCATTTCCATCATGTTTCATTACATAAAAATCTTCTGTTCCAATTTTTACTAAATCCCCTGTTACAACTGTTTCTTTTGTCTTACCATCTGGATATATTACATTACTAATTCCTGTACTATTAGTTGTTCCTGTACAGTCAGAATTATATATTACTATATTATTTTTTCCATCTTTTCCCGTTATAAGTATTTTGTTTTTTACTTCTCCTTCTTGTATTCCACTTACGATTTTATCTTCATTTAAATCATTTACTGGAGTTACTTCATTTACTCCTTGTCCTGTTATGTCATTACTTATCCAGTAATAATTATAACCGATACCATCGAAAGTTACTCCTACATAAGCCCCTTCATCCTCAAATTCACCATATGGAGACTTATTTCCATTTTCTGTCTTTACACAACTTATTGGAATATAATATGTAGAATTTGTATCGTATATTCCAAGTTTTCCTTCATTAACAATGTTTCTTGTTCCACCTATAATATTTTTAGCAGTATCGATATAAGCACTTTTTCTTGAATTACTAATATATGTTGTAACACTTGGAATTGCTATTATCATTAATATTCCAAGAATTATTATTACGGCAAGAAGCTCTATTAAGGTGAATCCATTCTTTTTTTTCATTTATTACATCTCCTATTATATTAATAGTAGCATATTTCTAAATAAAATTAAATATAAAAAAGTAATGCTAATGCATCACTTTATTTATAATTATAAGACAAAAGCAATTAAGTTATTAGATCCTTTATTAACTATTTTAGTTAATGTTTGTGATAATTTATATCGTATGTTTTCAGGCATCATTGAAATTTTTGATTGTATTCCTTCCTGTACTATTACATCTAAGCTTCTTCCAAATATTTCACTTTTCCAAATGTTTTGTGGATTTGTTTCATAATCTTTCATTAGATAATTTATTAATTCTTTACTTTGCATTTCACTTCCTATAATTGGTTCAAATGTTGAATTAACATCTACTCTTATCATATGAATTGAAGGTGCAACTGCTTTTAACTTAACTCCAAATCTATTTCCTTGTTTTATTATTTCTGGAGTGTCTAATTTCATATCTTTTAATGTTGGTGATGCTACTCCATATCCTGTTTGTTTAACCATTTTTAAGGCATATTTTATTTCTTCATATTCTGTTTTAGCTTCATCATAGTCTTGGAATAATTTTAATAGTTGTGCTTTATTTTTTATATCAACTTTAATAATATCTTTTAATGTTTCATTATATAGTTCATTAGGAGCATCAAGATTAATTGTTACTATTCCTGTTGATGGATCTACTTCTGCAATATATGCTCTTTCTATATATTTATTATCTTGAAATGATTTGGTTATATTTTCTATATCTTTTAATTTATTTACTTCTAATACACTTTCCTTCATTGAATCAATATAGCTTTTCTTTATTTCATTATTTGGATTTAATATCGCTATCCATTCTGGCATATTCACTCTAACTTCCATTACTGGGAATTCATATAATGCTTCTTTTAATATATAATACAAATCTTTTTCTTTCATTGTATCTATATTCATAGGTATTACTGGAACGTTATATTCATCTTGTAATGTGTCTTTTAAATGTTCTGTCTCTGGTAACATTGGATGAGTTGAGTTAAGTACTACTATAAATGGTTTACCAATTTCTTTTAACTCAGATACAACTCTTTGTTCAGCTTCTATGTAATCATTTCTTTCAAAGTCCCCAATTGAACCATCTGTTGTTACTACAATTCCAATTGTCGAGTGTTCTTTAATTACTTTTTCTGTTCCTATTTCTGCTGCTTCACTAAAAGGTATTTCTCCATCAAACCATGGACATCTTACCATTCTAGGGCCATTTTCATCTTCTCCCCCTTTAACATTTTTTATAAGATATCCTACACAATCAATTAATCTAATATTGCAAGAAAAATCATCAACACTTATTTTTGCAGCATTATTTGGTACAAATTTAGGTTCAATTGTCATTATTGTTTTTCCACTTGCACTTTGTGGAATTTCATCAAGCGCTCTTTTTCTTTCATATTCATCTTTTATATTAGGTATTACTAAAGATTCCATAAATTTCTTTATGAATGTACTTTTTCCAGTTCTTACTCCACCAACTACTCCTAAGTAAATATCTCCACCAGTTCTTAATGCAATATTTTTTATTATTTCTTGTTTATCCATACATACCTCTTTCTTAATTATTCAATTAAATATATGCATTAATTTTTTCTTTAATACAAAAAAACATCTTATTAGATGTTATTTTGAAGTATTTTATTTATATTTTCTTGTAAGTTATCTGTTATTTTACTGAAATATAGATGTATATCATGTTTTGAATCAATAACTTCTATTCTTTTAGCTAATATTTCTCCCATATCAATTATATCTATATTATTAGCTTTTTCTTCAATATATTTTCTTATTATTGGATAATGAGTACATCCAAGTATTATTGAATCTATTTCATTTAAGTTATTTAGATATGTATCTAGTGCTTCTTTTAATTCATCATACTTATTATTTTCAATTATAGGTACTAATTTAGGGCATGCTACTTCAGTAACATTACTTTTTATTATCCTTTTAAAAGTATGAGAGTTCACTGTTGCATTTGTTGCAAGCACTAGAGTATTTTTATATTGTTTTTCTTCTAAGTATTTTGGTAATTCACTTATTACACTATAAATAGGAATATTATATTCTTCTTTTAATTTGTCATATAGATTTGCACTTACTGTACCACATGCAATTATTATAATATCTACTTTCTTTTCTAATAAAAAATTTATTATATTTTTACTATATTCATATAACTCTTCTTTTGTTTTTTCTCCATATGGTAAGTGTTTTGTATCTCCATAATAGAAATATTCATTATTAGGGTGATATTTAAGAAAAGACTTTAATACTGTTAATCCACCTATACCCGAATCAAATAATCCAATTCTCATTTTATCATCTCCTAATGTGCTATTTAATTATATCATATTATCAATGTTTTTAGGTACCATATCATTTGTTATAGTATCAATTATTTTTTTTCTTTTTTCATCTGATACTTCTTTATTTGTTATTTTAGATAAGTCATCAATTAATTCATTTAATACTTTTTCATCTTTTAAATCATTATTTTGTATTTTATCTGCTAAAGCAAGAATAGTTTCTTTATTTACATTAGTTTTATCTTCTATTTTTTTAAATAAAGATTCTTTAAACATAAAAAGCCTCCTACATAATTATATGTAAAAGGCTACTTTTAGTTCTTATTTCTTTTCTATTACATTATTCATTGCATTTGATGCTTTAGTTAGATTAGAAAACAAATTATCAAATTCTACAAAAGATGATGCTATTTCTCTTTCACTTTCTTTCCAAATATCTGCAATTGAATTTAGAGAGTTTGCATAATAATCCAAATCTTCTATACATTTATTAAAATTTTTATTATTCATTTTCTTATTTTCATTAATTAAGTTTATATATTTTTTTTCTATATTTGGACTACATTGCTCCCATGCATTATCAGCTTTTTCCTTAGCATTTCTTATTTCAATTAAACATTTTTTCATTATACTTACAGCAGCTTTTAACTCTTCAGGATCAACTGTTATATTTTCATTATTCATAATTATCTCTCCTAAGTATTTAATCTTTTTTTGACTTGATCTTGAGCGTTTTCAAGAACAGATGCTACTTTGTTCAAATATTTTATTTCTATTTCAAATTCTTTTGAAATTTTTGATAAGTCGTCTTTTATTATAGAAGTAACATTTTGCCTATATTCATCTGCTTCTTGTCCAGTCCAAGAAAATTCAGTAAATGCAATAGTTTGTTTTAATAGTTTTACTGAATCATCAAAAGATATTTTTGCTTTTTTTATTTGATTACTACAATATTTCATTTCATCAATATTTGTTTTTTGTATAGGCATAATTATACCTCCTTTATTTAAAAAAGCACACTTGTGCTTTATATTTTATCTTGTAATACTAGTTTGATCTGCAATATTATTTATTCTATCTACTAAGAAGTTATCTTCTTCTTCATATGTATTAGAAACATTTTTTAAAGTTGCTGCTAAATCACTTACAACTGTTTTTGCACTAGCAATTTCACTAAGAGTCAATTCTTGTAAAGCAGATGATACAGCTTTTCCAACTCTAGTAGAATCTCCTCCAACAGAAAGAACCGCTGTTTCTGCTGCTTGATTAGCATCTTCTATTGCATAGTTTAAATCAGAGAAACTATTAATAATGTTTTTTGCTTGCTCTTGTAATGTTGTGTAGTTTACTTCAACTGCCATATCTAATCACCTCTTAATATCCACTAGATGCTCTTTGTACATTTCCTTCTGTCTTAATAATTTCTTGTACAATTTTCTTTAAAATAGTGGCATTTAAATCAAGTCTTTGTCTAACTGATTCTAGATTTGCTTTAGCTGAATCAAGTCTAGTTTTCCATTCGCCAGTAGTTGCTTCATTCCAGTTATCTTCTATATTTTTTATTTGAGAAACAATTTCTTGCATTACAGTCTCATATTTTTCTTTAGCAGTTTGATATTTCTCTGCTGCAACCATAAGACCTTCAGTATTAATTCTTAAAACTCCATTCATATGCTCCTCCTATTTTCTACCATAATTTTAATATTTTTTTAAATATATGTCAATTGATATGTGTTCTATGTTTACATATGTTTTTAATCAAAATTACTTTTAAATCCTAGAGAATACATCTTTTGCTTTATTTTTAATTCTAGTTCTGTTCCTTTATATTTTCTTGATAGTTTTTTATATAATTTTTCATATTGTATTTTAGCTAAGTCTTTATCATCATTAAATTTTATATTATTAATACTATCTAATATTAATTGTTTATCATATCCTAATAAATATACTTTTTGAATTATTTTTTCTTTTAAAGATTGATTACTTTTATTTTTATTAATTTTTATTTCCTTTTCTACTATTTTATCTATTTTTTCTTTTTGTAGTTTGCTATCAAACTTTTCTATTGCATTATTTATTGCTTCTTCATTTATACCAAGTTCTATTAGATTCCTTTTTATTTTATTTGGACCATCATTGGATAAAAGAATTCTATCATTTACATAAGCACTTGCATACATATTATCATCTAATGCTTTATTTTTTTCTAGTAAGTTAATAGCTCCTTCAATTGACTCTTTGCTTATATTATTTTTTTCTAAGTACTTTTCTATTTCCTTTTTTGTTCTTAATTTTTTAGAAATATATTTTAAAGACATCTCATAAGCGATATACTTTTCATTTTCTTTTAATATATCTTCTAATTTTTCCATCGTTATTTCTTTTTTAAATAATAATTGATGTTTAAGAATTAATTCTTCATTTATATCTACATTATAATCATTATCAAAGTAAACTTGATACATTCCATTTTTCTTTTTTTCATATTTCAATAATTTCATATTTAACACCTATATATATTATACATTTTTTAAAATAAAAAGACACATTGTAAAGTGTCTATTCATCTTTATATTTAACTGTTATGTAACCTTCTGCTACTTCTTCAAGTGCTCTTCCAATATTTTTCTTAGATACATATTTATTTAGCGGCATTTGTAAATGATTTGTAGCTTTTATTTCTTTACTACGCCTTGCTGCAATATGAACAAGCTCATATTTAGAATTAACAACATTTAGTAATTTGTCTATTGATGGATATATCACTTTATCACCTTCCCTATTATAAGAATAAAACAAGATGTAAATCAATTCAATATTTTTTACATAATTTTACGTGTCTATTTTCAAAGAAAAAAATGGACTTTTACATCCATTTTGCTTTATTATTCTACAACAATCCATGCATTTGGAACTGGTCTTGTTTTTGCTTGGAAGTTTCCATTACGTGGATTTGAAATTATTTCTCCATTTAATTCCATAGCAGTTGATGTTCCACCATCTAAGTTTGCTGCATTAATTGCACCGTAATCCATTAATATTCTACTTAATTGATTCATATCTGCTCCTGGATATCCTACTTGTCTTCCATCAATTACAAGTAGTAATACTATTCCATCTTCTCTTTGAGCAATTGCAGTTCTTGGAGCTTCACCCCATCCACCATTACCATTTATGTATGATGACTTACCATTAACAATTAAGAATGGTCCGAAATCAACAGCATCTCTTATTCCGGCTTTTAAAGCTTCATTAGCAGACATTCTAGATAATACTAATTTATTATCATTTGTAAATCCAATAATTCCTCCTGAACTATTAGCTTTTTTATTGTTTGCAATTAACTTTCCTTCAGATATTACAACTCCATGTGGTACTCCACCAGTTGAATTCCAATCTGGATCGTAGAAACCACCAGCGTTAATAGCAAGTACTGCATTATATCTACTAGCTATTGTAGTTATAAATTGTCCATAAGATGAACCAAGATCTGTTCCTGTTCCTTTAGAAACTCCTAGTTTAACATGTGAAGGATCATAAATTACTGCCATTTTACCTTTAATGCCTTTACGTTTGATATCTATTATTTTATATAAGTCATTACCTTCATCTTTTGTTAATATCTCTTTTTCATATTCATTTTTATATGTTACTTTATTGAATTCTGGAGTAGTAAAATTAATTAAATTTGGGTTAGTATCTTCTCCACTTTCAACAACACTATTATTTGCCATCACAATATTTACATCATAACTATCATAAAACCATGTTGCTAAATATTGATGATTCATTGTAGTCATTGCTGTTGTAATTAACCAAGATTTAAAGCTAGATCCAGGTAAATATAGTATTCCTAATATAGAATATCCAATAACTACATATGCTATAGCAAATAGATATGCAACATATCTAAATGGTGCTCTAAATTTATGTCTAATCTTGTCTTTTCCTGTAAAATAGAATAATATTCCAGTGACAAGTAAAAGGAATGAAAAGACTGCAATTAGTAATACTGGTAGTGACATAGTTTCTGAAATTAAATCACTACTATACATTGAAACAACATATAAACTTGAGAATAACGGAAATAGAAAAATGCTTAGCATAATAAATCTTTTTCCTATTTTCTTTTTTGGTATTTGATCAAATTTCATATATCTCACCTCCTAATCAGCATTCATTCCTAAGAATGTTCCATCTTTGTTTAAATCAACATAATCTTTATATTTTTTTATTTCATATTCATTTAATTCTTCATATTTAGTTTCTGCAATAACACTTTCATTTTCTGTTTTTGTCCATTCATTATATTCTTTTATTTTTGAATTGAAGTATTTTGCATCTCCAATAAAAATGTTTATAGTTTTTTCTAAATTTATATAATATGCATTACATTTATCATTAGTTTCTATAACACTATATTTATCTTTACATTTACTTTCTAAATATGATGACATATTTTCGATTTCAGCTACTTGATTTTCATAATTTGATACTTCATCAATCATTGCATTATATTCATTAGGCATGTTTGAATAAAATGTTACATATTCATTTACTTTATCAATAAATGTAGTTCTATATGTATTCAATTCATTTTCTTTATCAAAAAAAGATTGATAAACCGTTCCTATTTCACTTACAATTGCTGATTCCTCTTGAATCTTTTTATTCTTTTCTTCTTTTATTGTATTAGAATAAGCAAAGATAACTCCGCTTAAAATAAATGTAATTCCTAATAAACTACTAAATAATCTAACATACTGATTTTTCATCACATTCACCTACCACTTTGAACTCAATCTCAAACATTATAACATTTTTTATGCTTTTTTTCAAACATTTATAACAATTTATGCACTTTTTATTATTTTTATAGCTCTTTATAGTTAATTTTGTCACTTCTCTTAGTAACTATTTTCATAAATTTATTGTAATGTTCTTTATAATTTTTTAGTAAACTATCATTTAACATATCATACGTATACATTTCATATCCATATCTTGAATTAGATCCATTAGCAATTGAATAGACATATGATAATTGGGCTGTAGGATTTTCTAAAGAAATACTACTTTTGCCATTAATTGTTTTTTTATGAACATTTACAGACATCATAAGTCCTGTATGCTTTTCTACTGCACCTTTTTGCGATGCAATAAAATTACCTAAAGAATATATAACCATTGTATTATCAATAAACTCTACTGGTTGTATTACATGAGGATGATGACCTATTACAATATCTACTTTTAAAGAAGCTAAATACTTTGCTATTTCTTCTTGTTCAGGTACTGGAGTATGAGTATACTCTTCTCCCCAGTGCATTGATACCATTAATAAATCTACTTTTCCTCTTAGTCTTTCAACATCTTTTTTTACTTGTTCTTCATTGTACACATTTACATAATACTCTTTTCCTTTTGGTCTATTTAAACCATTAGTTGTAGTTGTATATGCAAGAAGTGCATACTTAATTCCATTTTTTTCCATTATTACATCTTTATCTCTATCTTCAAAGCTAGAGTAACTTCCTGCAGTCATAATACCATTTTTTTCTTTTTCATCCCAATATTTTAATGAAGATATTAATCCTTTTTCTCCCATGTCAAAGGCATGGTTATTAGTTAATGAAACAAGATTAAAGCCTGCATCTAAGAATGCATCTCCAACTTCTTTTGGGGCATTAAATCTAGGATATGATGAAAGTCCAAGTTCAACACCACCTAATAGAGATTCTTGATTATAAAATGCAAGATCATATTTACTAATTACTGGCTTTATTAAATCAATCATTTTATAAAAGTTATATTTCCCATTCGATTCTTTCGCATCTATATAAATTGCACCATGAATTAAACAATCTCCAACCATTATAAGAGATAAATCATTTTCTTCAATTATGTCTTCTTTTTTTTCTTCACTATTCATTTTTTCTTCTACTTGTTTGCTATCTTCTACTTTTTCATCTTTAGAAGTTAAATCTTTGTAAAAAAAAGAAAAAAGTGCAATTAATATAATAATGGATAATAAAGATAAAATATTGTACTTGAATTTATATACTTTCTTATATCTTTTCTTTTTCATATGTATCTAATCTATAGTCTCCAATATTATTCGTTTTTACACTATCTTTATAATATTTAAAATAAATAAAAGCTACTGCACCTGCTAATATTATTAAAGCAATTACATATAGGTAATAGTTACTATCTTTATTGTTATTATTATTCATACTTACCCTCCACTTATTATAAAAAAATTATATCATATAAAATTTTATTTTTTATAAAAAATTGATATAACTTTAACAAAATTAAATAGAATGATATTACTTCTATTCATAGCAATACTTTTCCCTAGTGCTTTTCCTCCTATTGTTAAAGATGCTATAAATGCAGTAATTAGCAGTGTTACTAATAATAATGATATATTAAATTCTTTTGAAATAACTATTGCAATACTTAATCCAGTCGACCCACTGACTATTCCACAAATATCTCCAATTACATCATTACAAAAGCTTGATACCTTGTGAGCATTTTTTATTAATTTAACTGCTGTTTTTGCTCCTCTTACTTTTTTTGTTGCCATTGAATTAAAAGTATTTATATCTGCAACTGTTACAGCAATTCCAATCATATCAAAAATAATACCTAGGAATATAAATGAAAAGACTAGAATAGTACTAATTAATATGTGAGAGTTTGGTATTACTGTTTCCCCAATAAAAGAAAAAAATAAAGATATAAAAAATGAAATAATGGATATTATTAGTACCCATTTTTTATCTGTTTTTTTCTTATCTTTAATTGGTTTCTTTTTTACTTTTTTTGAATATTTTTCTTTATATTTTTTATTCTTCATTTAATCACCAATAATAATATGAAATGGCATTAATATAGTAAACCTTGTGTCTTTAGGTCAAGTTGGATTTCCCTTAATCTCACTTACCGTTACCAATAAGCAGTTCCCTTTTAAGAAATTAAATAATATGTCACCAGTATTATTACTTGATTGCCACTTAGTGCACACTGCAATCCCATATTAATCTACACTCTAGGAGTTTTCCTCAGACAATAGAAATATTACTTATGTTTTTTTGCAATGATAGTTTCAAGTAGCAATACTTAATTAATAGATGTACACCTGTTAATAAGCTGTCTCTATCCCCTAACACCACTCAAACCTGGCTACTCTACTCATAGCTTTAGCCACAAAGTAGGTTCACGCCTAAATCGTAATTTTATACAAAATCACGAGAATAGGTCTCCGCGAATACATGGGCCGGTTGCCGTATGCCGTTACGGTCGTCCATATACTCTTCAAATTCAGCACTCACCCTATACTGGGCGTATAAAGCAAGCACCAAACGTTTCATAGATGTGCCATTTAACGATATTTTACCCTCGTCTTCGTAATACATTATTGACTAGAATAATGCGCCACTTCCAAATCATTATATCATATTTTTTCTAATTTAACTATCTTAGTTTCATTTTATTAGGTGAAATAATATTTTTTGTTTCATCTAATAATTTGTTATTACATTCTTCTAGATTATTAATTGATATTTTAAGAGTAGAATCATTTTCCATAGGTAAAGAATTTATTTCAATATTAGGATAATGTTGTTTCAATCTTAAAAAAGTACGTATTAACTTTTCTGTTAAGTTTCTTTGAATTTCAATATGACTATCTTTATTATTATCGTATGTCTCACTATTTATTATATTTAAATCTAATCTTCTTTGATTTGCTATTTCTTTAGCATTCCATCTTTCTATCAAAATTGATGGTACTTCTATTTTATTAATTCCTTTATTGTAATAATAAGAAATTAATATATTTATTGCTACTAAAAAGCTAGAAGTGATATCCATTAAATTACCTTCTTCATATTTTTCAAAATTATCTTCTTTTGAATCAAATCCTTCTCCAATCTTATATAGTGCTCTTGATACTTTCTTTGAATTACTTTTTTCCTTTCCATTTTGTATTGCATAAATATAAAGTGTACCTTCACTAATTCCAAATTTAATATGAGGAAAATAAAATTTATTGTTACTTTCATCTTCTGCTTCTAAAGTAAATTGATAAGGAGTTTCATTATATACTTTATCTTTTTCTATTTTTGCTTTTAAATTTGCTGATAATATATCTGAATATCCTAAATTAGATGAAAATTCTTCAGTATTATTTATAAAATCTATTCTTTTTTGTAAAAATGCACAAGGATTATTAAAATCTTCAATTGTAGCATTAGAAAATAATAATGCCATTATTGTTTTGACTATATTTTTTTCATCAGTACCTTCAAAATGACTACTATCTTTATAAAAAGATTTTGCTATTTCTACATATTCTACAAGTAATGAATCAAACTTTTCTTTATCATTTATATATAATGTTGGCACTAATAAATCTTCATTAGTAGCGACATAAATATAATTATCCACAATTTTTGTTGAAAAAATAATATTATATGTAAAATATGTTTCTATTTTTCCACAAGAAGCTTCTTTAATTATTTCATTATAAAAAATATCCAATATATTCATAAACACCTACTCTATGTTCCATAATCCTAATTTTCCTTTGCATGGAATTGGTTTATCATATTTAATAATATTTTCAAGTTTCCAAGCATATGTTTCAACATGATTACTTTTTCCATATACAATAGGATCAATTTCTCGTAATTCTTCATTAAATTTTTCATCTACTAAAATACAATCAACAATTTCTGCTTCACCTATTATTGAACTTGTATTTATATCTAAGTTATAATTTTCAAATTTTTTTAACATATCTTTTTCTATACTCTTACCTGCATGAATTAATATTTTTCCACGATAGTTAGTTTTCCAACTTCTAAATTCATATTTCTTATGTTTATTAATTATTAATGATGCCCATGGCTGTTTAATTGTTAATGCTTTCATATTTCACCTACAATCTTATTAATATTACTCCAAGAATAATCAAAATTGATGCAACTATTTTTTTCATAAAATTCTTTTTATTTTTTATTATTATATATTCATATAAAGTATTAAGTATTGATGTTAAAGTAAGAATTGGTGCAACTACTGTTACATTTCCTAATTGATATGCTCTAACTGACGATATTAGCATTAAACACCAACAAAAAGAAGATACTAAAAACTTAGGTTTATCATATAAATTAAATTCTTCAATTAATCCTTTTATAGAATGTTTACCAAAGACAAATATTAATAGTGAAGGAAAAAATACTGTCATTATTGTGTAAATTGCTAAATTGAAGTTATCAGAAATATTAACATTTATAAGCATTGCAATTGCAAATAAAAAATTAGATAGAAAACACATTAAAAAATATTTATTTATTGTTATCTTTCCTTTATCTATTGTCAAAATAAAATTAGCTAGAATTATTATTACTGCACCAATTATTTTTTTTATAACTACTTCTTCTTTTAAAAATATAAATCCAAATATCATTAAAAATACTGTTGATAATTGCTTTAGCATACTAAATATCGATGGATCTAATCCGTATCTTGCTTCTATATTTAATCTATCAGTTGCTGCATATATGCATATTACTGTTAATAATACTATATATATATTTATATCAGTTGAAAACTTTATATCAAAAAATGGGATAAAAAATAATGCAAAAAACGCTGTAAATATTTCTAATAATATTGTAAGAGAGCCAGCATTTTTCATATTTCTATTAGCTTTTTTAAAAGTTTGTGCAAATGTTACTGAACTAATTAAATATAATATTGCCCAAAATTTCCAATCATTAAATATTTCCATTTTATGTCACTTCTTTTCTACATTAAATTATACATAATATTTTTGTTTTATAAAAGAAAAAGTCTCTTTCGAGACTATCTATTATTAAAACAGCAGCAAGATCCACATTGTACATTTGTGCATACATTTTCTTCTGTACAAGTATATCTTGGAGAATATGTATGACGATATACGTGATTATTAATTATTCTTGTATTAATTGGGCATACATGTGGTACTTCATGCATAATTGTTCTATTTACAACACGCTCTTGCATAGGTTCAATTATTGGTTGGCTCATACTCGTTTGAAATGCTTGATTAGTAGTAGGTCCATTTCCATTCATCATTACATCTACATCTACATTAATATCTTCTCCATAAATATTTTGACTAAATCCATTTTGAAAGTCAAAAGGCTCATTAAACATCTTATTCCTCCTATCTAGTTTATAGTATGAATTATAAAATTAATAGTGTACTTTAATTGCCTATAAAAAAAGAGCAATTTTTATGCTCTTATAATCTTGGCCCTTTTTTTCTTCATCTTAATTATCTTTCTTTGCATTATATTCTTATAATTATATCTTTGTCAATATTATTTATATTCTTCCATTATCTGATTAACCATATCATCATTCCAAATAGTTATTCCTAGTTTTTGAGCTTTTTCATATTTACTTCCTGGATTGTCTCCCACTATTACTACATCTGTTTTTTTACTAACTGATTCTGATGTACGTCCTCCAAATTTTTCAATTATGCTTTTCATTTCATCTCTTGTGTAATTTGTAAGTGTTCCTGTTATAACAAATGTTTTATCAATAAACTCATCTTTTGCTTCTATTTTTTCACCAGTATAATTCATATTAATACCTAGTTCTTTTAAATCATTGATAAGTTTAATGTTTTCTTCTTTTGAAAAATAATCAACAATACTTTGAGCAATAATTTCTCCAATATCTTGAATGTTTGTTAATTCTTCTAAAGAAGCTTTTGAAAAGTTATCCATTGTTTCAAATTTACGAGCTAATACTCTTGCTGTTTTTTCTCCAACTTGTTCTATTCCTAATCCAAATATTAACTTTTCTAAAGAATTATTCTTTGATTGTTCTATTGCTTCTATTAAATTATTTACACTTTTGTTTCCAAATCCTTCTAATTCTACTAAATCTTCTGCATGTTTTTTTAAATGATATATATCAGTAATATTTTTAATAAATCCAATGTTATAGAAATCTTCTATTATTCTTTCTCCAAGACCAGTTATATTCATAGCATGTCTATCTACAAAATGAATTAATGCCTCAATATTTCTTTTATCACATAATGGATTAGTACAATAATAATCTACTTGTCCTTCTTTTTTTACAAGCTTAGTCCCACAAATTGGGCATTTATCAATCATTTTGAATTCTTTTTCTTCGCCAGTTCTTCTTTCTAAAATTCTTTCTACTACTTCAGGAATAACATCTCCTGCTTTTCTAATAGATACAGTATCTCCAATTTTTAAATCTTTTTCTTTTACATAATCTTCATTATGAAGTGTAGCACGTCTTATAGTTGATCCTGCAACTAATACTGGAGATAAAACAGCATTTGGAGTAATTTGTCCTGTTCTTCCGACTGTAAATATTATATCTTCTAATTTAGTTAATACTTCTTTAGCTGGAAATTTATATGCAGTAGCCCATCTTGGATATTTTGCAGTAAATCCCATTATTTTTTGATCATTTAAATTATTTAATTTAATAACTATTCCATCTATATCATAAGGTAGTGAATCTCTTTTTTCTGCTTTATCTTTGATGTAGTCTAAAAGTTCATTAACATTATTTACAATTTTATTATTAGGGTTTACTTTAAATCCCAATTCTTTCATAAATTCAAGTGCTTCATAATGAGTTTTTATACCATAGTCAGTTGGATTTGGTAAATGATATATCCAACAATCTAGTTTTCTTGATGCTGCTATAGATGAATCTAGTTGCCTAATAGAACCAGCTGCTAAATTCCTACAATTTTGGAATTCTTCTAAGCCTTTAATTCTTCTATCAGCATTTATTTCTTCAAATCTTTTTTTACTAATGTATATTTCTCCTCGAACTTCTATATCTATTGGTTTATTTATTGTAAGTGGCACAGTTTTAATTGTTTTTACATTATTTGTAATATCTTCTCCTACTACTCCGTCACCTCTAGTTGCTGCACTTACAAGTTTTCCATTCTTATAATTTAGTGAAACACTTAGTCCATCGATTTTTAGCTCTGCAACATACTTTGGATTAATCCCTTCTTTTTTTATTCTGTCATCAAATTGTCTAATTTCTTCTTCATTAAATACATTACTTAAAGAAAGCATTGGTATTGTATGAGTTATCTTTTTGAATTCATCAAGTACTTGTCCTCCTGCTCTTTGGCTTGGAGAATCACTTCTAACAAGTTCTGGATGAGCCTCTTCTATATTATATAATTCTCTTAAATAACTATCATATTCTTGATCCGTTATAGTTGGTTTATCAAGAGTATGATAATTATAATCAGCTTCATTTATTATTTTTATTAGTTCTAAGTATCTTTCTTCCATATTAACCACCTATATATTATTATATCAAAAAAACTAGATTTCTCTAGTTTAATTATTATCAATTAATCATTCCAAGCAATATTATACCTATTGTAAATAATACTATTGAATATAAGTAAAATCTTATACCACGTTTGAATTTTATTTTTGATTCTATCGTCTTTTTTCCATAGTTTAAAACTGCTTTAAAAGTACCTACTATGAATAAAACTGTTGGAACTACGTAAAGTAGTACAATTAGTGATAAAATACCAACATCTTTACTAAATTCAAATGAAGTTTCGTTATGGCACCAACACTGTACTTGTTCATAATCATTATACTGAGTACCCATCAAACTTTTAAATATTGCTATAGTAATAATTATTATTAAAGCAATTACAATATATCTAAAAGTTTCAAATAATAACTGTTTTTTTAATTTATTAGTTTTTTCTAAATGCGCCATAACTAAATTATATCCACTTAAACATAGACAAACAAAAATTACTACAAATCCTACTATATCAAATAAACCTTTCATTGTTCCTACAATTGGTCCAAGATAAATTCCGTTTTTACAACAATTTTCAAAAATACTCATTAACTGATACATACCTCTTTACTCCTTTTACTATACTAAAAGTATATCACATGCTTCAAAAAAAGAAAAAGTATATTAAATAATTATTTCTTATTTACACTTTTAACACTAACATTGATTTGATGGACTATCATAGTCATATATTGAATAAAACACTTCGAAAATAGTAAATAAATATTCTTTATACATAATTATTATATAAAAAAAGAAAACATACTATTTTCTTTTAAGTCTTTTAATTGACATAGAATCATGTGTCTCAGCATATTTTGATACTTCTTTGAAATTGTCATCATATGGATATTTTATTCTTCCAAATTCCATCCACATTTCACTCCAACATTTATCTTCATTTAATAATTTTTGGACAGTTGGATCATTAAATGATTTATTATTTTCTTGTAAATCTAAATCAACACATACTTCATCATCATATAGTTTACATTGTAAATCACATTCTAATTTATCACACATATAAGCAAATTTTGCTTCTTTTGTTTTTCTTTCATCAAATTCTAGAATTATTTCTTTAATTTTATCTCCCATACTTAAATTAGATAATACTTTTTCTATAGCAATATGACCTATTTTCTCTTTTTCTTCTTTTGATATTTGAAACTGAGTTAAATCACCGATTACTGTCTCTTCAAGTTCATGTACTGCTAGCATTAAAGCAACTTTATTGATATCAACATCATAGTTATATTCACTCCACATTGCAAGTGCTAGTTGTTGTACTCCATAAACATGTTCTGCTACACTTTCTACTCTGTTTCTATCTACTCCCCAATCAATCCAACCTGTTCTAATTACATCTTTTAATTTATTTGTTAATACATAGTATTCTAATACTTTTTTAGCTTTTTCCATAACCCACCTCGAGATTTATTATAATTAATTTCAAAAAAAAGACAATTATAAATTATCTATAATTATAATCGTCTTTAACTTTATCCCATAATAATGGTTCATAAACTGTTCCAGTAAACCAACATTCATTAGTATTACTATCTCTTATAATGAACATAAATGGTTTATTGAAGTTTAAATATTTAATTTCATGCTCTTCAGGAAGCATTGCATTATCTTTCATAAAAATTACTGTTGCTGCTCCTGCTTTAACACCTTTTTCTGACATTTTAATATTTGCTTTATGTAATACATCACTTACTGCTAATGGAGATGAAGACATATTTGAAAAGTCAGCATTATTTGTAAATGCATCTTTAATTCCTAACTTTTGTAAATCATCAGTTAGACTTATTTGATATTCAAAATCATATCTTGGAATACTTATGCTTAATTCTTCTTTATCACTTGGATGAAGATTATTTAAAATATTATTTATATTTGTTTCCATATCGTCTCTTGTTAACACTTCTTTTAAGTTTTCAGTATTAGGCATTATTGCAACAAACTCTAATTGAGTACCATTATATTCTTTTAATGGCATTGAAAGTGCAGTATATTCTTCATCTTGATAGTACTCATATGATTTAGAATAAGTACTTTTATGCATCATAGCAGCTTTTATTTCTTCACCATTTGCTTTAGTAAATGGCCTACTATTTGTATCAAGCCCTTCAAACTTACTTTCCCACTCCATGTCAATTGCAAGTGCATTAACTAGAATCATTTCTAGATATGGATTTTGTACTTGTTCATCTCTAAGCATGTCTTTTATTATATTAAATGTTTTTTCTTCAATCCAATTGTTGACATTTTTAGCATCCTTAAATTCATCATAGAAGAATTCTGCATTATATTTTTCTTTTAAAGTATCTATATATGACTGTTTAACAAAATCTTTATATTTATCTCTTATAAATACAGAGTTTGCTAAAGATAGTACTTTATCAATATTATCATATTTAGTTGGTAGAGAATCTCCAATAACCTTAGTAATTTCATCTTTTGTGTTATTTGCTGCTCCTTCATTTAACATATGAAGAGCATACTTAATTGATAATGGTGAATATACTAAATTTTCTTCATTTGTTTCTAGTTTTAAAAAAGAATAAGTAAATCCATCTATTACTACGTCATTAGGGTTATATGGTTTTTTTGGTTCTTCTATTTTTTTATTTTCTTTTTTTCCTAATAATACTATTAATACCCCCGCTAGTATAACTACTGCTGCTATTGATAAAAGTATGTATACAATTGTTTTTGTTTTTTTATTTTCATTATTCATAATATATCCCCATTATTATTTTATGTTTTTTGAATTATTTATTTTAATTCTCTTCCGCCCCACTCTACTATAGTGAAACCTACTCTTTCTTGTTTTTCTAATTCTTGTTCTTTTATTTCTATTTTTTCATCTAGTTTTTTATAATCCATTATAACTCTTATTAAAGTATCTGGGTTTTTGCTAAATTCTATTGGCATATTTTCATTTATTTCATCAGTAGTTCTAAACTTTATTAAATTATATTTGTTGTCTTCCATTTTTGGCATCCAATAAATTATAAATTCATTTATTTCTTTATCATTAAATCCTAGTATTTCTAACTTTTCTTCAAAGAATTTAGAAATATCTTCACCTTTTACAACAAATCCTTCATCAAAGTTTTCTTTAGTATTATCTTTTTCATCCCAATATAGTGCATAATAATTTCTTTTTGTATCGTAATCATAAATATTACCATCTGTATCAACATGAATATTCCAATTCTCTTTATATTTTGGATAAGTATGCATTAATTTATCACTTTCTGTAAAACTTATATTTAAATCGATTTCTTCTTCTGGATAAATATACATGATTGGCTTCCATGCTGTATTATTATTACCATCCTTTTTATTAATATTTTCAAATTCATTATTTGCTACACAATAAACTATTAGTACTAATAATACAAAAATTACTTCTATAAACTTTGTGATAAATAAATTTTTTTTACCATTCATCTTTTTAGAAAGAGAGGATAAAATAATATATAAAATAAAAATTGCAAAACTAATTATAATTAAATAAGTAGATAAATGTGTATAAGAAATCAAATTAGCTGCAAGTTTACTTCCAGTATCTACAAATTTTCCTTCACACACACCAACAGGACCTAATATCCATATTCCAATAGATGCCAATAAAACAAATGCTACTGCAATAATCATCATAATTATCATTTTTTTAGAAAACTTTTTAAACTTAACTTCAGTATAAAACTTTTTTCTATCATATAGCAAAACTAAACCAATTGTAACTAATGTTATTGGAACTACAGTTCTAAGTACTCTTAATAATACTACTAAATTACTTAAACTACTACACATAATATCACCTTATTTTTTATTTCCACAAACTTTGTGGATATTCACCCTTTTTAATTAATTCTTCTATTTCATTAACAAGTTTTTCTTTATCTTCTTTGTATGTTATTCCTTGCCATTTAGCTGTTGTAGGTATAACTTTTACTTTTACTATTCCTTCAGTTATCATATTGTAAACACTATCTGGTATTAAATATTCACATTTAGATAAATCTTCTTTATTTTTTTCAAAAAATTCAACTAAATGTTTATCTAGATAATCAAATATGTTATCTCTAAAGCAGAACATATTCATTGATACTGGATCATCTCCACCAATTTCAAATGGCTCTCTTCCATCAAGTGGGCTAGCAATTATATGTCCTTCTTTATTTTCTACAGAACTTTCTATAAGCTTAGTTAAGTATCCATTTTCTGCTTCACAAACACCACGTTTAACTGCACCATTTTCAGTTAAAGTATTTTTAATTTTATAACCAATTATTGCATATTCATTTGGATGATTTTCACTAAAGAATTTACTTGCTTGCATAAATGAATCACTTCCATAAAAGTCATCTGCATTTAGTACTAAGAAATTTCCTTTTACTTTTCCTTTACAAGATAGAATTGCATGACTTGTTCCCCAAGGTTTTGTTCTATCTTTTGGATCATATCCTTTAGGAATATCTGTTTGTTTTTGGAATACATAATCTACTGCAATTTGTTTTTCAACACGTTTTCCAATTGTTTCCTTAAATATTTCAAAATTTTCTTCTTTTATTATGAATACTACTTTGTTGAATCCTGCTCTTACAGCATCATAGATTGAATAATCGATTATGAATTCACCATTTGGACCAACTGGTTCAATTTGTTTTAATCCACCAAATCTAGAACCCATTCCTGCTGCCATAATTACTAAAGTTAAATCTTTTTTCATTTTACCTCCTATTAACTTTATACAATTTTTGTAATACTCTTATGATTTTTCATAAGTTTTTTTATACCATAAGGATGTTTAAATGCTATTGATATTAAACTTCCTGATACTCCAACTACTTTTCCTTGTCCAAAGACATCATGATATACGTAATCACCTATATTATAATCTACTTCCTCGCTGTTGTAAAACTTCTCTTCAACATTTACTTTATTTTCTACTTCTTTTTCTTCGAATTCTTTATCAATTAAGTCACTATTTATTTCTCCAATAAATCTACTTGCTACATTAGCTGTATCAGTTCCAAATAACATTCTTGTTCTTGCATTAACAATATATAATTTCTCTTTTGCTCTTGTTATTGCAACATACATAAGTCTTCTTTCTTCTTCTAGTTCATTACCATTAAGAATAGAATTAACATGTGGAAATAATCCTTCTTCAACTCCAATTATAAATACATAATCAAATTCTAGTCCTTTAACTGAATGCACTGTCATTAAGCTTACTTTATTTGGATCTTTATCATATTCATTAACATCAGTAACTAGACTTACTTCAAGTAAGAAGTCTTCAAGAGATACTACTCCTTCTCTTTCTTCAAAAGTTCTAGTAACTGTTTTTAATTCTTCCAAGTTTTCAAGTCTAATATCAGCTTCTAGATTTTTTTCTTCTTCATATTCTTTTTTTATTCCTGTTACATCTAAAATTCTATCTACAAGTTCAGTAAGTGTTAAAAATTCACTTTGTTTTTTTAAAGATTCAATCATTTCTTTAAATGCTAATTCTTTGCCACTTTCTATTACTTCATAAATAGATTTTCCTTCAATATTTGATTTTTCGATTAGATTACTAATTGTTTTATTTCCAATTCCACGTTTTGGTACATTTATTACTCTTAATAAACTTACATTATCTTTGGAATTATATATTAATCTTAAATATGCTAAAACATCTTTAATTTCTTTTCTAGAATAGAATCCTACTCCTCCTACTATTCTATAAGGAATTGAGTCTTTTAATAATTCTTCTTCTATAGTATGTGATTGAGCATTAGTTCTATAAAGTATTGCTATATTTTGATATTCTATTCCATCATTAATTAATTTTTTTATATTTCGAGATACATATTGAGCCTCATCAATACCATTATATGCACGATAGTAAGTTATTTTTTCTCCTTTTCCTTTATTAGACCACAATACTTTATCTTTTCTATCTTTATTATGTTTTATTACATTGTTTGCTGCATCAAGAATTGTTGTTGTAGATCTATAGTTTTGCTCTAATTTAATTACTTTAGCATTTGGATAATCTTTTTCAAAATTTAATATATTTTTGTAATTTGCTCCTCTAAAACTATATATTGATTGGTCTTCATCACCAACGCAACAAATGTTTTTATATTTTGCACAAATCATTTTAGATAATATATATTGTACTTCATTTGTATCTTGATACTCATCTATTAATACATATTGAAATCTTTCTTGATATGTTCTTAACACATCTTCATTTTCTCTAAATAATTTTATTGGTAATAAAAGTAGATCATCAAAGTCAATAGAATTATTATTTTTTAATGTTTCTTCATATTCTTTAAATACTTCATATACTACTTTTTCATAATCTCCAATTGCAAATTTTTCATAATCAGAGTAACTCATCATTTCATTTTTACAACTACTTATTTGATTTCTAATTGAATTAGGATTGTAGCTTTTAGGATCAAGTCCCTTGTTTTTCAATATTTTTTTTACTATAGATAAACTGTCATCACTATCCATTATTATAAAGTTTTTTTCATATCCTAATCTATCGTAATAATCAGTTAGTATTCTTACTCCGAATGAGTGAAATGTAGATACTTGTGCATTTTTTGCCTTTATACCAACTAAATTAAATAATCTATCTTTCATTTCTTTTGCTGCTTTATTTGTAAATGTAATAGCCAAAATATTATATGGACTAATACCACATTCTTCTATTAAATAAGCTATTTTTGTAGTTAAAACTTTTGTTTTCCCACTTCCAGCTCCTGCAAGAATTAGTAAAGGTCCTTCTGTATTTAATACCGCTTCTTTTTGTTCTTTATTTAAATTATCTAAGTTCATATAGCACCTCATACATATAAAAAATTATATCACAAAAAAAGAGAGTGTTCTCTCTTTTATTACATAGATTTATGTACTTTTTCTTCATTTTCACTTTCATCATTTTGTGAAGTAGTATTTGAACTATTTTTATCCAAATTCATAGGTTCTAAACCGTATGGTACATCACCATTTATACAAAGTCTTGAAAGATCTTCAGCAGTCATCTTACCAGACTTCAACAATGATTTAAAAAGAAATGCTTGAACATATTGTTTTGCTTCAGAAAGCTCTGATATTCTCTTGTTCTTATATTTTCCAAAAGTGTGTAAGATATCAGTTGTATTTATAAATTTATAAACTTCTTCTTTTGTATTATATTTCTCTAATTCTTCAACCAAGCCTTTTAAATCTGCTCTAAAGTAATAGGATTGCATTTTTTCTTCACCAACTATTATATTCAATAGTTTTGCAATTTTCTGATCATCTTCATATATCTTTTCTTTTAAAAAACTATTACTACCAAATAATTTAATATTAAGATATTGTGTATATCCTTCATTAATTCCTAAGCCAAATGTTTCAAGCGTTTTTTTACCATCTGTATCTTTAATAAAAGTTTGTGAAAATCCAGAATAAATAATATTATTTTCCTTATCATAATTAGTAGACGATGCATGTAATAATTCATGGTTTGTTGAACCACTTAAATCTCCTAAAACACTTGTTTTCAAATCAACTTCGTTTTCTAATGTATTATATGCACCACCAGCAAAACCTCCATATGTTGCTCTTATTTTAATTTGATCTGAAAAAGATAAACTTTTCTCTTTTAAAGTACTAAAATTCCTATAATAATTATCTAAATCTTCTCTAGGAATTATTCCTTCAATTATTTTGCCAAAGTCTTCAAACGTTTTTATATATACTTCATTATCTTTTACTTTAGATTCATCTATAGTTTCATATAATTCATCAGGTAAACTAACTACTTTTACATTATCAGAAGTAAAATATTTTTTTAAATTCTTTTTTATATAATTAGGCTTTGTAATGTAATGCCTAATAAGTGAATATCCTAATTTTGCACCAAGAATTATCAATAAAACATTAATCATCTATACATACCTCTGTCAAACTAAGAAATTGTTCAACTTCTTCCCACTCTTCATCTTTACTTATTTTCTCTAAACCTTTTTCACGATTGTCAGGATAGTAAATAAAAGAATAAACATTCAATTTATCATTATCGTAAGTATTATCTGTACAAATTAAATAATTATTATTTGTTTTATCAGATTTAAAAGTATATAATAGATCACATTCTTTTAAATCATCATTAATCATTATTTTTATTTTTTCCATAGTGTCTCCTTGTATAATATATTTTAACATGATAATTCATTTATGTCTAAAAAGAGCAATTAAAAAAGAAAAAATGTAAATTAATTTAAACATAAAGATTTTGTTTTTATTTATTAACTAACATTTTTTCATTAATTATATCTTGTAGTTTTATTTAAATAATATATCAAGTTTTTCTTTTATTTGATCTCTTGTAAATGGTTTTGCAAGATAATCTATAAATCCTACTTCTTTATAATGTTCTTGGGCTCCTG